>NZ_SUNH01000073.1 GCF_005048265.1 Paracoccus hibiscisoli
TGCGTGTTCCACGGGATGATGGGCACCCATTCCAGCTGATCGTGGGCAGCGATTCCACGCGATGATGGGCAGCCGTTCCACGCGATCGTGGGCGGGCCCGGCCGACAGTCTGAAGCTACGGTGACCCTCGTTTCTTTACGAGGGAGCCGAGATGCCAACGGGACGACTGTCAATGCGCCGGATACGAGATGTTCTACGGTTGAAGTATGCGAACGGGCTGAGCGAGCGGGCGATCGCCGCCTCGCTTGGGCTTGGGAAGGGAACTGTCGGGACGTATCTCGGGCGGGCGCGGAAGGTTGGTGTGACCTGGCCGCTTCCCGCCGCGTTGTCCGACGACGACCTCGAGCTGCTGTTGTTCCCGGCGGCGCCATCGGTGCCGGACGGGGAACGTCCGGTGCCCGACTGGACCTTGGTGGATCGGGAACTGCGACGCCCGGGGGTCACGCGCGCCCTGCTGTGGGAGGAGTATCGCACAGTCCATCCCCTTGGCTTTGGCTACGCGTGGTTTTGCGAGCATTACGAGGCTTGGAAGGGTCGGGTCCGGCCGACGATGCGGCAAACCCATATCGGCGGCGAGAAGGTCTTCGTCGACTTCGCCGGCGACACGATCGACGTGATCGATCCTGCAACCGGGGAAGCCCGGGCCATGAAGCTGTTCGTCGCGGCGATGGGGGCCTCCAACTACACCTATGCCGAGGCCGTGCCATCCGAGGGCCTCGAGGACTGGATTGAGGCACATGTCCGGATGTTCACATTCCTTGGCGGTGTGCCGAAGGTCGTGGTGCCCGACAACTTGAAGTCGGCGGTGTTCAAGGCCGACCGCTTTGATCCGGGGCTGAACCGGACCTATGCCGAGATGGCCAGCCACTACGGCACCGCCATCCTGCCCGCGCGGCCCTACAAGCCCCGCGACAAGGCGAAGGTGGAAGTCGCCGTGCAAGTCGCGCAGCGCTGGATTTTGGCGCGGCTGCGCAACCTGCGCTTCTTCTCTCTGGTCGATCTGAACGCTGCCATCCGACGGCTGCTGGATGAATTGAACATGCGCGTGATGCGCGGCTATGGCGCCAGCCGTGCCGACCTCTTTGCCACGATCGACCGGCCGAACCTCGAGCCGCTGCCGCCGGAGCCCTACAGGTTTGCCCGCTGGAAGCGGGCCCGCGTGGCGCCCGACTATCACGTCGAGGTCGACAGCTCGTGGTATTCCGTGCCGTTCAGACTGATCCGGCAGGAGGTCGATGTCCGCGTCTGCGGTCCTGTCGTCGAGATCTTCCACAAGGGGCAACGGGTTGCCAGCCATCCCCGCTGCCCTGGTCGACGCAGCCACGTGACAGTTCCAGAGCACATGCCCTCGTCCCACCGCCGCCATGCGGAATGGACGCCGGCCCGTGTCCTGGCGCAAGCGGCCAGGCTCGGCCCGTCGGTGACGGCATTTTGCGAGGCTGTGATGGCAGACCGCCCCCATCCCGAGCAGGGCTTTCGAAGCTGCCTCGGCGTTCTTGCCTTGGCCAGGAGCTATGAACCCGCCCGCCTCGACGCAGCCTGCCGGCGGGGAATATCCATCCGGGCCCGCTCCGTGGCCTCAATCAGATCGATCCTGTCGAGCGGGCTCGACAGCGCCTTCCTCGAAGAAAGCCCCGAACAACCCCCGCTTCGGCATTCGAACATCCGCGGACGGGGCTATTACCATCGAAAGGAGACCCACCTTGCTGATCAATCCCACCTCCGAACGGCTCGTCGCCCTCGGCCTCACCGGCATGGTCAAGGCACTGGACGAGCAGCGCCAGGCCCACGCCACATACGACAGCCTCGGCTTTGAGGATCGCCTCGGCCTGCTGGTCGATCGCGAGGCCGCCGAACGGGACGCCAAGCGACTGATCGGAAGACTCAAGTTCGCCGCCCTGCGACAGGCTGCCTGCGTCGAGGATCTCGACCTGCGCATTCCGCGCGGTATTGATCGTGCCGTCATGGCGCACCTCGTCGATGGCGCATGGATCGGACGCCATGAGAACCTGCTCATCACCGGTCCAACCGGACTGGGAAAGAGCTGGATTGCCTGCGCCCTTGGCCACAAGGCCTGCCGCGATGGCCGACGCGTCGCCTACCACCGCGTGCCGCGCCTGTTCGAGGCTCTCGCCATCGCCCGTGGCGACGGGCGGCACGCCAGGACGCTGAAAGCCATCGAGCGGACCGAGTTGCTCATCCTCGACGATTGGGGCCTGTCAGTGTTGTCCGTTCCCGAACGGCGAGACCTGCTGGAGATCCTTGAAGATCGTCACGGCCGTGGCTCCACAATTGTCACCAGCCAACTCCCGGTGGAGCATTGGCACGAGACCATTGGCGACCCGACCCTGGCCGACGCTATCCTCGACCGGCTCGTTCATAACGCACACCGACTACCCCTCGCCGGAGAGAGCATGCGCAAGCGCGCGGTCACCATGAAACCGCTTGACCTGTCAGGTCGGGCCTGACCCCATGCACCAGTCGGCCAGACTGCCCGAGGCGTGGAATGGCTGCCCACGATGCCGTGGAATCGATGCCCATCTTCCGTGGAATACGCA
>NZ_SUNH01000074.1 GCF_005048265.1 Paracoccus hibiscisoli
AAGCCCGCTTGTCAGCGCAATACGCACCGCATCCCTGCTCATTTGTCCTGATTGTGCCCATCGTTCATCTCCTTTGCTGCACATTACGTGGTCAAAGGAGCGGCACCAAACCGTGACAGGTCCACCATGCCGCCAAGCGGGGATCTTCGAGCGGCAAGGTCTCCACCTCGACCGTGGCACACTCGGCAACTGGACGGGGCGCGCCTTTCGGGGCTTACGCGGCCCCACTGGGGCCACGGTCCCCTCAAGTCCACCTGATGCCTGTCATCGACCACATGAAGGCTCATCTGCGCGGCGCCGACCGGATCTTTGTCGACGAGACCCGCGCGCCGGTGCTCGATCCGGGCGCTGATACCGTCTTTGCTCTACCGATTTCGACGGCACAATGAAACGCAAATCAATTTCCCTGATCAGTAAGCCCTACTCCTGGAGGCATGAAACGCACCTGATAGGCATCGTCTTGAAGAGACAGAGGAATTGAAAGTAGAGGGCAGATTGGGCTGCACCCGAGCATGTGCGCGCACAGATGATTGAAGATGGTCCAACACCCGCCTGTAAACCCTGCAGAGGCATACCCGGTTCAGAACGGAGATCATTGCGCCGGTTCATAGGACGATGACGGTTTTGAGCGACACGACCGGAACAGTATGCCCCGGTTCTGCATATCTATTGGCCACCAACTCGCTTGACTGAGTGATGTCCCTTGTGGGCATCCAACCACCGCGCTAGATACCGCATTGTTGCCCGTCTGGCGGAATTGGCAGACGCACTTGGTTTAGGTCCAAGCGCCGCAAGGCGTGGGGGTTCAAGTCCCTCGACGGGCACCATCGGACCATAAAAACGCCCGAAGAAATCATCCCCCGGGCGCTTCCGTTCAGCTTGAGTTTCGGAAATATTAGTGGTGATGCTCGGGCATCTCCTTGAGGCTGTCCTTGGTCCAGGTGGTGACCGCGTGAACCTCGCCCGCCTCGTTGCGCATCAGATCAAGCTGCTGCGCGGCGACCGAAACCGACTTGGCCCCGATGCCTAGAAATCCGCCGACCTCGATCACGACCTGAGCGCCTGCGCCGGTGCCGTGAATGTGCGAGATGGTTCCGACCTTCTCGTCACCGGGCCCGTAGACGGCAGCGCCGGATAGCACGGCTTCGGTGTATTCCGAGGCGTCCAGACGCGGGTGATTTGCATGGTCCATGATGGTCTCCTCCGTTTCTGTTCACTAAACGAACGTGGCGGTCGTGGATACGTTCCATCAACTTTGGTCAACCCCGGCGCGAAGGCGGGGTTGCATTATGTGCGAGCGTGTCTCTTGGCGGATCAAGTTTGCTTTGGTCTTGGCATTCAAAGTGGCCGGGTAGAGCTGCCCAAGACTGCGAAATAACTGCCACACTGGCCATGGGGTGCGTTATTGATAACCGATGAGGCCCTCGTCCAAGTGCTGGCCCTACGAGCCATAACGCCAGTTCGACGCCTGATCAGCCGGACTTCCGGGCAGTATGGTCATCAAGCCCACCATATTGACCAACTGAGCGAAGGGCCGTGTTTGGTCATTTGTGAGCGTGGAGGCCCGTAAGGGACTGGGTTGCCCGCTACCTTTTCTACGCTGCTGGAGAGTGGTATGGGCGGCAAGCTGTCCGGCCCTTCCGGCGATGAGCCGGATGTCTCAGCTCAAGGTATCGTTACATCCATGTCGACGGGCTTTCCCGCGGCTAAGGTCAGTGAGAGTGATCGAAATCACTGATAATGATGCAGCCATCGGCGCCGTGGATTTCACCAATGAAGTCGAATTTCAATCCTTGGCCTTCATGGTCGGCCACGGCTCAGATGGTTCTATGATCCGGGCGGATGCAGGCGGTCGCCGACGATGGCCACCTGAAGGAGCTCTGTGATACTCACAGGCATCTGTCGAACGTTGCCTGCCCCCAAGGCGGAACGCGAGTTTTCCGGTGACCAGCGTCAACGTGTTATCGGAGTTGGTCAATGACGTTGCCAAGCGCTAACCCTCGTTCCTGAGAGGTGGTTCGGTTTATCTGAACAGGTTCCGGGCGTTTTCCAAGTGGTTTTCCGCCTCGTTTATGCCGCTGCCGCCTCCGGCATGGGCTGGTTGAAGTAGGCCTGATCGGGGGTTTTTCCGTCAATTGATGAGTGTGGGCGTCGGCTGTTATAGAAGGCGAGGTATCTTCCAATGCCGGCCCGAGCTTCGGACGCGCTGGCATAGGCCCGCAGGTAGACCTCCTCGTATTTGATGGTCCGCCAGAGGCGCTCGACGAAGACGTTGTCGCGCCAGGCGCCCCTGCCATCCATGCTGATCTTGATCTCGCGGGCGGCCAGCACCTTGATGAAGTCAGTGGACATGAACTGGCTGCCCTGATCCGTGTTTAAGATCTCGGGTGTGCCATGACGTGGCCTGCAGCCGGTTTCGTGGACAGCACGTTAAGCTAGGCCGTGTTGACAAAAGGGATTCACAACGCGGTTCGGGCATGATTCAAGCTGGTATCTGCGATCGAGACCAGCTTGGCACGAGACCTGATGTCGGACGAGGAATGGGCGTTCTTT
>NZ_SUNH01000075.1 GCF_005048265.1 Paracoccus hibiscisoli
GCGCGGCTGGTCGGGTGCCCGCCCCGGCCGCGTGCTGGAGCACATCCTGACGGATCTGGCCGGCAACCCGTTCATCATCATTGACGAGCTGGACAAGGCCGGCCGCACCCGGTCCGATCGCGGCCAGTCCTATGGCCTGGCTGAGGGGCTGCTGCCCCTTCTGGAGCCAGGCACGGCCCATGACTGGACCTGCCCCTACTATCGGGTCCGCTTCGACATGTCTCGTCTCAGCTGGGTTCTGCTGACGAACAGCCTGGCCCCGGTGCCAGAACCGCTTCTGAGCCGCTGCACCGTGCTGAAGATGAACGAGCTGAACGTGGCCGACCTGTTGGGATTTGCGGAGCGCGAGGGGCTTGCGCGCGGGCTGTCGGAGGCGTCGGTGCACGCGATCATGGCAGCCCTCGCTGCGGTCGCGCCGCAGGCCACGATGCGCCCCAGCCTGCGCACGGTCCTGCGGATGCTCGACCGCGCGGCGGATCTCGAGAACAAGCCGATGGTGATCTGAGATGAGCCGCAGAGATGGAGACCGCCCCGGAGATGCAGCCTGCCGCCGGGCGCTGCGCGGAAAGATCCTTGGCCGGGTCCCCATGATCGACGAGACAGAGCTACATGGGCTGCTGGCAAGGGCACCGGGCAACCTGCCTGCGACAGAGCCTCTGGATGTCCACTGCCTCCGTTTTCGCGTCGGAGATCGATCGCTGTTCCCGGCGTTTCAGTTCGATCCCGTCGACCGGCGGGTTCTTCCGGGTCTGGACCGGATCATTGCAGCGGCGCGCGCTTCCGGCTTGAGCAAGGTGCGGCTGCTGAACTGGCTGATGCGGACGCATCTCGACTTCGAAACCACCCCTGCCGCCGCGTTGCCGGCCCACCCAGACGACGTGCTGGCAGCGCCTCTCAGGGAGCTTGAGCCGCAGGAGCGTGGTTGAAACCAACCTGCGGAGGCCACCCCTCCAGACGACGAACATCACGCCACGGATAATGACAAGGAGGAGACGCATGGTCTACGAACAGGAGCACATCGACCGCGCCACGGCGCTTCTCGCCGCCATTGAGCGAGGCCCGACGGTCCAGGACCTGGCGACCGCGCCGCTGCTGGACCTCTGGCAGGCCGCCGTCGCGCAAAGCACGGGACTGCCCCTCCTCTGGGGATGCGTTGCAGGACATCCGGCGCTCAGGGACGGCTGGATCCACACCTCGCCACTGATCGCGCTTGGGACAGACTTTGGCTGGGCTAGGACGCGAAGCCGCTGGTATCGGCTCGGCACTCATCTGAACGAGGTTGAAGAGAAGTTCACCGCGCATTTCGAGGCGAAGGGGCCCGGATGGCACTACATCCCCGCTTCGTTGTCGGACCACGCGATGCCGATCGCGGGCGAGCGCCTCCACAGGGCGCTCGCGGAGGTGCGGGCCCTCCTCGAAGGCGTGATCGCGGAGTGAATATGGGTGACCCGTCGCGGCCAGATTGCGACGGGCATGGAAAGCAATCGTTTCGCAAGGAGATCGCCATGACGAAAAGACCGCCGCGGCAAAGCGGGACGCCCGAACAGCATGGCCTCGCCCGATTGCGCGCCACCTATCCCGCAGGCGCCGCGCTGCTCGACCGGCACCGGACGAAAGCCGATCTCGCCTTGGCCCTGCGGTCGGTCCGCAAAAGCAAGGGGATGACGCCAGCCGACGTCCGGCGCGCGTCGGCGGACCTTGGCAGGCCACTGACGGCGTCGGTGGTGGCTACGCTGGAGAGTCCGGTTGCCGCGCTGCCCGCACTTGAGCTCGTCGTGCGCTATGCAGCGGCCTGCGGCGCGCAGGTCGAGCTGTCCTTCGTCTTTGGGGAGAACGATGGCCGCGGTGCATGCAGGGTGACGCTATCCTGAACATCGATCCCGCAACATCGGACCTGGCCGGAAGGCTTCGCACGCGCCGATCAAGCGATTGCCGCACGCATCAAGCCCGGTGACGATCCCGCTGGCAGTTGCAACCCCCACCAGTCACTGCAAAGGACGATAGAGGTTTTGACGTGACCTTTGCCGCAGTCGAACCGCAGCTAGAAGCTGGCAATTGCTCCACATCGACGTAAAGGGCGGAAAGCGGTCCTTGGAAAACTGCGAACCGTGACCGTATGAGAATCCGCCTCTAGGTTGTGCAGCTTGCTGCTTGGCAGCTACGAGGCGTTGTTGCGTAACTCACGCGTGAGACGTGATGCCCCCTTTCCCCGTTGTCATCAGTCCACGCGGACTATCTCGGCCGTTCCGATGGCCGAGAAGCGGTTCATGAGTGCGATGCGGATTTGGATT
>NZ_SUNH01000076.1 GCF_005048265.1 Paracoccus hibiscisoli
GTCTTGGGATCGGCGCCTTCGGCGGCCAGACCGACCATGATCCGCGCGAAGACCCCATTATCGCTCCAACGCTTCCAGCGATTGTAGAGCGTCTTGGCCGGTCCGTATTCTCCGTTCGGGCATTCTCGCCCTCGCACCACCGCAAGCCATTGCGATTGATGAAGATAATGCCACTGGGAACGCGCAAATCATCAACACGCGGGCGGCCATGACACTTGGGAAGGAAAGGACGAAGGCGGGCCATCTGCGCCTCAATCAGCCAGAAAAGGTTGCTCATCGATCAGCTCTCCTTGCGGAGCCTGAATCATGCAGACACCGCAAGATCAATGGGTCTGAAGTCTAGGCCTGATCGGGGGTTTTTCCGTCAAGTGATGAGTGTGGGCGTCGGCTGTTATAGAAGGCGAGGTATCTTCCAATGCCGGCCCGAGCCTCGGACACGCTGGCATAGGCCCGCAGGCAGACCTCCTCGTATTTGATGGTCCGCCACAGGCGCTCGACGAAGACGTTGTCGCGCCAGGCGCCTCTGCCATCCATGCTGATCTTGATCTCGCGTGCCGCCAGCACCTTGATGAAGTCAGTGGACGTGAACTGGCTGCCCTGATCCGTGTTTAAGATCTCGGGTGTGCCATGACGCGCCAGGGCCTCTTCGACGGCTTCTATGCAGAAGTCAGCCTCGAGCGTGATCGACACCCGCCATGCCAGCACCCGCCGAGTGAACCAGTCGAGCACGGCAGCGAGGTAGATGAACCCACCCGCCATGGGCAGATAGGTTCTTTAACTGATCCCCCGCGCTCGGTCAGTTTGCTGTTTGCGTCGGCGGCCTGCAAGGTTCTTTCCGAAGTCGCCGGGCGGCGCTTCATCTCGGCGTTCAAGGCTTGGGCGTCCCGAAGGTGAAGTGCGCGGTCCCTATGGGCCGCATGTAGATCGCACGGGATCATCCCACTGCCTGCCACCGTCAGCCGACGTGGCAACTTCACGGGCGGGGTTTCGAACCCTGCCTTATAGGATCGGGGTCATGGTCATGCCTCCGACTCCTTGAAGACGCTACCGTTGACCCAGATCGCGTGCATCATCACTGCGAGTTTGCGCGCCAGGGCGACGACGGCCTTCTTGTGACTGGTTCTACCTTTGACTGCCATGGCCCAGTCCTTGAGCGCTTGACCCCGGCCCGGCTTGACACGGCAGAGTAGAGAATTGGCCGCCTCATAGAGCATGGTGCGCAAAAGCCGGTCTCCGCGCTTTGAGATGCGGCCGCCATAGTCGACAGCGCCGGATTGATGTCGCCGAGAGGTCAGTCCGGCATAAGCACCCACCGAGCGCGACTTGGCGAACCGACCTGGCGCGTCGATTGTCGCGACGAAAGTCGCCGCCGTGACCGTCCCCACTCCGGGGACCGTCATCAGCCTGCGGCAAGCGTCCGAGGATTTCACTTGCCGAACCAGTTCCTTGGTTAGCGCCGCCGCCTGGCGCAATGCTTCCGTGCGGATCGCCAGAAGCAAGATGACTGGCGCCAGCGTATCCTGTCTTTCGAGCACGGCGCGGATGCGACCCTCATAGGTTCGGGGTTGCCCTGGTACGCGGAGCCCGAAGCTGGCGAGAAGGCCGCGGATCGTGTTCTCAGCATTGCGCCGCGCTCCGATCGCGCATCACGGGCTGCCAGCAGCGCGCGGCGCTCCTGACCATCCCGGCTCTTGACCTCGACCCTCCTATAGAAACCCGTCCGCGCCAGATCGGACAGCATCGCCGCGTCGTTGGCATCCGTCTTGTTATGCATCTGGCTAAGTGAGCTGCTGCCGGTTTCGTGGACAGCACGTTAAGCTAGCATAGCGCTGGCCTCGAAACTCCGTGGGGCTGATGTAGCTCAGTTTCGAATCCGTCTGCGCGGGTTGTAGAAACGCTCGATGTAGTCGAACTGAATCGCCCCGGATTTATCGGAGACCTATAGCTTGACTTTACGCGACAAGATCGAGCATGTCGCGCTGAACTTGGAAGTTCAGTTCTGCCTCTGCTGGCGGGATGTTTCCGATCGGGCCAAGCAGG
>NZ_SUNH01000077.1 GCF_005048265.1 Paracoccus hibiscisoli
CCGGAGGCGGCATCTTCCAGCCGATCCTCTATGCGGTGCCGATGCAGTACCTAGCCTACCACACCGCCGTCGCAAAGGGCACAGACGTCGACCAACCCAGAAACCTGGCTAAATCCGTAACCGTCGAGTGAAGGGGCAGGCTCAACGCCAGCTGACCTGCCGCTGAACTTTCATCCAGCCGCGACCGGAGCCCGGTTGGTATTTACGCCGATTGTCGCGGGTTGAGCAATCGCCCGTCGCGCGGAGCTTTCATCTCGCGCAGCGGGGCGGGCGATTGCGGTGATCAGGGTTCGTGCGTAGTCGACCGGGGTCTGGTAATCCAAGGCCGAATGCGGGCGCTCGGTGTTGTAGTCGGCGGCCCAGTCAGCGATCACAACACGCGCGTGAGCCAGGTTGCGGAACATGGTGTCATTGAGCAGCTCATCGCGCATCCGACCGTTGAAAATCTCGACGAAGCCGTTTTGCATCGGCTTTCCCGGCGCGATGGAGTGCCACTCGATCTGATGCTCGGAACACCACCGCAGGATGGCGTTCGAGGTCAGTTCCGTGCCGTCGTCGGAGACGATCATTCCAGGCTTCCCTCGACGCTCGATCAGGGCCGATAGCTCTCGTGCGACGCGCCGTCCGGATATCGAAGAGTCCGGGATCGCTGCGAGGCATTCCCGGGTGACGTCGTCGACCACGTTGAGAACTCGGAAGTGTTGGCCGTTGGCAAACGGGTCATGAACGAGTTCCAGCGACCAGCGTGCGTTGGGTCGCGCCTCGACCAGGATTGGGGCCCGCGTGCCGATCGCTTTGCGTCGGGCCTTCCGCTTGCGCACCGTCAGCGTCGTCGGGAAAACGGTCCCCCGGACCGTTTTCTGATCCTCCTCCATCCTCGCGGTAGAGCCGATAGATCCGATTGATGCCTGAAGGCCCCCCTCGCGGCGCAAGAGGACGAAGAGCCGGCGATAACCGAAGCGTCGGCGTTCGTTGGCCAGCTCCCGCAACCAATCGCCCAGCACCGTGTCCGGCGCACGGCTCGCGCGTCGTAGCGGACCACCTTGCGATCCGCTCTGACAATCCGGCACGCCCGCCGTTCCAAGAGCCCGAGCAGGGCATTCAGATGCGCGACCGCCTCGCGCTTCACGGCAGGCGTCACCACTTTTTTGAAACCAGCTCCTTCATCGCAGCCAGATCCAGCATCTGCTCGGCCAGAAGCCTCTTCAGCTTCGCGTTCTCATCCTCGAGCGTCTTCAGCCGCTTGGCCTCCGACACCGTCATGCCGCCGAACTTGGCCTTCCAGTTATAGAAGGTGCCTTCCGACATGCCGTGCTTGCGGCACAGGTCAGCGCACTTCGTGCCGTCGACGTATACGTCGACCGTGCTCGCCAAGGATGCCGATGATCTGCTCATCCGTAAATCTTCTGCGCTTCATTGTCCGTCCTCAAGTTGGAGCGGACTCTAATCGGTGGTGGAGGAAAAATCCCGTGACTGGTCATTACCTCAAGCGCCGCGAGGCCGAGGGTCTGGACGGGCCCCGGCCCGAATTCGGCGACCTGCAGCGCGCCGAGGACGCGGCCTGGGCCGAGATGGGAAACGCCCCTGCCCCCGGTGCCGATGGAGGGGCCTCGGCGGATGAGTGCGGCGGGGACGCGGGCGTTGCTGGAGGAGATGAAGGGGCGGAGGGGGTTGTGAGGAGTGATGCTTTGCGGCGCAAAACTTATGATAGCGGTTTTTCGTCGACGGTAACGTTTACATCAAATATGGTCAGCATGCTACAATAATATCGAGAAGAATATGCTAGAACGGCTCTGTTGCACAAATCGGCTGAGGGTCGAGGTTCCCCTTCCCCCGGACAGACTCATCCCACGGCTTCAGTGACGGGTATGCCGAGTGCGGCGAAGCCGTTCAGGACGACCACACGGATCTGAAA
>NZ_SUNH01000078.1 GCF_005048265.1 Paracoccus hibiscisoli
GCCTTGAACTCAGGGGCGTGCTGCTTTCGTTTCGACATCGTCGATCTCCTTCGTAATGAAGATCAGCAGACAGCAAATCAGAGCTTATGCCAGTGTCCAGTTTTCGGGGGGCACCTCAATGGGCGTCACCGTGTCTGCTGGCAACGCTTCGATGGATCTGAAGTGCGAGATGATGCTGACAGCGGCATCGGTCGAGGCACCAGACCGACATGGACAGCATTCCGGGGCCGGGGGTTCCGACCATGTCCATGAACAAGCGGTGCTGGTTCAAGACCATGTGCATGATGAAGAAACGTCGTCCGAGGGACATGGGTCGCACTGCAAGGCACACGCCTGTCCTGCGACAGCATTTTTGACCTCCAGCGACGTCGCCCAGGCTTTTCTGCTCAGCAAGACACTGGATGCCGTCCGCACCGCCCCGCTGGTGGAGCTGACCGTCTCCGAAGGACTGCGCCGCCCTCCGCGGGCCTGATCCGAGCGTTGCAAGCTGCAGCCTGACAGGCTGCGGCGATCATCCTTCTGATCAGAAAGCGGAATCCTCACATGAAGTTCGTGTTCGCGGCTGCGATGCCGCTGCTTGCGGTGGCCTGCGCGCCTCTGCCTCCTCTGGATACATCTGTCGGACTTGTAAGCGTCGCCGATACCGCGTCGCCGGTTTCGACCCTGCAGGCCGGTCCCGCCGTCACCTATCGAAGCCGCGCCGTTCAGGAACCGGGAAACTGGATCGATCTGAACAATGCGCAAGGCCCGGGTGTCGAATGAAGACGGCATTGGGACTTTCGATGGGCGCACTGCTGTTGCTGACGGCCTGCGCAGATACGGCGACGATGAGCAAAGCCGGCGACGAGAGGGCAGGGTTCGCGACTGTTGCGGGGATCTCCCGGCAGGCAACCGGGGCAGAGGCGGCATGGCTTCAGTCCCCGGCTGAACGGCAGGCACATGCGCAACGCGTTCGCGCCATCGTTCAGGGAAAGACGATCAGCGCCGAACAGGCGGTTCAGGTGGCACTTCTGAACAACCCCGGCCTGCAGGCCAGTTACGCCGACCTGGGGCTGTCCGCGGCGGACCTGTGGGAGACGGCCCTCGGGCCGGTGCCGAGCGTCGGTATCTCCGTGTCCGGGCTGGTCAGTGGTGATGTCACCCGGTCGGTGGAAGGCACGGTAGCGTCATCCATTCTGGACTTGGTCACGAAGAAATCCCGCACACGGGCCGCTGATCTGGAGTTCCGGCAGGCGCAGCTGGCTGCCGCGGGCGAGACCTTGGCGCTGGCGCATGAAACCCGCCGGACCTGGATCGAGGCCGTCGGTGCGTTCGAGGCCGCCGGACTTGTCGGGCGCGCCCAAGGCGCCGCGGACGCGGCATCCGAGCTGGCAGCACAACTTGGCGAAACGGGAGCGCTGAGCCGTGCCGATCAGGCACGGGAGCATGTGTTCACCGCCGAGCTGGCCGCCGAACAGGCTGAGGCAAGGCTGGAGGCGCAACTGGCGAAGGAAAAACTGGTTCGACTGCTAGGCCTGTGGGGCACCGATACTGATTTCTATGTTCCCGACAGCCTGCCGGCACTGCCGCGCAGCGCGCCGAACCGCGCCAATATCGAACGGATGGCGTTGGAAAACCGCGTCGACCTCGCTGCGGGTCGCCTGGAGCTGGAAGCTGTGGCTGCGCGCTACAAACTGAGCGGCCAGACTCGAATGCTGTCCGATGCGGAGGTCGTGGCGGGCGTCGAAATCGAGCGGGAAGGGCGCGATAATGAACGCTCTCCTATCGTCGATGTTGCCTTCAGCATTCCGGTTTACGACACCAGCGGCCTGATTTCCCGGCGAGGAAAGCTGGAATACCTGCGCTCAGCCAACAGCCTGGCGCAAACGGC
>NZ_SUNH01000079.1 GCF_005048265.1 Paracoccus hibiscisoli
ATCCAAATCCGCATCGCACTCATGAACCGCTTCTCGGCCATCGGAACGGCCGAGATAGTCCGCGTGGACTGATGACAACGGGGAAAGGGGGCATCACGTCTCACGCGTGAGTTACGCAACAACGCCCTGGTGATCTTCGCACACCAGCGCGGGACTTTCAGCGGAGCGATCCCACGGCCCTACACCGCCAGCCCGTCGAAGGAGCGCGCGGTGATCCAGACGATCGAGGACGGCAAGAGCGCGTTCGAGGCAGGGAAGGCCGTTGGGAAAAGGGTAATCCCCCGCCGTTAGCAGATATGTCGGCCCTTTATCTTAATTGTGTTGCACGGCTGATAGTCGCTATCACTCTGGTTAGTCGAGCTGGAGGCCACATGGCGTGCTATCAGCCAACTAGTGGTAGAGGTGTACCTTGGTGGAGATAATCAAGAGGGTGATGGTTCTGGGTGGATCTGGTGTGGGCAAAACGTGGCTCACGTTACAACTGGCCAAGCGCTTCCGCCTGCCCGGCCATCACATCGATCAGCTCAGCTGGCAACCTGGTTTCATTCATCGGACCGCCGAAGAGTTGGATGAAATGACCCGCGCGGTTCACGCCGGTGATGAGTGGGTGCTAGAGGGGGGGCATTACGAGACGGCGCATGAACGGGCCCGTCGTGCTCAGCTGCTTGTCTGGGTAGACCCGGTCAGCGCAACGCAGTTGACTAGGGTGGTTTGGCGATCACTCCGCTATCATGGCAAGGTCCGCCCGGGCATGGGTGAAGGCTGCGTCGAATGGTTTGGCGCCCGCACCAAGGAGGCTGCTCATTACGCACTAACATCTCGCGAATTTCATCGTGAGCGCGCACGCGAAGTGATCGCATCTGCACCTCCGACGCTTCCGGTCGTTCATTTGCGGAGCTCTTTGCAGACGTATCAGTTCTTGTGGAACTGCCGCTGCCATCCTGCTGAGTCGGGCTTCACAATGAAGCCCCGACTAGTGCAGGCATACACTCGTAGCATTGCTCGGGCAGTGATAGCGATGGCTATGCCCGCCGCACTCTTGGGGATCGGCGTCGACTTCGGGATGGAAACGCAAACCGTATACTGAACGAGTTAGCGAAAGACGGCTTACCGAAGCTGCACTTACTGTCGAGTTTGAAGCCGACGCGGTGACGGCGCCAGGCTTTGAGGATTATGGAATGTCCGTGTGCTGGACCCGCAAGCGCACATTCGAGCCTGATCAAGGCGATTGGTTTGTCCTTATAAATGAAGTGATCGTCGGCCGTGTAATGCGCGACGACCAGCAGACCAGCCGTGCAAACCGCGATCAATGGTCCAGGTCCGTCATCAACATGCTGGCGCGGAACGGCTTGGTGGCCGAGGCTCTGGAGAAAGTACGAGAGCTTGCAACTGATGACTGGGGGCACAACCCCCACGGTTGGCCGGTCAATCAGTAGTCTCGCCGTGGGGGTTGCTCTTTGGTTCGCCGAACCTGCGCAGGCCCGTTTTCTCTGTGCAAACCGGAAACACCGACCCAATGGGGTCTGCTTTTCTGCCTGAATTTGCTCGTTCTGCGGGGGAACCTAGCCCCTCCTAAGGGGGAGGTTGCAGGTTCAGCAGCGGTCAGAATGCACCGTCCACTGGTTTACATTTGCTAGGCTCTGTTGCACAAATCGCGTGAGGGATTCATCTTGTGAATCCAGCGTGGTAGCTGGGGGCGCATGAGCCGACCCAGCCCCCCCGCCTACAAGACCAGGAATTGGCCCGCCTATAACGAAGCTCTGAAGCGTCGTGGCTCGCTGACGATCTGGTTCGATCCCGAGATGACCTGGGAGGCCAGGCCAACAGGCAAACGTGGCCGACAGCCT
>NZ_SUNH01000080.1 GCF_005048265.1 Paracoccus hibiscisoli
TCGACGGTTACGGATTTAGCCAGGTTTCTGGGTTGGTCGACGTCTGTGCCCTTTGCGACGGCGGTGTGGTAGGCTAGGTACTGCATCGGCACCGCATAGAGGATCGGCTGGAAGATGCCGCCTCCGGGGGGCAGGGCCAGATGCGCGGTCACGCCTTCGCCTGCCGCAGCGATCCCGCCCGCGTCCGAGATCAGCAGCACCCGGCCGTGGCGCGCCATCACCTCCTGCATGTTCGAGATGGTCTTGTCGAACAGCGCGTCATGCGGCGCCAGCACCACCACCGGCACGTCGCCGTCGATCAGCGCGATGGGGCCGTGCTTCAGCTCTCCGGAGGCATAGCCCTCGGCGTGGATATAGCTGAGCTCCTTGAGTTTCAGCGCGCCCTCCAGCGCGACCGGGTACAGCGCGCCGCGCCCCAGATACAGCACGTCGCGGGCCTGGGCCAGCCAGTCGGCCTGCTCGCGGCAGGCATCCGAGAGGGCCAGCGCCTGCGCCATCAGGCCCGGAATGGCGCGCAGGTCGCGCAGATGCGCGGCCAAGCCCGCGTCGTCGATCCGCCCCCGGTCATGCGCCGCCTTGAGCGCCAGCACGGCCAGCACCGCCAGCTGGCAGGTGAAGGCCTTGGACGAGGCCACGCTGACCTCGATCCCGGCCAGCGTGGGCAGGGCCATGTCCGCATCCCGCGCGATGGCCGAGGTGCCCACATTCACCAGCCCCACGGTCCGCGCCACGCGGCCGCGCGCGTAATGCAGGGCCGCCAGCGTGTCGGCGGTCTCTCCGGACTGGCTGATGGCGATGAACAGGCTGGCGGGGGACAAGGGCGGCTCGCGATAGCGGAATTCGGAGGCCACATCGATGTCGCAGGGCAGGCCTGCCAGCTGTTCGAACCAGTATTTCGCCACATGGCCCGCCAGATGCGCGGTGCCGCAGCCGACCAGCGTCACCCGGTCCAGGCCTGCGAAATCAAGGCCTTCGGGCAGGACGATCCGACAGCCCTTGACGTAATGGGTCAGCACGTCGCCGATCACCACGGGCTGTTCGGCGATCTCCTTGGCCATGAAATGGCGGTGGCCGGCGCGGTCGATGACGGTCGCGCCCACGTCGATGCGGGCGGTGGGGCGGTGGGTCTGGTGCCCGTCCGCGTCCCAGATCTGCACGCCTGCGCGGGTCAGGACGGCGTGGTCGCCATCCTCCAGATAGGTGATGCGGTCGGTGAAGGGCGCCAGCGCCACCGCGTCCGACCCCAGGTACATCTCTCCGTCGCCATGGCCGATGGCCAGCGGGCTGCCGCGGCGCGCGGCGATCAGCAGGTCGGGCTGGTCCTGGAACAGAAAGGCCAGCGCAAAGGCGCCCTGCAGGCGGGCCAGGGTGGCGCGCGCGGCCTCCAGCGGGGTCATGCCCTGGTCCAGGTGATGCGCGGTGAACAGGGCCACGGTCTCGGTATCGGTCTGCGATTGGGGGGTGATGCCCAGGGCGGCCAGATCGGCGCGCAGGTCGCGGAAATTCTCGATGATGCCGTTATGGACGACGGCGACGCGGCCGGACTGATGGGGGTGGGCGTTGACCTCGGTCGCGGCGCCATGGGTGGCCCACCGCGTATGCCCGATGCCCGCATGCCCGGTCAGCGGCTGGTGGACCAAGAGGTCCGACAGGTTGACCAGCTTGCCCACCGCGCGCCTGCGCTCCAGCCGCCCGGCGCCGTCCACCGTGGCGACCCCGGCGCTGTCATAGCCCCGATACTCCAGCCGCCGCAGCGCATC
>NZ_SUNH01000081.1 GCF_005048265.1 Paracoccus hibiscisoli
AATCCATATCCGCGTCGCGCTCATGAACCGCTTCAACGCCCTCGGCACCGCCGAGATCGTCCGCGTGGCCTGACAATGAAGGGGGAAGGGGCAGTCACGCATCAGGCCGCCTTTCTGCAACAACGCCCATTGCGCAAAAGAGTCACGGCGATTCACGGGCCGGTTACTCATCCCCAAATTGAACAGCCAAGGAGTCCAGCATGATGATGCTGAAAAAAGCGCATGCTTGATCTGATCCGCGACATGCTGACCAGTCCAGGATCGCCCGCCGATACCTATGGCTGGGGTGCTGCGCTGCTGGCGCATGCCTTCATCGGCGTGATCCTGACAGCGCTGATCAGGTGGATCGCGGGCGCGTGGCGCGGGGCTACGATCACAACTGGCGGCTATCTGCTGCTGTGGGAGGGCGCGCAGGTCGCGTTCTTCGGTGGGGGCATCCCTGACGGCCTCGTGGACGCCGCGGCAGTGGCCTGCGGGGCTGTGGTGGCGGCAGGAGCGTGGCGGAACCGTGGCGGGGCTGCGGCGGCCGCTCTGGCGCTGCTGGCGGTGATCGGGATCGCGGGCGTGAGGAATCGGCGATGAACCTGGTGGACTTCATATCCGAGGTCGGTGGCGGCCTCGCAGGCGTGGTCATCGTCGTCCAGGGCTGGGCCAACTGGATCCAGTACAAGCGCAATGGCGAGCTGCAGGACAAGATGCTGGAGATGGCCCAATCCATGGTCAAGGAAAGCCGCGACGTGATCACCGACACCAACAAGACCACAGCGGCCAACACCGAGATCATGGGCCGCGCGGTTCGTCTGCTGGAGGACCGGCGATGATGGGTAGGCTCATCCGACAGCTGACCGGCCACGGCCGGCGCGCCGAACGCGCAGACACGATCATGCGTGATCACATGGAAAGTTCGGCCCCGGAAAAGCGGGCCATCAAGGCGCGGGTGGCGGCGATCGAGCGCCTCGTGGAAAAGCTGGAGAAGGACGCCAATGCATGTCACTGACTATCGGCCTGATCGCGATGATCAACGCCCTCGGCTATTTCGCCGTGATCTGGGCATTCCGCGCCAGCTTTCGCGAACTGCGTTCCGCGACCTGGTGGTTCGCCACCGAGTTCACGATCCTTGCGGGCGCGATTATCTTGCGCGGCCTTTACTGGGATGTTGCCCTTCCGCTGATGCGGCTGTGGGTGCCCGATTTTGCCGTGCAGTGGTCCGACGCCACCCGCGGCCGGATGATTAACATCGTCTTCGGGCTGATGAAGATGGCGTCGTTCTTCTGCGCCCTGAAATGCCGCCAGATGCTCATCCCTGAGGCAGAGCGGGAACAGTGGCCGAACTGGCGCGCCTGGATGCACCCGACCAAGATCCGGCTGTTGCCTTGGCGATAGGACGATCATGCAAAGCGCGTGTCGTACCTTCTGAACAAGCTTAGCGCACCTGACACCGGCAATTGCAGGTTGTCGTTGACCGACCTCGCGATCTAGAACAGCTGCATTGAGCAAGCACATTGGCTGCAAGGATGATTGCGAATGACGACCGCCCTACCCCCCGGTACAATCGCCAAGGATGTTCTGATCGGCAATGGCGGTTGGCTATTCCTGTGGCAAGGAACGCACCGCCAGTTTGACCACCTTACGGCGTTGTTGCAGAACTCTGACCTTCGAGGATTCACATTTGTGAATCTATGCGGTTAGACGGTCCGCATGAGCAAGCCATCACCCGCCCGCTATCGCACGACGAACTGGTCTAGCTACACAGCCTCG
>NZ_SUNH01000082.1 GCF_005048265.1 Paracoccus hibiscisoli
CCTGAAGGTCATAGGTTCAAATCCTATCCCCGCAACCAAAAAAATATCGCGATAACAATTCTATACGCCCCGCCCAACAGCGGGGCTTTCGCATGCCCGCAAAACAACTCAACGCCACATCAACGTTTGACGAGTCGTCCGGACAGCACGGCCTTTCTTGATTCTGGCTTCGCGAAATATGCTGTGGCAGCCTTGCGCCATGATCGAGTTTCGTAGCCTTGCTGACGACCATCCCGACTTGGCGCACTCGCCGCTTTTGCGCGCGGCGCTGCTGACGCTTCGCTATGCCCAGGATCATGGACCTATCGCCTTAACCAAGACGAAGGCATTCAAGCGTGTCTTCGTGCACTGGGCGGTCGAGAACTTTGACTGGCCCGGAAAGAGCGCAGCCGAGATGTTCCGCTACAGCAAGGTCATCAATGAATACGAATTCCCGCCGCTCGAGGTCTTGCACTACCTTCTTATAGCGCTGCGCTTCGGTAGGCACTTCAAGGGCGAGTTCCGGCTGACCAAACGCGGCGCCGCCCTTGCGGAGGAACCGGCGCGTCTCTTTGCAGAGCTGATCCCTTTCTTTGTTCTCAAGATTGACCATGCGTTCTACGTTCGGTTCGAAGAGCGCCCTTTCGGCAAGTGGGACGTCTGGATGAACGTCATTAACGTCGAGGCCGACCATGGCGTCTCCGAGCAGGAACTGTTTGCTGCCTTCTACGGCAAGGAAGATGCCGGATGGCGCGAAGTGAATGTGTTCGCGTCATCCGTACTACGGCCACTGGAATGGGCGGGGTTGCTGGCTCAGACCCGAGAAGAGCGCCAGGGCAAGCAGACCTATCATGTATTTAAAACCCCGCTCTGGCGCAGTGCGCTGAAGCTGGACACCGATAGCATGCTCAAGCCGATCTTGGTTCAGTAGCCGATCCCAAAGGTCCTCACCCCAACTCACCACCCTGCAGTATTCTACATCTGGGAGTTGAAGCGGCTGGCCCTTAGGGTAACGGTTAAGCAACTCCAGTAGGAAATCTCCTTGGGAGCATCTGACGGCATTTGGTGAGTAAGCGGCGGCTACGCCCCACACGCTTTTAGCTTGCTGGCTTGAAGTTCCAAGGCAGCAGATCGTCGATCCTTGCCTGCGGGTGACCGGCGGCCACGGCCTCCAAGGTTGCCTTCAGATAGGCAAAGGGCTCGACGCCGTTGATCTTCGCGGTGGCGATCAGGGATGCGATGCGCGCCCAGGATCTCCCGCCCTCGTCATGGCCGGCGAAGAGTGCATTCTTGCGGGTCAGGGCGATCGGGCGGATCAGGTTCTCGACGCAGTTGGAGTCGATCTCGACACGGCCGTCGCGCGAGGCAAGGTCTGCAACCCGTCCCAGTGGCGGTGGATATAGGCCAGCTTCTCGCCGAGGCGCGACTTCATCGATATGCGCCGACACTGCAGCTGCAGCCATTCGCCGAATGCGGCGACCAGCGGCGCAGTGCGCGCCTGGCGGGCCGACAGCCGCTGGCCGGGGCCCATGCCGCGGATCTCAGCCTCGATCCGGTAAAGCTCGGCAATCCGGCGCAGACCTTCGGCTGCGATCTCGGATCCGTCGCGATCGAAGATCTCCTTCAGCTTGCGTCGGGCATGCGCCCAGCAATGGGCAACGGTGATCGGCGCGCCGCCTGTCCGGGACGGACGCGTCAGGCGGTTGTAGCCAGTGTAGCCATCCAGCTGCAGAATGCCGTCAAAGCCCTGCAGGATGCGCTCTGC
>NZ_SUNH01000009.1 GCF_005048265.1 Paracoccus hibiscisoli
GGCGTTGTTGCGTAACTCACGCGTGAGACGTGATGCCCCCTTTCCCCGTTGTCATCAGTCCACGCGGACTATCTCGGCCGTTCCGATGGCCGAGAAGCGGTTCATGAGTGCGATGCGGATTTGGATTTCGGCGGTTTGGCGGTCCGGGTCTTTTGCGTTGATGCGTTCGCCAAAGGCCTTGAGGCACCGCATCTTCGCCTCGATCCGGCTTCGGACGTGGTATCCTGTCCAGCGCTTCCAGAATGCCCGGCCGTAGTGCCGTGTGGCGCGGAGGGTCTCGTTTCTGGCAGTCGCTGCCGGGCAATCCTCTTTCCAGGGCCGGCCGTTCTTGCGGATGGGGATGATAGCGATGGCCTGCCGGTCGATGATAGCGTTGTGGCAGCGGCGGGTGTCATAAGCGCCATCAGCGGTCACCGTGCCGACCTCTTCGTCCTCGGGGATCTGACCGAGCAGTTCCGGCAAGACCGGACTGTCGCCGTCGCTACTGGGAGTGAACTCTACTGCCCGGATGTCCGAAGTGGCCGTATCCATGGCCAGATGGACCTTGCGCCACTGGCGCCGACCCTGAACGCCGTGCTTACGGGCCTGCCATTCGCCGTCGCCGACGAACTTGATCCCGGTGCTGTCCACCAGCAGGTTCAGCGGGCCGTCGACGCGCCGATACGGGATTTGGACGGCGAGCGTCTTTTGCCTCCGGCACAAGGTCGTGTAATCCGGTACGGTCCAATCTAGGTCCGCCATCTTCAGCAGGCTGGCGACCATCCCGGTGGTTTGCCGGAGCGGCAGCTTGAACAGGACCTTGATGGTCAAGCAGAACTGGATCGCTGCATCAGAGAACACGGCAGGGCGACCGGGCTTGCCATCAAACGGCGCAAGCCAGGACAGGTCCTTGTCCAGCCAGATCAGCAGCGACCCGCGCTTGCGAAGCGAGGCTGTGTAGCTAGACCAGTTCGTCGTGCGATAGCGGGCGGGTGATGGCTTGCTCATGCGGACCGTCTAACCGCATAGATTCACAAATGTGAATCCTCGAAGGTCAGAGTTCTGCAACAACGCCTAACGATTGGCAACTCCGTCCAGCATAGTAGACTGTGCCACCTCGATTCCGCTGCACCAAGCGCCGACGTCCGATTCGGGGCAGGTGCACTACGGCATCCCTCAGGCCTCGAACGGCTCCAATCGGCCGAAATTGTAAGCGGGTGACCTGATAGGCGATTTGGGTAAGCGATCCTCGTCCTCACCTTCGCCCCATTGATCATCCATGAACGCCTTCAGCTCGGCCGATGTGAGCGTTTGCTCGCTGCCGCGCGGTCTTGCCCTTTCCTGTAAGGCAGCGATGCGCTTTGCCAGCGGCTGCTCGTGCTGTGCCTTCGTGTTTTCAGGCTTCTGATCGTTTCTTCCCATGCTACTGGCCCCACGATTGGTGCGGCGACATTAGCTGACGGCTGTCCTCGATAGAACCTCCGGTTGGAGGCGCGAGCGAAAACTCTTCGAGCCTTACGTCAGCCTTGCTGCCGCAAAGGAAGAGTAGTGGCCACTTGAGGAAGACTTCAGTGGCAATCCACAACATCGGGAAAATGGTCGGAGCGAGAGGATTCGAACCTCCGACCCCCTGCTCCCGAAGCAGGTGCGCTACCAGGCTGCGCTACGCTCCGACCGTAGGACGGGCAGTTAGCGCGCCGCCTGTCCGAATGCAAGCCCTCAGCTGCGGGGGGGCCACAATCTTTGCAGGATCGTGGATTTGGGCGCTGTCACGGTTTCCGTGCGCAGGCGGGCGCTGGTGGCGGGGCGGTTCGCGCTGACGCCGCCGCGGCTTTCGCGCCAGACGATGTAGATGCCGGACCCGATGATCACCCCCGCACCCAGCAGGGTCGCGGGGTCGACCCCCTCTCCGAACAGGAACCAGCCATAGGCGGTCGCCCAGAGGATCTGCGAATACTGCATCGGCGCCACGATCGCGGCCTCTCCGGCGCGATAGGCCATGATGACCAGGAACCCGCCCATCAGGCCCAGGGCCGCGATGATGCCGGTCATCGCCAGGTGGATCAGCTCCATCGGCTCATAGCTGATCGACAGGGCCGCGCCGGTCGCGAAGAAGTTGCCCAGCATCGGCCACATCATCAGCACCATGGGCCGTTCGGCCCGGCCAAGGCGGCGGATGATGACCGCGGCCATGGCGCTGGCGACCGCACCCGCCATCGCGGCGGCATGGCCCAGCTGCAGCTCCTGCCCGCCGGGGCGCAGCACGATCAGCACGCCCGACAGGCCCACGACCACCGCCGCCCACCGGTGCAGCCCGACCTTTTCCCCCAGCAGCGGGATCGACAGGATGGTGATCAGCAGGGGCGTCGTGAACAGGATCGCATAGACCTGCGTCAGCGGCAGGGTCGAAAAGGCATAGAACCCCGCCGCCCCCGCCACCACCGCGCACAGCGTGCGCAGGATCACCCAGCCGGGGTTGTTGGGGCGCAGCGTGCCCGGCTGGGGGTCGCGCATCAGCACGATGCTGACCAGCGGAAAGGACAGCAGCGAGGCGAAGAACAGGATCTGCAACGCCGGATAGGACGCGCCCAGGGTCTTGATGATCACGTCATGCGTGGCATAGAGGCCCATCGCCGCCAGCTGCAGCAGCGCGCCTTTGACGTTGCCGGTCAGCGCCAATCAGGCCTCCAGCGCGGCGATGATCGCGTCGCCCATCTGCGACGTGCTGACCGGAGTGCCGCCTTCGGGGCCCATCAGGTCGGCGGTGCGGACGCCATCGGCCAGGACGCGCTCGACCGCGGCCTCCAGCTGATCGGCCGCGGCACCTTCGCCGAACGAATAGCGGAGCGCCATCGCGAAGGACAGGATGCAGGCGATGGGGTTGGCCAGCGCCTTCCCCGCGATGTCGGGGGCCGATCCGTGGACGGGCTCGTACAGCGCCTTGGGGCGACCGTTGGGCATCACCGCGCCCAAGCTGGCCGAAGGCAGCATCCCCAGCGACCCGGTTAGCATCGCCGCCGCATCAGACAGGATGTCCCCGAACAGGTTGTCGGTCACGATCACGTCGAACTGACGCGGCGCGCGCACCAGCTGCATCGCGCCATTGTCCGCATACATGTGCGACAGCTCCACATCCGGGTATTCGTTCTGATGCACCCAGGTGACCTCCTCGCGCCACAGGATGCCCGATTCCATCACATTGGCCTTTTCCATCGAACAGACCTTGTTGCCGCGCGCGCGGGCCAGCTCGAAGGCGGCGCGGGCCACGCGGCGGATCTCTCCGCTGGTGTAACGCTGGGTGTTGATGCCGACGCGGCCACCCTCGTTCTCGGGGTTGTTGTCGTCGGAATGGATGCCGCGCGGTTCGCCGAAATAGACGCCCGAGGTCAGCTCGCGCACGATCAGGATGTCCAGGCCGGCCACGACCTCACGTTTCAGGCTGCTGAAATCGGCCAGCGCGTCGAAACACTGCGCCGGGCGCAGGTTGGCGAACAGGTCCATCTCCTTGCGCAGGCGCAGCAACCCGCGTTCGGGTTTGACGCTGAAATCCAGCACGTCGTATTTTGGGCCGCCCACCGCGCCCAGCAGGACCGCGTCCACCGCCTGCGCCCGCGCCATGGTCGCATCCGCCAGCGGCACGCCATGCGCGTCATAGGCCGCGCCGCCCACCAGATCGTGGGTCACGTCGAACGCCATGCCGCGGTTCGCCTGGAACCAGTCGATGACCTTGACCACCTCGGCCATGACCTCGGGGCCGATCCCGTCGCCGGGCAGGATGAGAAGCGAATAGCGGTCGGACATGATCCCTCCTTCAGGTGCCCGCCGGGGACAGGGCGGGCTGCCGGTCCGGGTTAGACCCCGCCTGACGCGCGGTCAAGATTCCCGCCCCCGCTCACGACAGTTTGGGTTGCACCCTGCGGCGCGCTGGCCGACCCTGTCCGCCGACCGTGACTGCGCACGAGGACCGTGATGACCCGTTGGACTGCCCTGATGATCGCCGCCGCGACGGCATTGACGCAACCTGCCCTGGCGCAGACCTCGGACGGGGTGCCGGGCGACCGGGTGGTCGTGCCGCTGCCGGACGTGTCCGGCCTGTCCGATGACGCGGCGCAGGCGCTGGCGCACGATCTGGCGCAGATGACCGTGATCACCGCCGAATGCCCCGAACATGATGTCAGCGGCCCGGAATTCCAGCTGATGGCCGGCACCACCGATGCGCTGACCGAACGGCTTGGCCTGGACCCGGTCAGCTATGACCGCGACTATGTCCGCCCCGCCTTTTCCGTGATGTCCGAGGCCGATGCCTGCGACCGCCTGGGCCCGCAGGTCCCCGAGATGATCGCCCGGCTGGAGGGCATGGGCGGCAGCACCCAGCCCGTGACGCCGGGCCTGGCCGAGGCCGCCGCCGCAGAGGCCGCAGCCGATGCCGACACCGGAACGGACGCCCCCGCACAGTAACCCCTGCCCGATATCCCCCTGACGGTGATGCCCCGGCGCGACGCCGGGGCCGCCGGTGATTTGCACATCTTGCAGATTCCGCGCGCTTGCCCCAGCGTGCCGCCGGGGAACGGAGGGTCGTCGTGATGCTGAAGGCCGGATTGGTCAGCCTGGTGCTGGCCTATATGCTGTCGCAATTCTATCGGGCGTTTCTGGCGGTGCTGGCGCCGGTGCTGCAGGATCAGGTGGGGGCCGGGCCGGGCGATCTGGCCCTGTCCTCGGGGCTGTGGTTCATCGCTTTTGCCGCCATGCAGCTGCCGGTGGGCGCGGCCCTGGACCGGTTCGGGCCGCGCCGCACGGTGGCCTGGCTGATGGGTCTGGGCGGGGCCGGGGGGGCGGTGGTCTTTGCGCTGGCCACCGCGCCCTGGCACCTGCATGTCGCCATGACGCTGCTGGGCATCGGCTGTTCGCCGGCGCTGATGGGGCCGTATTACATCTTTGCGCGCGAATATCCTCAGGCGGCCTTTGGCGCGCTGGCGGGGATGCTGGTGGGCTTCGGCTCTCTGGGCAACATCCTGGGCGCATCGCCGCTGGTCTGGGTGATCGAGGCCGCGGGCTGGCGCCAGACGCTCTGGGGGCTGGCGGTGGTGACGCTGGGGGTGGCGACGCTGGTCCTGGCGGCGGTGCGCGACCCGGCGCGGCTGGGCGCGGGCCATCCGCAGGGGTCCATCGGCCAGATCCTGCGCCTGCGCGGGCTGTGGTTCATCCTGCCGCTGTTCGGGGTGAACTATGCGGTGACGGCGGCGATCCGCGGCCTGTGGGCCGCCCCCTGGCTGACCGAGGTGCATGGCGCCGACGCCACCCAGATCGGCCGCGTGACGCTGGCCATGGGGCTGGCGATGGTCGCGGGCAGCTTTGCGGTCGGGCCCGCCGCGCGGCTGGCCGGAGGGGCGCGGCGCGCGGTGATGATCTTTTCGGCGGTGATGATCGCGGTGATGGGGGTGATGGTGCTGCAACCCACGCTGCCGCTGGCGGTGGTGACGGTGCTGCTGGTGGTGCTGGGTTTCTTCGGCTCGGCCTATCCGCTGCTGATGGCGCATGGGCGGGGGTTTCTGCCACCGCATCTTGTGGGGCGGGGCATGACCTTCCTCAACATGATGTCGATAGGCGGGGTGGGGGTGATGCAATTCGCCTCGCGGCCGGTCTATGCGGCGGCGCAGGGCGCCTACCCTCCGGCGCAGGCCTTCGCTATGCTGTGGCTGTTCTTCCTGATCCCCTTGGCGATCGGGTTCCTGCTGTATTTCCTGACGCCCGAGGCACCCGCCCATGCCCCCGACCCAGACTGATCCGCTGATCGTCGCACCGAACCTGAAACGCCGCCTGTCGGGCGTCACGGCGACGGTGGTCCGGCTGATCCCGGTGCAGGCGCGAATGATCGACATCCGCGCGACCGGCCCCGGCCTGCCCGCCGACATCCCCCACATCCCGCTATGGCGCGCGGCGACCCTGCCCCGCGACCGCTGGCGCGTCTGGCACGCGCGCCGCAACACGGAAATGGCGCTGGGCCTGATCCTGCGCCGCCTGCTGCGCCGCAGATACCGCCTGCTGTTCACCTCCGCCGCGCAACGCAAGCACACCGGCTTTACCCGCTGGCTGATCCGGCAACAGGACGCGCTGATCGCGACCTCGCCCCAGGCCGCCAGCTATCTGGAGCGTCCCGCGACCGTCATCCTGCACGGCGTGGACACCGACGTGTTCCACCCCGCCCCCGACCGCGCCGCCCTGCGCGCGCGGCTGGGCCTGGACCCCGACGCGGTGCTGATCGGCTGCTTTGGCCGCATCCGCGCGCAGAAGGGCGTCGATCTGCTGGTGCAGGCGGGGCTGGACCTGCTGCCCACCCGCCCGCGCGCCCAGATCGTCTTTACCGGCCGCATCACCCCCGACAACCGCGCCTTTGCCGACGACCTCCAGGCGCGCATCAAGGCCGTCGGGCTGGAACACCGCATCCGTTTCCTGGGCGAGCTGCCGTGGGAGCAGGTGATCGCGCATTACCAGGCCCTCGACCTGTTCGCCGCCCCCGCCCGGTGGGAGGGCTTCGGCCTGACGCCGCTGGAGGCCGCCGCCTGCGCCGTCCCCACCGTCGCCGCCCGCGTCGGCGCATACGAGGCGCTGATCCGCGACGGCCAGACCGGCAGTCTGGTCCCCAAGGACGACGCCCCCGCCCTGACCGCCGCTTTGGCCCGCTGGCTGGACGACGATGCGGGCCGGGCCGCCGCCGGTCAGGCCGCCCGC
The DNA here is from genome assembly GCF_005048265.1 of Paracoccus hibiscisoli. Taxonomy (GTDB): domain Bacteria; phylum Pseudomonadota; class Alphaproteobacteria; order Rhodobacterales; family Rhodobacteraceae; genus Paracoccus; species Paracoccus hibiscisoli. The sequence goes on from NZ_SUNH01000009.1 coordinate 6,709, forward strand.
GCCCATGTCGCGGCCAACCACGCGATCGAGGCCGAGGCGCAGGCCATCACCGCCGTCTATCGGTCGCTTCTGTGAACCGCCTGGCCTTTGCTACCGCGCGCCTGCTGCGCCGCGACGCGCCCTTGGCGGCGCTGTCCGTGCCGCAATCCGCGCTGCTGGCCGACCTCAGCGGGCAGCATGTCGCGCTGATCGGCAATGCCCGCGCGCTGGCCGACCAGGCGCATGGGGCGCAGATCGACGCCGCCGACCGCGTCATCCGCATCAACCGCGCGCCGATGCCCGACGCCGCCAGCCACGGCACGCGCACCGACTGGCTGGCGCTGGCCACGCGCCTGCCCGACGCGGACCGCGCGCGGCTGGCGCCGGGCCGAATCCTGTGGATGTCGCCCAAGCGCAAGCGGCTGGACTGGGCCAGCGCCTCCAGCGACGGATTCTACCTGCACCCGCTGGCCGATATCGACCTGCTGGCGGGCAGGCTGGGCGCGCCGCCCACGACCGGCGCCATGATGATCGACCTGCTGCTGCGCAGCGACCTGGCCAGCCTGACGCTGTATGGCTTCGACTTCTTCGCCAGCCTGTCGCTGTCGGGGCGGCGCGCGGCCGCCGATGTGCCGCATGATTTCGCAGCCGAGGCCGCCTGGGTGGCCGATCTGTTGCAGCGCGACCACCGTCTGACGCTGATCCGCTAGACAGCCCTTGCGCGGCCTGCATGCTGTGCAATCCTGTCCGCTTCCCCAGAACGGGGCACCAAGCAGACAGGGAGAAACCCATGACCACCCTCAAGGCCGCCCTGGCCTCAACGGCGCTGATCTGCGCCACCCCGGCGCTGGCACAGGATTTCGGCGCCTATGGCTATGACACCATGCGCAGCCTGGCGCTGGATTATCCGGGCCGCTTCACCGGCACCCCGGACAGCGGCACGACCTTTTTCAACGCGGCCGAATACATGCGCGGGCGGCTGTCCTTTGGCGGCAATGCCGTCACGCGGCAGGATTTCATCGCCACCAACCGCCGCACGGGGGCGACGCTTGGCCCGTCGCAGAACCTCGTCGTGTCGATGCCGGGGGCGGATGGCCGCTTTCTGGTCGTGGGCGCGCATTTCGACACGGCGGGCACCTCGCCCGACCTGCAGGGGGTGGATGACAACGCCTCGGGCGCGGGGGTGCTGACCGAACTGGCCGGCCATATGTCCGGGCTGGACACCGATCTGGGCCTGGAATTCGTGGCCTTCGGCGCCGAGGAGGTCGGCCTGCAGGGCGCCGCCCATTACGTCCAGACACTGGGCGAGCGTCGCGACGACATGGCCGGCATGATCAACATCGACAGCCTGATCACCGGCGATTTCATGTATGCCCATGCCGGGACCGAATATCTGGACGACCCGGCGCTTTTGTCGCTGTGGTCCCGCGCGCAGGACATCGCCCGCGATATGGGCATCGACCTGCGCAGCAATCCGGGCCGCAACCCGGACTATCCGATCAACACCGGCTGCTGTTCGGACGCCGCCGTGTTCGAGGGTTACGGCATCCCGATCCTGTGGCTGGAATCGACCAACTGGGATCTGGGCGATCTGGACGGCTATACCCAGACCGACAACCCCGCGATCCCCGGCGGCGCGACCTGGCACGACCCGGTCGAGGACAACTGGGAGTTCCTGCTGGCCGCCCTGGGGCCTGAGCGGTTCGAACAGCGCATGCGCGACTATGCCCGCATCCTGACCCGCCTGCTGGTCGAGGAGACCGGCGCCGACCTGATCGCCTCGTCGCAGGATGCGGCCCTGTCGGCGGCGCAGATCGCCGATCTGGCCACCCGTCAGCAGGCCGACCTGGCGGCGCTGTCGCTGCGCGCGACCCGCGACCGTCTGGGGGCCGACGGCGCCATCGGGCAGATCACGCCCTCCATCGCGGTGCAGGGGCTGGCCACGCCGGACAGCAGCGCCACCTTTGGCCGCGATGGCGGGGCGGCGCTGATGGCGCGGGTGGGGGTGGCCTATCAGGCGGCGCCCGGCCTGTCGCTGGGCGGCCAGCTGGCCTATGCGCGCACGGGCGACGACCTGCGCAGCGGCGATGATCTGGAATCGACTGCCTATCAGCTGTCGCTGGACGCGGCTTATACGATGAACGACGACTGGGTCGTGGGTGCGGTCAGCTGGGGCAAGTCCGACCTGGAGGGCACGCGCGACTTCGTGCTGCGCTCGGGGCTGGGGGCGACCATCGTCGCGCGCGATTTCGACTGGTCGACCAATGCCTATACCCTGGGCGCGCGGGTCCAGGCGGGGCGCGACTATGCCACCGCCACGGGCGTGACATACGGCCCCGTCGTGGGGCTGGACTACAGCCGCACCCGGATCGGCGGCTTTTCCGAAGGCTCGGGCGACCGTCGCGCCGTCACCTATGCGGGCCAGGCCATCGAAAGCCTGGAGGTCCAGCTGGGCGGCCGCGTCGGCACCGATCTGGACCTGGCGGGGCGCCCCGTCGCGCTGTCCGCGCAAGGCGCGCTGGTCCATGACCTGGCCGAAGGCGCACCCTCGCGCATCCGCGTGACCGATGCGTCCGGCACCGACCGTCAGGTGACGCTGGACGGGCAGGACCGCAACTTTGTCCGGCTGGGCCTTTCGGCCAGCACGGCGCTGTCGGACCAGGCCGATGCCTGGGTGACGCTGGACAGCCGCATCGGCCATGATGCGGGCTCTCAGGCGACGGTCGGCGCGGGCCTGGGTCTGCGCTTCTGAGGCAACCGTTGCGCGCGCGGGCATTGCTGCGCGCGCAAGCGGTGTACACCCTGTGCACGCCCGGTGCATCGGGCGTGCATCCCCGGTGCGGGCGGTTTTACCAGGCCCCGCTGGCTGGGACCGCACCGCCGTGCCGGGCGTGTTGCGCCGTGCCGGATTGCAACGCGCGCTGGCGTTGCGTGCGTTTTTGCGCTAGACGCCCCGGACCGCAGAAAAAGGAGTCCCCCCGAAATGGGTTACAAAGTCGTCGTCGCCGGCGCCACGGGCAATGTGGGCCGCGAAATGCTGAACATCCTGGAGGAACGCCAGTTCCCCGTGGACGAGATCGCCGTGCTGGCCTCGCGCCGCAGCCAGGGCACCGAGGTCAGCTTTGGCGACAAGACTTTGAAGATCAAGGATATCGAGCAGTTCGACTGGACCGGCTGGGACATCGCCCTGTTCGCCATCGGATCGGACGCGACCAAGATCCACGCCCCCAAGGCCGCGGCCGCGGGCTGCGTGGTGATCGACAACTCCTCGCTCTATCGCTACGACCCCGACGTGCCGCTGATCGTCCCCGAGGTGAACCCCGAGGCGATCCACGGCTATGCGAAAAAGAACATCATCGCCAACCCCAACTGCTCGACCGCGCAGATGGTCGTGGCGCTGAAGCCGCTGCATGACCGCGCCCGGATCAAGCGCGTGGTTGTCTCGACCTATCAATCGGTTAGCGGCGCCGGCAAGGATGGCATGGACGAGCTGTGGGACCAGACCAAGGGCATGTACGTGCCGGGTCAGGAAAAGGCCCCCAACAAGTTCCAGAAGCAGATCGCCTTCAACGTGATCCCGCAGATCGACGTCTTCATGGAAGACGGCTCGACCAAGGAAGAATGGAAGATGGTCGTCGAGACCAAGAAGATCATGGACACGTCGATCAAGGTCACCGCGACCTGCGTCCGCGTCCCGGTCTTTGTCGGCCATTCGGAATCGATCAACATCGAGTTCGAGGACTTCCTGGACGAGGACGAGGCCCGCGACATCCTGCGCGAGGCGCCCGGCGTCATGGTCATCGACAAGCGCGAGCCCGGCGGCTACATCACCCCCGTCGAATGCGTGGGCGATTACGCGACCTTCATCAGCCGCATCCGCCAGGACGGCACGGTGGAAAACGGCCTGAACCTGTGGTGCGTCAGCGACAACTTGCGCAAGGGCGCGGCTCTGAACGCGGTCCAGATCGCGGAACTGCTGGGCAACCGGGTGCTGAAAAAGGGCTGATCCGCGTCAGACCAGATTGCGGGGGGCGGCGTGGCAAGGGCCATCGCCGCCCTCATGCTGTCGGCGCCCGTCTTTGCGCCGTTTCCGATCATGCCGCCGTGCGGGACCGCATCGACACGCAGGCCAGGGGCATCACCGCGGTCTGTCCGGCCCGGGTGATCCGCTGACGGCCCGACCCCTGACGGGTCAGATTGACACCCACCGCCGGCCGCCATCCTCTGCCTGCAGCAGCGTGCCCTGGCTGATGTCATGGACCAGCCCGTGCAGCGACATCTCTCCGGCCTCGACGGCCGAGCGGACAAAGGGGAAGGTCAGCAGGTTCTCCAGCGACACCAGCACGGCCTCGCGTTCCAGCGCGCTGACCTGATCCTCGGCGGGCAGGTCCTTCACCCGGTCGTATCCCGGGCGCAGGATGTCCATCCAACGACCGACAAAGCTGGTCTTTTCCTCCAGCTCGGGGGCGGCGCCCGAACACATCGCGTGACAGCCCTGCACGCCGCCGCAATTGGTGTGGCCGACCACGATCAGATGCGCCACCCTGAGCGCCGCCACCGCATATTCCACCGCGGCCGAGGTGCCGTGCTGCAACCCGTCGGGGGCATAGGCGGGTACCAGGTTGGCGATGTTGCGGTGGATGAAGAACTCTCCCGAATCGGCACCGAAGATGCTGGTGACGTGAACCCGGCTGTCACAGCAGGAAATCACCATCGCGCGCGGACGCTGGCCCTCGGTGGCCAGGCGGCGGAACCAGGCGGCGTTCTCGGTGTAGGACGTCGCCTTCCAGCCGTGATAGCGCTTGATCAGATATTGCGGCAACGGAGACAGGTTGTGCATCTGGCACCTCGCTTTCTGCCAGCGTGATAGGCCGGAGTTGAGACAAATTCGAGCCTTTTATGCGGTCCCGCTCAAGGGTTTCTTCACCGACAGGCGCCATGGTCGGCCCGTGCGGGGACAGATCCCTTCGGAGGTGCGGATGGCACAAATATCGGCTTTGGCTGTATCAGAGGTGGTCCGCGTGGACAGCCGTCGCGTGGCAGAGATCGTGACCGAGCTGGGCGAGACGGCGGCCCAGCACGTCATCGGGCTGGCACTGGAACAGCTGGCGGCCGCCCTGACGACGGTGGATGAGGCGCTGCAGGCGGGCGACATGGGGCAGGCGGTGGCGCAGGCCGAACGCATGTCGCGGCTGGCCTGGCAGATCGGTCTGCTGTCGCTGGCGGGTGTGGCGATGGACCTGGGCAGCACGGCGGAACGCGGCGACATGGCGGCGCTGGCGGCGATCCGGGCGCGGCTGTTGCGGGTGGGCAACCGCTCGCTGACGGCGATCTGGGACCGGACCGCCCTGGGCTGAGGTTGCAGGCGGCGCCCGGTCCTGTAGGCTGGCCCGGCAACTGCCAAGGACCTGCCCATGACCCCGGAATTCGCGCCCGCCTCCGACACCACCCTGCCGCTATGGCTGGTCTGGTCCGGCGACCCTCTGCCCGATGACGCGGGCAGCTGGCCCCAGGCCAGCGGTTTCACGGGCAAGACCGGGCAGATCTGCCTGCTGCCCGATGCACAAGGCGGGCTGCGCGGTGCGATCATGGGCCTGGGTGACCGCGCGCAGGCCGGGCGCGATCGCTTTGCGCTGGCCCGCGCGGCCTCGCTGCCGGTGGGCGACTGGCATCTGGCCGCCCTGCCCGACGGGCTGGACCCCGATCAGCTGGCCCTGGGCTGGCTGCTGGGTCAGTACCGCTTCACCCGCTACAAGGGCGCGCCCGTGCAGGGCCCGCGCCTGGTCTGCCCCCAGGGCGTCGATGCCGACCGCCTGCTGGCCATCGCCGGGGGCGAGTTCCTGACCCGAGACCTGATCAACACCCCCGCCAGCGACCTTGGCCCCGACAAGCTGGAGGCCGCCGCCCGCGCCCTGGCCAACGACATCGGCGCGCGGGTCGAGGTGATCTGCGGCGGCCAGCTGCTCAAGCAGAACTTTCCGTTGATCCATGCGGTGGGCCGCGCCTCGGCCAGCGAACCGCGGCTGATCGACATCCGCTTGGGCGATGCGGGGCCGATGCTGACCATCGTGGGCAAGGGGGTCTGCTTTGACACCGGCGGCCTGAACCTGAAACCCGGCGCGTCGATGGGGCTGATGAAGAAGGACATGGGCGGGGCGGCGACCGCGCTTGGCCTGCTGAAGATGCTGGCGCGCAGCGGGGCGGCATCCGGCCTGCGCCTGCGCGTGCTGATCCCGGCGGTGGAGAACAGCGTCGCGGGCAACGCCTTCCGCCCCGGCGACGTGCTGCCCTCGCGCAAGGGCCTGACGGTCGAGGTCAACAACACCGATGCCGAGGGGCGGTTGGTCCTGGCCGACGCCATGACCTACGCGGCCGAGGAAAACCCCGACCTGATGATCACCCTGGCCACCCTGACCGGCGCCGCGCGGGTGGCGCTTGGCCCCGACCTGCCGCCGTTTTATTGCGACGACGATGCGACGGCTGCGGCCATCCAGGCGGCGGGCATGGCGGTGGGCGACCCGGTCTGGCGCATGCCCTTCTGGGAGGCCTATGAGCCGCAGATCGAACCGGCCATCGCCGATCTGGACAACGCTCCCTCGGGCGGCATGGCGGGTTCGATCACCGCCGCCCTGTTCCTGCGCCGCTTCGCGGAGGGCGCGGGCCGCTATGCGCATTTCGACATCTATGGCTGGCAGCCCTCCGCCGCCCCCGGCCGCCCCAAGGGCGGCGTCGGACAGGCCGCGCGCGCCCTCATGGCCGCGCTGCCGCAGATTCTGGCGCGCTGATGGACCGCCGCCTGACCCCCGCCACCGACCGCGTGGCGCTGGAGAGCCTGCGCGGCCTGCTGGACCGACCGGCCTGGACCCCGGGCGAACCCGCGCGCCTGGCCATCCCGCTGGCGGACCTGCTGACCGCGCCCGACGGCCGCCGCGACCGGCAGGTGCTGTTCGGGGCCGATCTGACCGTGATCGACCGCCGCGACGGGATGAGCTTTGTGCAGGCCGCCCTGGACGGCTATTGCGGCTGGCTGCCCGACACCGCGCTGACCCGTGACCTCCCCCCCGTCACGCATCGGGTGACGGCCCCCGCCACCCATGTCTATCTGGAACCCGACATGAAGCGCCCCGAGCGGATGTCCCTCTCCCTGGGCGCCCGCCTGTCGGTGACCGGGGTCCGCGACGGCTTTGCCGCCCTCGCCACTGGCGGCCATGTCCCCGTGCAACATATCGGCGACCAGCCCGCCCGCGACCCGGTCGCCGTGGCCGAAAGCCTGGCCGGCACACCCTATCTGTGGGGCGGCAACAGCCGGTCGGGCATCGACTGCTCGGGCCTGGTCCAGGCCGCGCTGACCGCCTGCGACATCGCCTGCCCCGGCGACAGCGACCTGCAGCGCGAGGCCTTTCCCCCCACCGACACCATCGACCGCGGCGACCTGCTGTTCTGGCCCGGCCATGTCGCCATGGCCCTGTCCGCCGACATGATGATCCACGCGACCGCCTGGACCATGAGCGTCACGCAGGAGCCCATCGCCCATGCCCTGTCCCGCATCGACGCCGCGGGCCAAGGCCCGTTCCAGGGCGCGCGCCGCCCCCCTTCTTCTTCATGACAATATCCCGGGGGAGTCCCGCAGGGACGGGGGCAGCGCCCCCCAGCCCGGCTTACAGGTTGAACACCCGGTCCGGCTGAACCATCCCGCCCTGATAACGGCCGATGCAGACCGGCCCCTTGGCGTCCTGAACCCAGACCAGCTCGCCCCATTCGGCGCCGCCCGTCACCTCGCCGGGATTGCCGTTGCGGATGCGGATGCCGCCCTCGACGGTCGCGCGCAGCATCGGCAGATCGGCCAGCCCGGTCTCCAGCGGCAGGATCTGCGTCTCCAGCCAGTCCTGCGCCTCGCGGTCCACGCGGTCGAAGGCCACGCCATGCTCGGCCTCGAACGGCCCCGACCAGGTGCGGCGCAGATGCGCGACATGGCCCAGACAGCCCAGCACGCGACCCAGATCGCGCGCGATGGAGCGCACATAACCGCCCTTGCCGCAGACCATCTCCAGCCGCGCGGTGTCATGCCCGGCCTCCAGCAGGGTCAGGCTGTCCACCCAGAGCGGGCGCGCCGCCAGCTCCATCTCGACGCCCTCGCGGGCCAGATCATAGGCGCGCTCGCCCTCGACCATGACGGCGGAAAAGGCGGGCGGGACCTGCATGATGTCGCCGGTGAACCCCGCCAGCGCGGCCTCGATCTGCGCGGCAGAGGGGCGCGCATCGGCGGTCCGCACCACGGTGCCCGAGGCGTCGTCGGTCGTCGTCTCCGACCCCCAGTTCACCACGAAATCATAGCATTTCAGCGCATCCGTGACGATCGGCACGGTCTTGGTCGCCTCGCCCAGGGCGATGGCCAGCACGCCGGTTGCGTCGGGGTCCAGCGTGCCGGCATGGCCCGCCTTTTTCGCGTCCAGCGCCCACCGCACCTTGGCCACCACGGCGGTCGAATTGACCCCCGCGGGCTTGTCCACGATCAGCCAGCCGTTGATGTCCCGGCCCTTCTTGCGCGCCATGGTAACTCCTGCAAAACAAGGGCCGGGGGATAGACCCGCGGCCCGCACGGGTCAACCGTCCTGCTCGACCAGGCCGATGATCGGCCCCATGCTGCGCCCGAAATCCGCCCGCCGCACCGATGGCGCATAGAGCCTGGAGATCGAGCCGTCGAAATACAGCGCATCGCGCACGCCCAACCCGTCGCGAAAGAACCGCCCGAATTCGTGAAACGTCACCGGCCGGTTCGAGATGGCGAACCACGCCGTCTGCCCGTCGGGCGCCACGCCCACGCCGTTGCGGATATAGCGGCTGTCGCTGTCGACCAGGAACCGGGGGTGCAGGTCGCCGTCGATGACCAGCATCGGCCCCGACTGGCTGGCCAGCCGGCAATCGGGCCGCGCCTCGGCGAAGGCCCGCGATTCGATCACCTGAAAGGGCTGCGCGCCGCCGGTGCAAAAGACCCCGTTGGGCAGCATCCCGAAATTGTCGCGGCTGGCCCCGGTGACGATGGGCGACAGCTCGACCCCGTCCACGACCAGCAGGCCCACGGGCCGGTAATCGGCATGGAACATGCCCGCGTTCATGGCGAAGGACAGCGTCTCGTCCGGACCAAGCGTCCGGCGCACATTGGCGAATGTGCGCAGCGGCGCGCCATCCGCGCCGTCCTGGAACAGCCGCAGCGCGGGTTCCTGCGCGGCCTCGACGGCACACAGGACATAGCCCTGGCCGTCATGATCCACCCGTTCGCATTGCGCCGCGCCCGCGGGCAGCAGCGTCGCGACCAGCATGCCCGCGGCCACCGCCGCCAGGCGCGGCAGATCAGGCGTCATCGTCTTCGCGGTCAGGCGCCTCGACGTCGCGGCGGACGCGCTCGTCCTCGAACAGGCGGCGGGTGTCGTCCATGCGGTCGAAGGTCTCGTCCAGCTGGAACCGCAGCTCGGGCGCGTATTTCAGCGTCATGGCCTTGGCGACCAGGTGGCGCAGCTCGGGCGTGTTGCGGCGCAGGGCCAGCAGCGCCTCGGGCGCGTCGCGACCGCCCAGGGGCAGCACGAAGGCCGTCGCCACCTTGAGGTCGGTCGACATCGAGACCTCGGCCACGGTGATCGAGTGGCGGTTCAGGTCGGGGTCATGCACATCCGCCCGCGCAAGCACGTCGGACAGGGTGCGGCGGATCAGTTCGCCCACGCGCAGCTGGCGCTGCGCCTTGGAGCCTTGACCCTGGGAATTGCGGTTCTGTGCCATGCGCCCCGATGTAGGGGGTCGCGGGCCGCGCCGCAACCTTGTATCACGCGACCAAAGCCAACAGGGGTGGACCATGAGCGATTTGCAGAACACCGATCAGCCGCAATTGCCGGGCGTTGTGGTGACCGGCGCGTCGGGGCGCATGGGGCAGATGCTGATCCGGCTGATCCTGGACAGCGCCGATCTGCGGCTGGTGGGCGCGCTGGACCGGCCCGGCCACGACTGGATCGGGCAGGATATCGGCACGGCGATGGGGGCCGCACCCGTGGGCGTCACGGTCAGCGACGATGCGGTCGGTGCCATCGCGCAGGCGCAGGCGGTGATCGATTTCACCAGCCCTGATGCGACCGTTGCCTTTGCCGAACTGACCGCGCAGGCGCGCGCGGTTCATGTCATCGGCACCACCGGGCTGGAGCAGCGGCATCTGGACGCGCTGGCCGCCGCCGCGCGCCATGCGCCGATCATCCGCGCCGGCAACATGAGCCTGGGCGTGAACCTGCTGGTCGGCCTGACCCGCAAGGTCGCGGCCGCCCTGGGCACCGAATGGGACATCGAGGTCGTCGAAAGCCATCACCGCCACAAGGTCGACGCGCCGTCCGGCACCGCGCTGATGCTGGGCCAGGCCGCGGCCGAGGGGCGGGGCGCCACACTGGACGACCTGCGCGTGCCCGCCCGCGAGGGCATCACCGGCGCCCGCGCGCCCGGCAGCATCGGGTTCGCCGCGATCCGGGGTGGCGACGTGGTGGGCGAACATGATGTGATCTTTGCCGCCGAGGGCGAGCGCATCGTGCTGCGCCATCTGGCGACCGACCGCGCGATCTTTGCGCGCGGCGCGTTGCGCGCCGCGGTCTGGGGCCAGGACAAGGGCCCCGGCGAATACGACATGATGGACGTGCTGGGCCTTCAGGGCTGAACAGAGCAGCAGCCCGACAGCATCCGCGGGCTGTCGCCGTGGATCACCACCTGCGCGCGCAGCCCGAACAGGCGGTCCGACATCCCGTCATTGCATTCCTGCGGGGTGGCCATCAGGGTCACCCCCTCGGCCACCACGGCGCGGGTCGGGTCGCGGAACACCCCGGTGGACAGGACCGCCTGAATGGGGCGGATGTCGTCCTCCATATCGGGGCCGGTCAGCACCAGGGCGCCGTCCTGTGGCGCGGCACCCCAGAACGGCTCGGTGCCAAAGCACTGGAACCCGTCGGGCAGGCGGTCCTCCTCCCAGACATCGACGCGGTAATCCAGATAGCGGGCCGAGACCCAGCCCGACCCCTCGCCTGTGTTGACGCGCGCCCAGCCCTGGCGTTCCTGGACCACCTCGATGCGGGTGGCGTCGGGGGCCAGCGTGCCGATGATGGGGGCGCTGGCGTTCGGATCGGCGCGGATGTTCAGCACGTCGTCCGGGGCCACGCGGGCCACGTCGAACAGGGTGGGCAGGATGTATTCCTGCGTGGCCATCGCCGGGGTGGCCGACAGCATCAGGACAAGGGCGGTGCGGATCATGGGGCCTCCTTTTGGGGTCAGCCTAGCGCAGCGGGGGCCGCGCCGCATCACACGGTTTCGCGCCCTGTTCCCCCCGGCGCGCCGACCGGCTAGAACCGCCCCATGAGCACGCGCCTGATCGCCACCGAGACCCTGACCGCCGCCCTGGCACGGATGCTGGCCGCCGACCTGTCGCCGCCTGCGACCCTGTTGCTGGACGGCCCTGTGGGCGCGGGCAAGACGCATTTCGCCCGCGCCTTCATCCGCGCCCGTCAGGGCGATCTGGCCGAGGACGTGCCCAGCCCGACCTTTACCCTGGTCCAGACCTATGACGACCCGATGGGCACGCAGATCTGGCACGCCGACCTCTATCGCCTGACCGACCCGTCCGAACTGACCGAGCTGGGCCTGGACGAGGCGATGGATGACGCGATCTGCCTGATCGAATGGCCTGACCGGCTGGACGTGGTGCCGCCCGGCGCGCGGACCATCGCGCTGCTGCCCCAGCCCGATCCGGACCTGCGCCTGATCGCGATGGATTTCCCCGGCGCCGACCGTCTGGCCGCGCGGGCCGCATTCGTCGTGGCGGCGGGGCATGGTGATGCGCGGGTGCTGCCGCTGGCGGGCGACGCCTCGGCCCGGCGGTATTACCGCCTGCCGGGGGTGGGGGTGCTGATGGACGATCCATCGGGGTCCGTCGCGCCGTTCCTGGCGATGACCGACTGGCTGCGCGGCCACGGTTTCGGTGCGCCCGCCGTGCTGGCGCGCGATGTTGCGCAGGGGTTCCTGCTGCTGGAGGATCTGGGCGACGATCTGGTCGCCCGCGTGCTGGCCGACAGGCCCGATCTGGCGCAGCAGATCCACGACCGCATCACCGATCTGCTGGTGGCGCTGCACCGCCTGCCGGTCCCCGGTTTCGTCGCGCCCCTGGACGGCCCGGCGATGGGCGATCTGGCGGTGCTGTTCACCGACTATTATCCGGGGGCCGACCTGCCCGGCCTGCCCGCGCTGATCGCCGACCTGCATGACGCGCTGTGCCGCGACCAGCCCCCGGCGATCAGCCTGCGCGATTTCCATGCCGAGAATCTGGTCTGGCGCGGTGACGCCCCCCTGGGCCTGCTGGACTATCAGGACGCGGTCGCGGCCCATCCGGCCTATGATCTGGTCTCAAGCCTGCAGGATGCCCGCCGTGACGTGGACCCCGCCGTGGAGCAGGCCCAGATCGCCCGCTATCTGGCCGCGACCGGCGCGGAGGAGGCCGCGTTCCGCGCCGCCTATGCGCTGATCGGGGCACAGCGGGCGCTGCGCATCCTGGGCGTGTTCGTGCGGCTGGCGGTGCGGGACGGCAAGCCGCGCTATCTGGCCTTCATGCCGCGGGTCTGGGCGCATCTGCAGCGCAATCTGACCCATCCGGCGCTGGCGCCCCTGCGCGACGCGCTGTCGGGCGTGCCGGCACCCGACGCCGCCCTGCGGGAAAGGATCGCGCCATGCCGCCCCTGATGATCTTTGCCGCCGGTCTGGGCACGCGGATGCGCCCGCTGACGAACGACCGGCCCAAGCCGCTGGTCCAGGTCGCGGGCCGCAGCCTGCTGGACCGCGCGCTGGATCTGGGCCGCGACGCGGGGGCCGCGCCCATCGTGGTCAACACCCATTACTTGGGCGCCCAGATCGAGCGGCACCTAGAGGGGCAGGACGTGGCCATCAGCCCGGAACCGGGCCTGATCCTGGACACCGGCGGCGGGTTGCGTCAGGCGCTGCCTCTGCTGGGGCGGGGACCGGTGATGACGCTGAACCCCGACGTGGTCTGGACGGGGCCGAACGTGCTGTCGGCGCTGGCTGCGGGTTGGGACGACCGGATGGACGCGCTGCTGGCGCTGGTGCCGCTGGATCGCGCCACGGGGCGGCAGGGCGCGGGCGATTTCAGCCTGACCGAGGGCCGCCTGACGCGGCAGGGCGATCACGTCTATGCGGGCGCGCAGATCATCCGCACCGACCGGTTGGCGGACATCCCGGACCGGGTCTTTTCGCTGAACCGCCTGTGGGACCTGATGATCGCGGATGGTCGCGCCTATGGCATGGTCCATCCGGGGGGCTGGTGCGACGTGGGCTATCCGGCCGCGATCCCCCTGGCCGAGGCGCTGCTGGATGGCTGAGATGCAGGGCCTCTATGCCCTGCCGCCGGGCCTCGATTTCGCGGACTGCTTTGTCCAGGGGCTGTTGGAGCGTATGTCCGACCAGCCGTCCGAGGCGCTGGCCCGCGTCACCATCCTGACCAATGCCGCGACGACGATGGGCGCGCTGCGCCGGGCGTTTGACCGGGCCGGGCCGTTGCTGCTGCCGCAGATCCGCTCGATCACGGGGGTCGATCCGGGGCCGCTGGTCATGCCCGACCCGCCGGTCCCGCCCTTGGCGCGGCGGCTGCAGCTGGCCCGCCTGATCGCGCAGATGCTGGCGCTGCGCCCCGATCTGGGGGCGGGGCATTCGATCCCGGTGCTGGCGCAGTCCCTGTCCCAGCTGATGGTCGAGATGCAGACCGAAGGCCGCGACCTGTCCGACCTTGAGGCGATCGACACCGGCGATCATGCGCGGCACTGGCAGAACGCGCTGGCGTTTCTGCGCATCGCCGCGCAGTTCCACCTGGGCGATCCGTCCCAGGACCGCCCCGCCCGCCAGCGCGCCGCATCCGAGGCCGCCGCCCGCGATTGGCCCCAGGGCATCGGCCTGCCGCCGGGGCCGGTGATCGTTGCGGGTTCGACCGGCTCGCACGGGGCCACGCGCCTCTACATGCAGGCGGTGGCGGCGCTGCCCAACGGCGCGGTCGTCCTGCCCGGCTTTGATTTCGACCAGCCGCCCCCGGTCTGGGACGGGCTGGAGCGCGCCGACGACCACCCGCAGGCGCGGTTCGCGCCGCTGATCGCCGCGGCGGGCTATCCCCGGCGCTGGACGCAGGCGCAGCCGCCGTCCGCCGCGCGCAACCGGCTGGTGTCGCTGGCGCTGCGCCCCGCGCCCGTCACCGACCAGTGGATCGCCGAAGGCCCCGCCCTGCCCGATCTGGTCGCGGCCACCGCCGATCTGACCCTGATCGAGGCCGACCAGCCCGGCCAGGAGGCCGAGACCATCGCCCTGATCATGCGCGACGCCGCCGAACGGGGCGACCTGATCACGCTGATCGCCGCTGATAGCGGGCTGATCCGCCGCGTGACGGCGGCGCTGGACCGCTGGCACATCCGGCCCGATGACAGCGCGGGCCGACCCCTGCCCCTGACCGCGCCGGGCCTGTTCCTGCGCCAGGTGGCGGCGCTGTTCGGCCAGCCGCTGACCATCGACCGGCTGCTGATCCTGCTGAAACATCCGCTGACCGCGACCGGATCGACCGCCATCGGCCGCAACCAGATGCTGCGCGAGACCCGAGAGCTGGAGTTGCAGCTGCGCCGCAACGGCCCGGCCTTTCCCGATGCGGACACGCTGGCCGATTGGGCCACCAAGGGCGACGAGACGCGCAAGATCTGGGCCGAATGGCTGGCCGCGATGCTGGTGCGCATCACCGCCCTGGCCCGCGACCGGGGGCCGCGCCCCCTGCCCGACCGGCTGTCGGACCTGATGGGGCTGGCGCAGGCTCTGGCGGCGGGTCCTGCGGGCGATGTCGACCAGTCGCGCCTGTGGCAGGACAAGGCGGGCCAGATGGCGCGCGCCGTGCTGAACCACCTGGCGGAACATGCGGGTCTTGGCCCCGATATCGGCCCCGGCGATTTCAGCGCCCTGCTGGTCACCGAATTGCAGGCCAAGGCCGTGCGCGAGGATGTGGCCGGCCATCACTGCCTGCGCATCCGCGGCCCGCGAGAGGCGCGGCTGTATGCCCACGGCACGGTCATCCTGTCGGGCCTGAACGAGGGTGGCTGGCCGCAGCCTCTGTCCCCCGACCCGTGGCTGTCGCGCCAGATGCGCGCGGCGGCGGGCCTGCCGCTGCCCGAACGCCAGATCGGGCTGGCCGCGCATGACTTTCAGCAGGGCATCGCCGCTGAACGCGTCATCCTGACCCGCGCGAAACGCGATGCCGAGGCCGAGACGATCCCCTCGCGCTGGCTGAACCGGATGCTGAACCTGATGGGCGGCCTGCCCGACCGGGGCGGCCCGCAGGCGCTGGCCGCGATGCGGGCGCGCGGCGCGGAATGGCTGGCCCTGGCCGAGGCGGTGGCCCGCCCGCCCGCGCCGGTCGCGCCCGCACGGCGCCCCTCGCCCATCCCGCCTGCGCCGCTGTTCCCGGACCTGCCGGTGACGGATGTGTCGCTGCTGATCCGCGACCCCTATGCGGTCTATGCCAAACGCGTGCTGGGCCTGCGCCCGCTGCCGCCCCTGCGGCCGCAGCCCGACGCCTCGCTGCGCGGCCAGACCCTGCATGCCATCGTCGAGGCGCTGCTGAACAGCCGCCCCACCCCCGACACCCCGCCCGAGGTCCTCAAGGCGCGGTTCCTGGCGCTGACCGATCAGGTGCTGGCCGATGAGGTGCCCTGGCCCGCCGCCCGCGCCTTTTGGCAGGCGCGCATCGCGCGGATCGCCGACCGCATCGTCACCGATGAGCTGGCCCGCCTGGCCGAAGGCACGCCGATGGTGGTCGAGAATCGCGGCAAGGTCGCCCTGCCCGGCATGGGCGTCACCCTGACCGCCAAGCCCGACCGCATCGACCTGCTGACCGACAACCGGGTCGTGGTCTATGACTACAAATCCGGCACGCCCCCCACCGACGCCCAGCTGCGCCATTTCGACAAGCAGCTGATGCTTGAGGCCGCGATGGCGCGCCGCGGCGGGTTCGACGCGCTTGGCCCCGTCGATGTCGCGGGCCTGCGCTATATCCAGCTGGGCGGAGAGGGCCGGACCCACCTGCGCGAGCACAGCGACCAGATCGAGGGAGAGACCTGGGACGGCTTCATCCGCCTGCTGCGATCCTATGTCGACGGCGAGGCCGGGTTCACCGCCATGCGCGCCCCGCAAAGCACGTCCTATGCGGGCGATTACGACCATCTGGCGCGCTATGGCGAATGGGCGCTGACCGATGTGGCGGTTCCGCGAAAGGTCGGCGATCATGGATGAGGCGACGCTGAACCAGACGCTGGCGGCGGACCCGCTGCGCTCGACCTGGCTGACGGCCAATGCGGGGTCGGGCAAGACGCGGGTGCTGACCGACCGGGTGGCGCGGCTGCTGCTGGCGGGGACGCCGCCGGAACGCATCCTGTGTCTGACCTACACCAAGGCCGCCGCGACCGAGATGCAGAACCGCCTGCTGGCCCGTCTGGGGCGGTGGGCGATGCTGTCGGAACCCGACCTGCGGTCCGAACTGGCGCAGCTGGGCGAGGGGGGCGACCCCGACCTGCCCGCCGCACGCCGCCTGTTCGCCCGCGCGATTGAGACGCCGGGCGGCCTCAAGGTCCAGACCATCCACAGCTTTTGCGCCGCCGTCCTGCGCCGCTTTCCGCTGGAGGCAGGGGTGCCGATGGGCTTTGCGGAGCTGGACGACCGCAGCGCGCGTGCCATGCGCGCCGAGATCATCGAGGAGATGGCCGAGGAATCCCACCCCGCCATCACCGATCTGACCCGCCTGCAGGGGGGCGACGATCTGGACGGGTTCCTGGCCGGGCTGTCGCTGGCCGATTATGCCGACGCCCCCGACCCGGCGGCGATCTGGGCAGCGCTGGACGTGGCCCCGGGCCTGACCCAGGACGGGCTCTTGTCGCAGGTCTTCACCGGGACGGATGCCGATCTGGCCGATGCGTTGATCCCGGTGCTGCGCGCGGGCAAATCCACCGATGCCAAGCTGGCCGAGGCGCTGGCGCAGGTCCGCTGGCGCGACCCTGGCATGGACGACCTGTCCCGCCTGTTCGGCTGCCTTCTGTTCGGCGGCAGCGCCAAGGTGCCCTTTGGCGCCAAGATCGGTGCTCTGCCGACCAAGGACCTGCGCACCGGCCCCTGCGCCCCCTTCATGGACGATCTGGACGCCCTGATGGAGCGGGTGGAGCTGGCCCGCCCGCAGGCGCTGGCCCTGGCCGCGGCGGAGCGCACGCTGGCGCTGCACCGGTTCGGGCATGCCTTTGCCGTGCGGATGAACGCGGCCAAGGCGGCGCAGGGCTGGCTGGATTTCGACGACCTGATCGGCCGCACCGCCGAATTGCTGGAGGAATCCAGCATGGCGCAATGGGTGCTGTGGCGGCTGGACGGCGGCATCGACCATATCCTTGTCGACGAGGCACAGGATACCAGCCCCGGTCAGTGGCGGGTGATCCGCCGCCTGACCGACGAATTCACCAGCGGCGCAGGCGCGCATGACCGGCCCCGCACCCTGTTCGTGGTGGGCGATCCGAAACAGTCGATCTATTCGTTCCAAGGCGCCGACATCACCGTGTTCGAGGCGATGCGCGACCGGTTCGCCGCCGATTTCGACGCCGCGCAGGCGCCCATGCAGCAACGCGGGCTGGCCCACAGCTTTCGGTCTTCGCCCGCGGTGCTGGCGCTGGTCGATGCGGTGTTTCAGGGAGAGGCCGCGCAGGGCCTGGGCGATCCGCCCCGCCATGTGGCGTTCAAGGACGCCCTGCCCGGCCGCGTCGACATCTGGCCCGCCTTGCCCAAACCCGACAGGACCGACCCCGAGGACTGGACGCAGCCCGTCGATGCGCCGTCCGAAAACGACGCGGACACCCAGCTGGCGCGCCATGTCGCGACCCAGATCCGCGCCATGCTGGGCACGCCCATTCTGGATGCGAAATCGGGCCAGCCGCGCCCGGTCCATGCGGGCGACATCCAGATTCTGGTGCAGCGGCGCGGCGCACTGTTCGCGGCGCTGATCGCGGAGCTGAAATCGGCGGGCCTGCCGGTCGCCGGGGCCGACCGCCTGCGCCTGGCCGGAGAGCTGGCCGTGCGCGACATCATCGCCACCCTGTCGGTCCTGGCCACGCCCGAGGATGACCTGTCGCTGGCCGCCGCCCTGCGGTCGCCGCTGTTCGGGCTGTCCGAGGATGACCTGTACCGCCTAGCGGCCGGGCGGGGGCGGCGGGAATACCTGTGGACGCGGCTGCGCGAATCGGCGCATCGCCCGGCCTACGAGGTGCTGTCCGATCTGGCCGACAATGCCGATTACCTGCGCCCGCACGACCTGATCGCGCGGCTGCTGACCCGCCACGGGGGCCGCGCCGCCCTGCTGGCCCGGCTTGGCCCCGAGGCGGTGGACGGCATCGATGAGCTGATGTCCCAGGCCCTGGCCTATGAGCAGGTGGAGACCCCGTCCCTGACCGGCTTTCTGGTCTGGCTGGCCCAGGACGAGGTCGAGGTCAAACGCCAGCTGCCCGGCGGTGCGGGCGGGCTGATCCGGGTGATGACGGTGCATGGCTCCAAGGGGTTGGAAAGCCCCATCGTGATCCTGCCCGAAACGCAGATGCGCCGCCCCAACAACCGCCAGCCTCTGGTGCGCCTGGACGACATGCCGGTCTGGCGCGGCGCCGCGCCCGAACGCTGCGACGCGGTCGCGATGGCCGTGGCCGAATGGCAGCGGCGGCAGGAAAAGGAGCGGCGGCGCCTGCTGTATGTCGCCATGACGCGGGCGGAAAGCTGGCTGATCGTGGCGGCGGCCGGAGAGACGGGCGCGGGGCTGGACAGCTGGCACGCGATGGTCGCCGAGGGCGCGGGCCGCGCCGCCCTGACCCGCCACGATCTGGAGATCGAGGGCATCGGCACCGGGCTGCGCCTGTCCTGGGGCGACTGGCCGGGGCAGGCCGATCGCCCTGCCCCGGTCGCGGCGGCGCCGGTGGCCGCGCCCGATTGGGCGCTGCGCCTGCCCCCGCCCGCGCCGGATTTCACGGCCCCCGTCACCGCCAGCGGCTTGGGCGGCGCCAAGGTGCTGGCCGCCGCGTCCGAGGGCGACCGCGACGCCGCCATGCTGCGCGGCACGCGCCTGCATCTGCTGCTGGAGCATCTGCCCGCCCATCCCGCCGCCGACTGGCCGGGCATCGCCCGTGCGATCCTGTCGGGGGCCGAGGGCGGCCTGCCCGACGCGCCCGATCTGGCCGATCTGCTGGACGAGGCCCGCGCGGTCCTGTCGGCCCCTGCCCTGACCCAGGTGCTGCAGCCCGGCGCCGATGCGCAGATCCTGTCCGAGGTCGCGCTGACCGCGCCCATCGCGGGGCTGGGGGTGCTGAACGGGGTGATCGACCGGCTGGTGGTCACCGATGCGCTGATCACGGCGGTCGATTACAAGACCAATGCCGATGTGCCCGCCACGCCGGAGGCCGTGCCGGAGGGCATCCTGCGCCAGATGGCGGCCTATCGCGCGGCGCTGCGGGGCATCTGGCCGGACCGTCCGATCCGCATGGCGGTGCTGTGGACGGCCACGCGCAGCCTGACCGATCTGCCCGATCCGCTGCTGGATCGGGTGATGGCGGGGCTGATCCGGCAGGCCCCGGCCCCTTGACCAGACCCCCTGCCGCCCATACCTGTTGGATATAACCCGTCCTGCCGGTTCCGCCGGCCCATCCCCCCGAAGGAGCCAGACCATGGCCACCGTGCATGTGAACGACGCTGAATTCGACGCCGAAGTGCGTCAGGCCGACACCCCCGTGATCGTCGATTTCTGGGCCGAATGGTGCGGCCCCTGCAAGCAGATCGGCCCCGCCTTGGAAGAGCTGTCCGACGAATACGCAGGCCGCGTCAAGATCGTGAAGATCAACGTCGATGAGAACCCCGAACAGGCCGCCGCCCTGGGCGTGCGCGGCATCCCCGCGCTGTTCATGTTCAAGGGCGGAGAGGTCGTGTCGAACCGCATGGGCGCCGCCCCCAAGGCCGCACTGAAAAGCTGGATCGACGAATCCGTCTGATCGCTTGGCGATGACAGGAAAGGCGGCGGCCCCTCAGACGGGCCAGCCGCCTTTTTTCATGGCCGCCAGCAGGCGGTCGTCGGCATCGGGCGCCATCATGTCCAGGCTGGTGCGGCGCAGGAACCAATCCAGGAATTTTGCGGTGGGCGGCGTATGGTCGGGGGCCATCGTCAGCGCGCGTTCCGCCCCGAGCCGCCCGGCATCCAGCGTGACGTGGTGGTAATCCGACAGGCCGAACAGCACCACCGGCTTGCCCAGGATCAGCCCGTCAAAGCCCACGCCGCTGTTCTGCGTCACGACAAAGGCGCAATCGCGCAGGCGCGCCGCGGTGTCGCCGCCGATGGTCAGGTTCGGATGATCGCGCGCCAGGCGGTCCAGGGCCGTGCGGTCGGCATCGTCATAGACCTCCTTGGGGTGCAGGGTGGCGATGCAGGGGCGGCCGGTGCGGGCGGCGGCGCGGATCATCTGGACCGGACTGGCCGACTGAAAGCTGCGCTGGCGGCGGATATGGCCCTGCAGCGGGATCAGGATGTGATCGCCGCGCACCGGGTCCGGCCCCGGCAGCACGCGGGCGCGCAGGCGGCGGGCAAAGGTCTGGGCGGCGTCGCCTTCGATCCGGGCGGGGTCGAAGGGGGTCTGCGCGATGGGCCAGCGCCAGCGTTCGGCCAGACGCTCCAGCCGCCAATAGGGATAGTGATAGGCAAGGCGAAAGGTCAGGGCGCGGTCATGGGTCGGACGCTCCATGTTGAACAGGGCATGGCCGGGCAGGGTGGGTGCCAGCGCGCGGGCTTGGTCCCCGGACGGGCGGATGTCGATGCGCCAGCCGCGCGGCTCCAGCAGCGACCGGATGCGGTTCAGGATGCCCAGCTTGCCCGCCCGTGCGGTGTGCAGGATGGGCGGATGCAGATAGACGGTCAGCAGCAGATCGCTCATGGCGCGACGCTAGGGGTGGGCGGGGCGGTTTTCAACGGGTTGCAAGCCGGGCAGGGCGTCCATATCTGCCGGGCAACAACAGCGAAGGAGCAGGCGATGGCGGATGACAGGTTTCCCGGCTGGCACGGCACTACGATCCTGGCGGTGCGCCGGGGCGGCAAGGTGGTCGTGGCCGGCGATGGACAGGTCAGCGTCGGCCAGACCGTGATGAAGGGCAGCGCCCGCAAGGTGCGCCGCCTGACCCCCGGCGGGCGCGACGTGGTCGTGGGCTTTGCCGGATCGACCGCCGACGCCTTTACCCTGCTGGAGCGGCTGGAGAAGAAGCTGGAGGCCGCACCCGGCCAGCTGCAACGCGCCTGCGTGGATCTGGCCAAGGACTGGCGCATGGACAAGTATCTGCGCAACCTGGAGGCGATGCTGATCGTCACCGACGGTGTGGACCTGCTGGTCGTGACGGGTGCGGGCGACGTGCTGGAGCCTGAGCATGACGTGGCGGCCATCGGGTCGGGCGGCAATTTCGCACTGGCCGCGGCGCGGGGGTTGCTGGAAAGCGATCTAGATGCCGAGGCGATCGCCCGCAAGGCGATGGCGATCGCGGCCGACATCTGTGTCTATACGAACGGGCGTCTGACGGTCGAGGCCATCGGATAGCAAAGCCGGGGGCATTCTGCCCCCGTCAGCCAGCGGTTCTTGAACCGGTGGCGAACCTCTGGCTGACCCCTGAGGATATTTTTGTGAAGAAGAAGGGCGAGCGGTGCGCTGCGCCGGGCCTTCGATGGGAGACAAGCCTATGAGTGACCTGACCCCCCGCGAGATCGTGTCCGAGCTGGACCGGTTCATCATCGGCCAGAACGACGCCAAGCGCGCCGTGGCCGTGGCCCTGCGCAACCGCTGGCGACGCAAGCAGCTGGGCGACGACCTGCGCGACGAGGTCTATCCCAAGAACATCCTGATGATCGGGCCGACCGGCGTCGGCAAGACCGAGATCAGCCGCCGTCTGGCCAAGCTGGCCAACGCGCCCTTCATCAAGGTCGAGGCGACCAAATTCACCGAGGTGGGCTATGTCGGTCGCGACGTCGAGCAGATCATCCGCGATCTGGCCGATGCCGCGATGATCGACACGCGCGAGCGGATGCGCGAGGCCGTCAAGGCCCGCGCCCACAAGGCCGCCGAGGAGCGGGTCGTCGAGGCGCTGGCCGGCAAGGATGCCCGCGACGGCACCCGTCAGATGTTCCGCGACAAGCTGAAGCGCGGAGAGCTGGATGACACGGTGATCGAGCTGGAGGTGCAGGACAACTCGAACCCGCTTGGCGGGATGGAGATGCCCGGCCAGCCGGGCCAGCCCCTGGGCGGCATGATGGATCTGTCGGGGCTGATGAAGGCGTTCGGCGGCCGCAAGGTGCGCCGCAAGGTCACCGTGTCGGAAAGCTATGAGCTGCTGATCGCCGAGGAGGCGGACAAGCTGCTGGACGACGACGCGGTCAAGGCCACCGCGCTGGAGGCCGTGCAGCAGAACGGCATCGTCTTCATCGACGAGATCGACAAGGTCTGCGCCCGTGCCGAGGCCCGTGGCGGCGATGTCAGCCGCGAGGGGGTCCAGCGCGACCTGCTGCCGCTGATCGAGGGCACGACGGTCAGCACGAAATACGGCGCGGTCAAGACGGACCACATTCTGTTCATCGCCTCGGGCGCGTTCCATGTGGCGAAACCGTCCGACCTGCTGCCCGAGCTGCAGGGCCGCCTGCCCATCCGGGTCGAGCTGCGCGCCCTGACGGAGGAGGATTTCATCCGCATCCTGACCGAGACCGACAACGCCCTGACGCGCCAGTACACCGCGCTGATGCTGACCGAGGGCGTGACCGTCGATTTCACCGAAAACGGCATCGCGGCGCTGGCGCGGATCGCGGCCGAGGTCAACGCCTCGGTCGAGAATATCGGCGCGCGGCGGCTGTACACCGTGATCGAGCGCGTGTTCGAGGAGCTGTCCTTCACCGCGCCAGACCGCAGCGGCCAATCGGTCAGCGTGGATGCCGATTTCGTGGAACGCCATCTGGGCGATCTGTCGCGGTCGACCGATCTGTCGCGCTATGTGCTGTAGGGCGGGAACCTCCGGCCGGGCAGGGGTGTTTGCTGGCTGAACACCACAGGGGACGGATCACATGGGTTGGCTTTTCAGCGTTATCATCTTTGTACTGGATGTCTGGGCCATCGCGCAGATCATCAACACCAATGTCAGCACCAAGGCCAAGATCCTGTGGATTCTGCTGATCGTGATCCTGCCGGTTCTGGGCCTGATCATCTGGTATTTCGCCGGACCCAAGTCGAACGTCCGCCTGTAGGCACCGCCCAATCGGCATCACGAACGCGTCCCATCGGGGCGCGTTTTTTCTATCCGGCAGGGCGGCGCAGATAGACGTAATAGGCGCCGTCGCCGCCATGGCGGTAATGCGCCGCCGTCACTTGCTGGACCACCGCCGCCAAGGGCGGGCTGTGCAGCCAGTAAGGCACCTGATGGCGCAACGCGCCGGGACGGGTGGGCAGGGGGCCGTGATCGCCCCGCCCCTTGCCCGTGATCACCAGCACCAGCCGCAGGCCCGATGCGTGGCAGGACAGGATGAAATGCAGCAGCTCTGGCTGGGCGGCCGCCAGGGTCAGGCCGTGCAGGTCCAGACGCGCCTCGGGGCGCAGCTTGCCCTGGCTCATCTTGCGGTGGGTGCGGGCATCCATGCGCAGGCTGCCTTGAGCCAGACGCTCGGCCATGGTCGAGGGGCGGGCGACCACCGGATGCGCGGGGGCTGCCGCCTGTCCGATGCGGAAATGCGGCAGGGTGGCGGGGGCCGGTGCGGGCGCAGGGGCCGATGGCGGGGGGCGCGAATCGGCAAAGGCCGCCAGATCGGCGGCCTGTCCCTTTCGCTTTGGGTCCAGCGGTTCTGCGGTTCGGGCGACGCGGGACCACAGGTCCCGGTCTTCGGGCGTCAGGCCCCGGCGCCGTGGCATCAGCCGGTCGCGACAAGCTGCCAGTTCGGGTCGTCCTGACCCATCGGGCGGGCGAAGGTCCAGGTGTCCTTCTGCTTGCGCGGGGCCTTGGGGTCGCCCTCGATGACGGTGCCGTCGGCGTCGCGGGTCGCGGCGATCAGTTCGCCCACGAAGCGGACCGAGATCTCGGCCATGCCGGTCGCGGGGTCGAATTCGGCGGCGGCCAGGCTGGTGTCGCGAGTGCCCAGATAGGTCGCCTCGACCGTCTGGCCGTTGGCGACGCGCTGGTCGATCACCGACTGGAACGCCTCGGCCACGGGGTCCGACAGGAAGGGGCGCACCTCGGACAGATCGCCCCGCTCGAAGGCCATCAGGATCATCTCATAGGCCTGGCGCGCACCGCCCAGGAAATCGCGCAGGCCAAAGGACGGCTCGGCCCGCTTCATGGCGGCCAGGGCGGTGGCTGCGGCGCTGCCGGCCTCGGTATGGTCCAGGATGTCGTGATCGACCTCCTCGGCCGATCCGTCGATGACCTCAAAGCGGGGATGGGTGGCCACGGGTTGGTCCACCTGCGGCGGCTCGAATCCGTCGCGTGTCCCCAGCACGTTTTTCAGCCGGAGGATCAGAAAGATCGCAATCCCGGCAAGGACGATCAGCTGAAGAAGCGGGTTGGACATGCAGGCAACCTCTGGGTCAAACGGGTCGTTGGTATCGGGCGGTCTGTGCATTATGTAGGGAGTGCCCGGGCGCAAGTCCAGTTTTCGCGCCGGCAGGAAGGGGAATTCACATGCGGCTGATCGCCATGTTTCTGGTGGTGCCGATCATCGAGATCGCGCTGTTCATCCAGGTCGGGGGCCTGATCGGCCTGTGGTCGACGCTGGCGCTGGTGCTGTTGTCGGCGGTGGCCGGCGTCGCGCTGATGCGCAGCCAAGGCGCGCAGGCAGGCCGGGAAATCCAGCGCAGCCTGAGCGAGATGCGCGATCCCTCGCAGCCGATGGCGCATGGCGCGATGATCATCGCGGCGGGCCTGCTGCTGGTGGTGCCGGGGTTCTTTTCCGACGCGCTTGGGCTGCTGCTGCTGATTCCGGGGGTGCGGCGGCTGCTGATGCGGCGAATCGCGCGTCGGGTGGTTGCGGGGCGCGCGGGCATGCACGCTGCGACCATGCGTCGCGATCCGCACCGCCCGCCCTATGATCAGGGCGTGATCGACGGAGAGTATGTCGTGGCCGACGACCCCCGCGCCCCGGTCGACCTGCCGCCCGAGCTGGGCGACGACCAGCCCCCGCGGCGAACCGGCGGATCGGGCTGGACCCGGCATTGAGGGCCGGCGGGCGGCCTGCTACAACACCGCCCAGACCCGCATCACAAAGGTAGGACC
This sequence comes from Paracoccus hibiscisoli, assembly GCF_005048265.1. Taxonomy (GTDB): domain Bacteria; phylum Pseudomonadota; class Alphaproteobacteria; order Rhodobacterales; family Rhodobacteraceae; genus Paracoccus; species Paracoccus hibiscisoli. The sequence continues at coordinate 32,083 of NZ_SUNH01000009.1, forward strand.
ATGGCCGAAGATACCCCGCAGAACGGCGCCCAAGCCGCAGCCCCGCAGCCGCGGATGCAGATCCTGGCACAGTTCATCCGCGACCTGTCCTTTGAGAACGCCGTGGCCCAGAAGGGCGCCCCCCAGGGCGAGGTCCAGCCCGAGATCACCGTTCAGGTCAGCCTGGACGCCCGCAAGCGCGGCACCGAGACCCAGTATGAGGTGATCACGAAATACCGCGTCACCTCGACCAACAAGGCCGATGGCGCGACGCTGTTCCTGGCCGAGCTGGACTACGGCGGGGTGTTCCAGATCGACGGCGTGCCGCAGGATCAGCTGCACCCGTTCCTGATGATCGAATGCCCGCGGATGCTGTTCCCCTATGTGCGCCGCATCATCTCGGACATGACGCGCGATGGCGGATTCCCCGCTTTCAACATGGACCCGGTCGATTTCGTGGCGCTGTATCGTCAGGAGCTGGCGCGCCGCGCCCAAGCCGCCCAGACCGTCCCCGCCGACCAGAAGCTGTCGTAAGGCGCCATGCCACCGCGACCCCCGCGCGCCTGGCAGCGGATGCTGTCGGGCCGCAGGCTGGACCTGCTGGACCCGACCCCGATGGATATCGAGATCGGGGACATCGCCCACGGGCTGGCCTTCGTCGCGCGCTGGAACGGCCAGACCCACGGGGACTGGCCCTATTCGGTGGCCGAGCATTCCCTGCTGGTCGAGCAGATCTTTGACCGGCTGAACCCGGGCTGCGAGCCGCGCTGGCGGCTGGCAGCCCTGCTGCATGATGCGCCGGAATATGTGATCGGGGACATGATCTCGCCGGTCAAGGCGGCGCTTGGGCGGGAATATGGCGCGATGGATGAACGCCTGGCCTCGGCCATCCACCGCCGCTTTGGTCTGCCCGCGACGCTGCCCGTGGCGATCAAGCGGCGGATCAAGGCCGCCGACCGCGTCTCGGCGCGGCTGGAGGCGGTGACCATCGCAGGCTTTGCCGCAGGCGAAGCCGTGCGCCTGTTTCCCGTCCCCGAGGCGCAGCTGCTGCCCGATCTGGCGATCACGCTGCGGCCCCCGGCCGAGACGCGCGCCGCCTATCTGGAGCGTTTTGCGATGTTGATGGGGCTGATCGACGGCCCCGCCTGACGGGGCACGTCTGTATTCGGAATGCGGGATGTCGCGACCTCAGGGGCCGGACATCCCGCGCAGGCGTCAGATCGCCAGATCGTCCAGCGTCTTGCCGCCGTCCAGGCTTTCCTGAACCCACCGCGGTTTGCGGCCGCGTCCGGTCCAGGTCATCGTCGGGTCTTGCGGATTGGCATATTTCGGCGCGACAGTCCCTGTCTTGCGCGGTTTGGCCCCGGTCAGTTCGGCCAGGTTGAAGCCGTGTTCGCGCGCGGCCTCCTCGATCGCGGTCATGGCCTCGCGGCGCTTGCGATCCTCATAGGAATTGATGGCGCGATCCAGCTTGGTCCGCATATCGCGCATTTCCTTGAGGGACATCTTGTCGAAATCAATAGTCATGTTTTTCCGGCTTTTGTTATCGGGAATATCATTCCTTTATTCCATAACATAATCGAAACCGGATTCAACACATATATCGGTATTCAACGCGGTCCGCGTTTGGCAAGAATACGCTGCAGCGTGCGACGGTGCATATGTAATCTGCGGGCCGTTTCACTGACATTCCGCTCGCATTGTTCATAAAGGCGTTGAATATGTTCCCACCGGACCCGATCGGCCGACATCGGGTTTTCCGGCGGCGGGGGCAGCAATTCTCCGCTGGACAGCAATGCCGAGGTCACGTCATTCGCATCGGCGGGTTTTGCCAGATAATCCGTGGCGCCCATCTTGACCGCGGCGACCGCGGTGGCGATCGCGCCATAACCGGTCAGGACGATGATGCGGGCATCGGCGCGCTTGTCGCGCAGGGCCTCGACCACGTCCAGCCCGTTGCCGTCCTCCAGCCGCAGATCGACCACGGCATAGGCTGGCGCCCGCTTTTCGATCAGGCGCATCGCGCCCGCCACCGTCAGCGAAGTTTCGGTCTGAAACCCACGCTTTTCCATGGCCCGCGCCAGACGGGTGACGAAGATCTCGTCGTCATCGACCAGCAGCAGCGAGGCGTCCGGGCCGATTTGTGCGTTCAACTGATCCATCTGATGCCCTTTTGGCTATATCTGGTGCAAATGTGCAGCCGCGCGCGGAAAATCAAACCCCATGCGACAAACTGCCTTAGGCAGAGGCGTCCACATAACAGGCGACGGTTTCGGCAATCTGTTCGGACGGCGTTTCGCGCGAAAAGAATTCGACCGTCTGCCCACCCGGCATGACCAGATAGGTATTGGTCATGTGATCGACCAGATAATATTCCTGGTCCTCCTCGTCATGGGCCTTGTAGTAATTGCGCCAGCCGCGATTGACGGCGGCAATCTCCTCATCGGTGCCGGTCAGCCCGATCATCCGGTCGGAAAACAGCGCCGTGTAATCTGCCAGAATCTCGGGCGTGTCGCGGCGTGGATCGACGGTGATGAAAACGGTCTGCACATCCTTGCCATCCTCGACCAGCAGCGCCTCGGCATCGGCATTGCGGGCGGCGTCCAGCGGGCAGACATCGGGGCAGAAGGTATAGCCGAAATAAAGCAGCGTCGGCTTGTCAAAGACCTGCGCGTCGGTCACCCGCTGGCCGTCGTCGCGCGTCAGGGTAAAATCGGTGCCAAAGGCGCCCATGCCGCCGGCCACCGCGCTGCTGCTGCATTGCGCGAACGGGTCGCCCCCCGGCCGCATGGTCAGATACAGCGCGCCGCCCGCCAGGATGCCGATGGCGGCGGCCGTCCCGATCATCAGGATTTTCCGGTCGGTCATGGGCGGCTCCTTCGCGTGTCAAATGCCCGCATTGATCGCGCATGGCGGGGCGGGTATCAAGGTTGGGCAATGTCGCAGCAGGGGCCGCCGATGTCCACATCCTACGCCCCCGACGGTCTGGCCGCGATGGCCGGGCCGATGGACACACCCAAGGCCGAACCGATCCGCATGCGCACGCTGGTGCTGCTGCGCTGGTTCGCGATCGGCGGGCAGATGGCCGCCGTGATCGTGGCCTGGATGATGGGTATCGGCTTTCTGAAGACGCCGATCATCCTGCTGATCGCGGCCTCGATCACCATGAACCTGTGGCTGTTCCTGCGCCCGCCCAAGCGGACCTCGCCCGGACGCGCGGTGCGGCAGCTGTCCTTTGACCTGGTGCAGATCTCGACGCTGATGGCGCTGACGGGGGGGATGGCCAATCCCTTTGCGCTCTTGGTGCTGGCGCCGGTGACCATCGCGGCGGCCTCGCTGAACGGGCGGCAGGTGCTGGCCTTGGGGCTGGCGACGGTGGCGCTGATCTCGGTCGCGGCGGTCTTCGGCGTGCCCCTGCGCGCCCCCGACGGAGAGATCCTGCGGATGGAGCCGATCCTGGCCCTGGGCCATTGGGTCGCGCTGGTCATCGGGGTGGTGTTCTTTGCGGGCTATGCCCATCGCGTCACGGCCGAACTGTCCGATACCTCGGGCGCGCTGTTCGCGACCCAGATGGCCCTGTCGCGCGAACAGCGGCTGCAGCATCTGGGCGGCGTCGTCGCGGCCGCCGCGCATGAGATGGGCACCCCCCTGGCCACCATCAAGCTGATCGCCGGAGAGCTGGCGGACGAATTGCGCGACCGCCCCGACCTGCATGCCGACGCCATCGCACTGCGCGACAGCGCCGACCGCTGCGCCGCGATCCTGCGCAGCATGGGGCGCGCGGGCAAGGACGACCTGCACATGCGCGCGGCCCCCCTTCGCGCCGTGCTGGAGGACGCCGCCAGCCCCCATGCCGATCGCGGCCCCTTGATCGAGATCCATGCCGAGGGCCCGGTGATCCACCGCGACCCGGCCATCATCCATGCGCTGCGCAACCTGATCCAGAACGCCGTCGATTTCGCCGAAAGCCGCGTGGTGATCGAGACCCAGGTCACCCAGGGCACGCTGGTCGTGACGGTGCGCGACGACGGGCCGGGCTATCCGCCGCATCTGCTGTCGCGGATCGGCGACCCCTATCTGACCCGGCGCGCCGAGGCGCAGCGCGGCAGCTATGAGGGGATGGGCCTGGGCCTGTTCATCGCCAAGACGCTGCTGGAGCGGTCGGGCGCGCGGCTGACCTTTGCCAATGGCGGGCCGGGGGCGATGGTGTCGGTGCGCTGGCCGCTGGACCGTATCCGCGCGCAGGACCGTATGGCCCTGGCGCATAACCCCACCTTTGGAACAGGGCTGTCTTAACACCTTGTTAAGCAGGTTCGGTCTATGCTCCGGTGGAACTGAAAGGGGACATCGGCGGTGGACATTCAGGGTGCGGGCTTGGTGGCGATGGCGGTCCTGTGCGGGACGGCCTCGGTTCTGCTGGCGGTGGCGGTGATCCGGCTCTGGGACCGGCGCCAGCCGGGGCAGGGGCGGTCGTCGCGTCCGGGCCATGCGCTGGACGGTCAGGTCCAGCCGATGGTGTTCCTGTTCCGCGGCCCGCAGCTGGTCGATGCGACCCCGCCCGCGCGGGGCCTGCTGGACCGGATCGGCGCGCCCGACGACGACTGGATGCGGCTGATGCGCTGGATCGGGCCGCGCTTTCCCGACGCGCCCGACCGGCTGGCGCTGCTGTCGCGCTTGGGCCGGGTCGAATTGGTGGGCCAGCAGGGCCAGGGCAGCGCGACCCTGCGCCTTGTGGCCGAGGATCTGGGCGACCGTCTGTGGCGCCTGACGCTGACCGACCCGGGCGCCGAACATGCCGGGATCGTGGTCGATTCGATGTCGCTCCAGGCCATGGAGGAGGAGCTGGACCTGCTGCGCGGCGCGCTGGACCAGACGCCGATGCTGGTCTGGCGGCTGGATGCGCAGGACCGGGTGACCTGGGCCAATGCCGCCTATCTGCGCCGGGCCGAGGCGCGGGCCGAGGGGGCGCTTGGATGGCCGCTGCCGCGCCTGCTGGACGCGCCCAAGCCGGGGCTGGGCGTCTCGGCCCGCCGCGCAGCGCTGGAGGATCAGGGGGTCGTGTCCTGGTACGACTGCCACAGCCACGCCATGGGCGATCAGGTGATGATGTTCGCCCTGCCCGCCGATGCGGCGGTGCGGGCCGAACGAAGCCTGCGCGATTTCGTCCAGACCCTGACCAAGACATTCGCCGACCTGCCCATCGGCCTGGCGATCTTTGACCAGCGCCGCAACCTGCAGCTGTTCAACCCGGCCCTGATCGACCTGACGAACCTGCCCATCGGGTTCCTGACCGCGCGCCCGTCGTTGTTCGATTTCCTGGATCAGCTGCGCGAACAGCGCATGGTCCCCGAGCCCAAGGACTATCGCAGCTGGCGCCAGCACATGGCCAATCTGGAAAGCGCCGCCGCGACCGGCCACCATGTCGAGACCTGGTCCCTGCCCGGCGGCCAGACCTATCGCGTGACGGGCCGCCCCCATCCCGATGGCGCCGTGGCCTTCCTGTTCGAGAACATCACCACCGAAATGTCCCTGACCCGCAAGTTCCGGGCCGAGCTGCTGCTGGGCGCGCATGTGCTGGACGGGCTGGACGACGCGCTGGCGGTCTTTGCCGCGACCGGGCAACTGGTCCTGTCCAACAATGCCTATCGTCGGCTGTGGGGTGCCGCGCCCGCAACGCTGGCCGATGCGCTGACCACATGGGAGGTGGCGGCGCCGCATGGCCCCGGCTTTACCGCGCTGCGCGAGGCACTGCAGGCGCCCGACCCGGCGCCGCATGCCGGTGCCATGGCCGGGCCGCAGGGACAGCTGCTGGGCTGGACGGTCACGGCGCTGTCGGGCGGGCGCCAGATGCTGCGGTTCCGCATGGCCTCGGGTCAGCCGATGACCTCGGTCCAGGCCATCTCTCCGCCGGACGAGCTGGCGGCGCTGCGGATGCTGCCCAATGCGATGGGCGCGGACTGACCGCGCGCACTGCCCTCAGTAATCGCGCTCGAAGAATACACCCAGGGAACTGCCGCCGTCGCTGCCCACCGACCCGCGCGCCCGCAGCGACCGCGTGATATCCAGGTTCAAGTTGATCGACGACCGCCCGCTCTCTCCGACGGAGACGTCGGTATAGACGTTCTCGGACAGATAGCGCCCGGCGCGCAGCTCGATATTGCCTTCGTCATCGGTGGTCAGGTCCAGGTCGTCCAGGCCCGCGCTTTCGCGCAGGTTGCTGATGATCCCGTCGCCGCCACGACCGGCCAGCACCGCGATGGCATTGGCCAGCTGCGCCGCCTGCAGGGGGCTGATGCTGTCCAGACCGCGTCCGAACAGCAGCTGGGACAGCACTTCCTCCTGCGGCAGCTCGGGCGAGGATTCGAAGGTGATCTGCGGGTCGCGCACCTCTCCGTCGATGATGATCCGGGTCGTGATGCTGTCCCGCTCGGTCTCGGCGACCAGGCGGATGACCGGGATCAGGCTGCCCTGCAGCTCGACTAGGCCCTCGGTCAGGGTGAAGCGGTTGCCCAGCAGATCGACCCGGCCGCGGATCAGTTCCAGGTTGCCGATGGGGATGGCGTCGCGCGGCGTGCCCTGCACGCGGAACCCGCCACCCAGTTCGGCATCGACGCCGCGACCGCGGATGAACACCCGGTTGGGCGCGTTGATCACCAGATCCAGCCGCGGCGGATTGGCGGGGGGCGTCGCCGGGGGGCCGGACAGACCGGCATCGCGCGCCGCCTGGCTGGGATAGCCCTCCAACCCCGCGCGGGCGCGTGTGGCACGGACCGGCGGGCGCTGACCGCCGACATGGGTGATGTCGGGAATGGCCCGCGCCCCGCCCAGGCCGGTCGAGGGGATGCGGATCTCGGTCTCGTCCAGATCGATGCGCCCCGAAATCAGCTGTCCGGTCGCGCCCGATCCGCTGATGCGGACGTTGCCATCCAGCGTCGTCTGATAGAGGTTCGGGTCGCGCAGCACGACCTGCGCCAGCACCACGCCGATGTCGATCTCGCCGCTGACCAGATCGACCGGACCCGACAGGGTCAGCCGCCCGCCCGCCGCCACATTGGCGCCGCCGTCGACTTGCAGCCGCCCCGACTGGAACGCGGCGGTCACGTCGATCCCCTCCAGCCGCAGGCCCAGGCCCGGATCGGCCAGCTGGCCGTTCTGCAGCCGCACCGTCCCCGACAACGCCTGGACCGAGGGCGGCCCCTGCATCCGCAGATTGATCGCCAGCGGCCCCGAGACGCTGCGCGTGCGCAGGGTCGTGTTGGCCAGCGCCGAATCCGCGCTGCCGGTGATGGCCAGATCGCTGGTCGATCCGTCCCGCGCCGCCGTGCCCGCGATGCGCAGGTCGGTGCTGCCCGGGGCGGTGGCGCGCAAATCCACCGCGAAGGACGGCCCCTGTTCGCGCACCGTGCCGCTGACCGCGACGGCGCCCGGGAATTCGGGCACCAGCAGCGCCAGATCGGACAGGCGCGCGTCCAGCGTGATGCCGGTCGCGGGCGCGCCGTCCGCCGTCACCCGCAGCTGCGGGTTGGTGACCGACAGCCGCTGGACCGACAGGCCCTGCGGCCCCTGGCTGGCCGCCAGGTCGAAGGCCGTCTGCCCGCCCAGCACCGGGTCGATGCGGGGCTGGCCCAGGGACAGGCCGCTGGCGGTGCCGGTCGTCTCGATCCGGCGGGTGGTGCCGTCATCGGTCAGCCGGGCCTGCGCCTGGACGGCGCCGCCGATGCCGTTGCCCAGGAACCGCAGATCGCCGGCGCTGATCGTGGCGGCCACATCGGTCGCCCCCGCGCCGACCTGCCCGGTCGCATCGGCCGACAGGCGCGGGTTCTCCACCCGCGCGGTGTCGATGGTAAAGATGCCGCCCTGTTCGGTGCCGGTGACCGACAGGCGCGTCTCGCCGGCCAGGGCCCCGTCCACCTGCGCCTGGCCAAAGGACAGGTCGCGCCCGGTGCCGGTTACGGCCAGGCGGCGGATGCCGTCGCCCGCCTCGGCAAAGCTGCCCTGCGCCTGCAGGCTGCCGCGCCAGCCCGCCCCGAAGGGCGCCAGCGAAGCCACGTCCACATCGCCGGTCAGGTCGGTCACGCCGGGGCCATAGATGCCCTGCACCACGGCCCGCATCTGATCATTCGTCAGGCGGCCATCGGTGATGGTCACCACGCCGTCGCGCTCCGACGCCCGCAGCGCCAGCTGCGTCGTGCCGGTCAGCGCGCCCGCGGCCCCCGTCGCACCCAGGGACAGGTCCTGGCCGCTGCCGGTCACGTCGATCAGCCGGGCGCCATCCTCCTCACGCAACGTGGCGTTGGCCTGGAAGCGGCCGGACCAGTCGGGGCGGATGGAAGACAGATCCACCACCGCCACCTGCGCCACCGCGTCCAGCGCACCCTGGATGAAGCTGCCCTGCGCCTCGGCGCTCAGCTGCGGGTTGGACAGGCGGAAATCCTCCAGCTGAAACCCCTCATCGGTCTGCACCGCATTGGCCATTAGATCGGTCTGACCGCTTAGCGCATTGTCCAGCGCCTGCAGGCCGATGCGCAGGTCCTGGGTCTGGCCGTTCACCGACAGGCGGCGCCGGTCGCGGGGACCGGTCACGGTCGCCTCGGCCTGCAGGGCGCCGGACAGGTCGGCGCCGGCATCGGCCAGCGACTCCATCGTGATCTGCGCGCGCAGGTCGCTGGAGGCCGTGTCGATGCGCCCCTGTGCGGTGGCGGTCAGGCGGTTGGCGTCCAGGCGGAAATCCTCGATCTCCAGGCCGCGTTCGTCGCGGCGGGCCTCCAGCAGGATGGTGGAATCGCCGCCCAGCATGCGGTCCAGCTGCGGCTGGTTGACCGCGATGTCGCGGCCATTCACGCGCGCGTCGATGTCAAAGGCGCGGGTCAGCAGGATGTAATACCCCTGGACCGAGGCATCCGCCGCCCCCGTCAGCGGCCGCCCCGCCACGCCCGACAGGCGCGAGAGGTCAGTGTAGCGCGTGTCCACGTCCACCGACAGCGTGATGCCGCTGCTGAGGCCCGACACCAGGAAGTTGCCGTCCAGCCCGTAATCGCCGCCGCGCACGCGCATGTTCGTCACGTCCAGCGCATTGCCGGGGGTAAAGTTGAAGCCGGTGCGCCCCTCGATCTGGGGGCCCACGGCCTGGGCCAGGTTCGGGTCGTCAAAGGCCAGATCGCGCGCGGCAAAGTCGATGGCGCCGATCACCTCGGACAGCGCGCCCTCGTCCAGAAAGATCTGTCCGCGCCCGGCCAGATCCAGCGCGCCAAGCGCGACCCCGTCCAGGCTCAGCGCGCCGATGCCGCCGTCCAGCCGCCAGCCGTCGCTGCGCGCCGCGTCATAGGCAAAGGTCAGGCTGCCTGATTCCACCGTCGCGCCATTGCCCGCAAAGGGCAGGGCCACGGGCACCTGGGTGGCCCCCGCATCGCGGCCAAGCGTGACCAGCAGCCGCGCCCGCTGCGGGGCGGAGAGGTCGTTGGTGGCCAGCGACCCCTCGACGCGCAGCGCCTCGGTGCGGATGTCCAGGCGCGGGATTTCAAGGCGGCCGGTCTCGGCGCGCCAGCCCTCGGCCAGCAGCTGGGTGTCCTGGCCGAAGAACGCCCTGTCCTGCGGGCGCAGCAGCGAGGCCACGTCGCCGCCCAGCTGGAACCGGAACGCGGTGCCGGGCGATCCGTCCGGGCCGGTGCTGCCATTGGCGCCGACCTGGCCCGTGATGCGCGGCTGGCCGTCGGTGGCCAGGCGGATATCGGCGGTGAAATCGCGGATCTGACCCTCGCCGCTGATCTGGGCGGTCAGGGCAGGCCTTTCGTACAGGTTCACCAGGTTGGCCAGCAGGCCGTCCGCGGCCTCGTCCAGGCCCAGGTTAAGGCGCAGCGCCTCGGTGGTGTTGGAATAGGCGGCGTCCAGCACGAACTGGCCGCGCGGGCCGTCCAGGCGGTCGATGGTCAGCTGGGCCTCGCCCTCGCCACCCTCCAGCGACAGGCCGCCCGCGATGCGCAGCGCGGCCTCGACCCCGATCACCGGCTCTCCCAGCATGACGCGGTCGGCGCGGATCTGTTCGATGGTCAGCGCCACGGGCAGTTCGGGCAGGGCAAAGACCGGCGCCTCGGCCTGGACCGCCGATTCCTCCGGGGCGGGCAGGCGGGGCAGCAGGATCTCGGCGGCGGACAGCTCGGCGATCTCGATGCGGCGGCGCAGCAGGGCGCTGCGGTTCCACTGGATCGCGCCGTCGCGCAGGGTCAGATAGGCCCCGTCCTCATCCGAGATGCGCAATTCGGTGAAGGTCGCGCGCGACGACAGGGCGCCCTGGAACCCTTCGATCACGACCTGGCGACCCTCGCCGGACAGGTTGCGTTCCAGAAGGCCGGTCAGAAAGCCGCGGTCGTCATCGACCTGGGCGCTAAGCTCCGCGACGCTTTGGGCCATCACGGCCAGCGGGAACAGGGCTGCGATAAGGGTGATCCAGAAGGTCCGCATCAGAATGCCTGTCCCAGTCCAAGGTAAAGTTGCACGCCACTGCCGGTATCGCCGCTGACGGGGCCCGCCACGTCAAAGCGCAGCGGCCCGATGGGCGTGTCATAGCGGATGCCGACCCCCGCGCCGGCATGATCGCCGCTGTCGCCGCCGAACCCGTCCTGGGTCCAGACCTGGCCGTAATCGGCGAATGCCACCAGCCCGATGCGCTCGCGCAGCTGGAACCGGAATTCGGCGGTGGCGCTGGCGACCGACAGGCCGCCGGTCTTGATCGGGCCGTCCGGGCCCCGGATCTGTTCAACCCCCAGGGATTGATAGGGGTGTCCGCGCACGGTGCCGCCGCCGCCGGAATAGAACAGATAGTTGCGCGGCGTCGTCTCCAGCGCGCTGCCGAAGACCGACCCCGCCCGCGCGCGGCCCGCCAGGGTAAAGCGGTCGTCGGCGCCAAAGGACCGGAACACCCGCCCCTCGCCCAAGGCGCGCAGGCCCGAGCTGGTATCGCCCTGGCCCGCAAAGGGCGTGACCTCGGCCGACAGGTAGAACCCGCGCCGGGCGTTGTTGGGCTGGTCGCGGCGGTCCCAGATGACGTCCATCGGCAGGGCCACGACCTTGAAATCGGTGCGGCCATTGGCGTCGAAGACGCGCGAATACTGGTATTCCAGCGCCGCATCCGCCGTCAGGCGGTCGCTGAAGATATGCGTCAGGCCAAAGCCCAGGGTGGCGCTGTCCTCGTCGTAATCCTCCTCGCGCATCTGCGCGACCTCCAGCTCGGTATAGGCGGTGGTGTCGGCGGTGATGGTCGCGGGACGGTCCAGGCGGATGGTCAGTTCATCGTCGCGGTCGCTGGTTTCGGACCCGATATCCTTGATGCGCCCGTCGATGCGCAGGCGTTCGCCCCCGCCCAGCAGGTTGCGGTGCATCCAGTAGGCCGAGACCAGCGCCCCGTCCACGGTCGAGATCTCGGCCCCCGCGCCGATGCGCCGGGGGGCCTGTTCGACCACGGTCAGATCCACGTCCAACGTGTCGCCGGGGCCGATGTCATCGGCCTCCTGCAGGGTGATGGCGGAAAACACGCCGCTGCGGCGCAGGCGCTGGCGGACGGTCTCCAGCTCCTCGGGGTCGAACCGCTCGCCCTCGGGGAAACCGGCGATCTTGCGCAGGCGGCGTTCGTTCAGGCGCTGGTTGCCGCTGACCGACATGCGGCCAAAGCTGACGCGCGGGCCGGGGGTCAGGGCGATGCGGCTGTCGACCTGGCTGGCGTCATGATCGGCCACGATCTGCTGGTCGCCGATATCGGCCTTGGCGTGACCGACCGCGCGCCAGCCATCCACGCCCGCGATGGCCGCGCGGCGCATGACGCCCGTGCCTGCGACCGCGCCGACGGCATAGGCGTCCGAGATATCCGAGCCGGGCGCCACCGGCGCGATCTGCGCCCGCGAGAACCGAAAGACCGGACCGGGATCGACGGCGACCAGCACGCGGGCCACCTGGGCGGGGGCATCCAGGGGCGCGACCTCGGCCGCCTCGACCCCGTCCAGGGTGATGGTCACGACGCCGTTGTAATAGCCTTCGTCATAGAGCAGACCCAGGATGCGGGCGTAATCGCCGCGCGCGGCGGCCAGCATGTCCTGGCCGGTGGTGCGATCCTCGGCCAGCGCGCCGGTCAGCAGCAGCGCCTGGCGGATCTGGCGGGTCAGCGCTTCGTCGCCGCCCGCGACCTGCACGTCCAGGGCCACCGGCCCCTCGGCCTGGCTGCCGCGTCCGAACAGCCCCGAGAACGGCGACGAGCTTTGCGCCAGCGCGGCGCCCGTGCCCGACAGCACCATGCCGGACAGCGCCGTTCCGGCCATCAAGATCGCCCCGAGATATGCCCGCATCCTGCCCGCCCCGTCTTTTTGGTTGCGGCAATTCAAACAGGATCGGCCCGATTTAGCCAGCAATCTTTGGCCGCAGGGGGGTTAACCTTTGCGCGACAGGCGGAACCTAGCCAAGCGCCGCAAGGCACCCCTGCAGCGCGGCCATGTCATCGCGGATCAGGAAAACGGGGGTGTTTTCAGGGATGTGACGCATATGCGCCTCGGCCAGAAAGGCGGGTTCGAACAGGGGCATGCGATCTGCGATGCTGCGGCCCACGCTGCCGGCCAGAAACAGCCCCTCCAGCGGCATGAAGCGCAGCGACAGCTCGCGGCACAAAAGGCCGACCAGCTCCGCGAACAGGTCATAGGTCGCGGTGGCGGCCGGATCGCCGGCCTCCATCGCGGCGGCGATCGCCTCGCCGCGCAGGGGGTCGGTGCCGGTCAGGGCGGCGTGCAGGCGCGACAACCCGCGCCCGGCAAAGGTCTCTTCTGTGGAAAAGAACCCGGCGGCGGCGTCGGCGCCCACGCGGTCCTGCAGGCGGGCCATGATGTTGGCGGGCAGGTGGGTGTGCCCCTCCTCGGCCTCAAGAACGGTGATCGCGCCGCCGGGCAGCACCCGCACCGCGCAGACGTTGAAGCCGGTGCCCAAGCCCACGACCAGCGCCTGGCCGTTGCGGGCGCGACCCTGCGGGGCCGCGCGCAGCGTCTTCAGCTGATCGCCCGACAGCGCGGGCGTGGAATAGCCCAGGGCCGACAGGTCGTTGATCAGTCGCACCTGGTCGGCATCGGTCAGCCGCGCCAGGTTGTCCTCGTCAAAGGACCAGGCGCGGTTGGTCAGGCTGGCCCGGCCACCACTGACCGGACCGGCCACGGCGATGCACATGGACGAGATGTTGGGCTGGTGTTGTTCCGCCATGAACTGGCGCACCACGTCGTCAAAGCTGGCAAAGTCGTCGCCCTTGAAGCGCGTGACCGTGCCCGCGTCGATGGAGCCGTTGCGCGCGATCGCCAGCCGCGCATTGGTTCCGCCCACATCGCCCAGAAGCATCGCCATTGCCGTCACCCTTCTCAGTTCAGTCGTTCACCGTCCTTAGGCGAGAAATACGACACTTTCGAGAGGTCGAATGCCAGCGGAAAGGGCTGACGCGCCCGGATCGCGCTTTCGGCGCGCAGGCGCGCGGTGACCGCCTTGCCGCCCAGATGGGTGACGGCGAAGGTGTCGGCGCCCGCCGGTTCGACGATCTCGATCATCACGTCGCCGCCCGCGCCATGGGCGGTGCCGGGCAGATGGGCGTTGCCGGTGGCCTCGTGGATATCCTCGGGGCGCACGCCCAGCACGATATCCGCGGGCAGGTCGCGGGCCACGGGGTCGGTGATGACCAGCGGCGCGTCGCCGTCGCGTTCGATCTCGATGCGGGTCTGGCCGTCTTCCACGCGCACGCGGGCCGGGATCAGGTTCATCGCCGGGCTGCCCATGAAATCGGCCACGAACATGTTGGCGGGGCGGTTGTAGATTTCCGCCGGCGTGCCGATCTGCTGGATCACGCCACCCTTCATCACGACGATCTTGGTGGCCAGCGTCATCGCCTCGATCTGGTCATGGGTGACATAGACGATCGACGCGTTCAGATCCTGATGCAGCTTCTTGATCTCGGTCCGCATGGACACGCGCAGTTTGGCGTCCAGGTTGGACAGCGGCTCGTCGAACAGGAACAGCTTGGGGTCGCGGACCAGGGCGCGGCCCATGGCGACACGCTGGCGCTGGCCACCCGACAGCTGGCCCGGCTTGCGGTTCAGCAGCGGCTCGATCTGCAGCTGGCGCGACACCTCGGCCAGCTTGCGTTCCTGCGTGGCCTTGTCCACGCCGCGCACCTTCATGCCGAAGGTGATGTTCTTGGCGACCGTCATCGTCGGATAGAGGGCGTAGGACTGGAACACCATCGCGATGTCGCGGTCCTTGGGGCTGACACCCGTGACGTTGCGCCCGGCGATCTGGATGTCGCCGCCGGTGATCGGCTCCAGCCCGGCGATGCAGTTCAGCAGCGTGGACTTGCCGCATCCCGACGGGCCGACCAGGACCAGAAAGTCGCCCTCGTCGATGCTGATGTTGATGTCGTGCAGAATATGGGTGTCGCCATAGGCTTTCTGCAGGTGGTCGATTTCCAGAATGGGCATGGCTTATCCCTTGACGCTGCCGGCGGTCAGGCCGCGGATGAAATATTTGCCGGCGACGACATAGACCAGCAGCGTGGGCAGGGCGGCGATGATCGCCGCGGCCATGTCCACGTTGTAGGCTTTGACGCCGGTGGTGGAGTTGACGATGTTGTTCAGCGCGACGGTCACGGGCTGCGACCCGGCCCCGCTGAACGACACGCCGAACAGGAAGTCGTTCCAGATCTGCGTGAACTGCCAGATCACCGACACGGTGATGATCGGCAAGGAGATCGGCAGGAAGATCGACCAGAAGATGCGGAAGAAGCCCGCCCCGTCGACCTTGGCCGCGCGCACCAGTTCCTGCGGAATGGTGACATAGTAGTTGCGGAAGAACAGCGTGGTGAAGCCCAGGCCATAGATCACGTGGACGAAGATCAGTCCCGGAATCGTGCCGGCCAGCCCCATCAGGCCCAGCATCTGCGCCATCGGCAGCAGCACCACCTGGAACGGGATGAAGCAGCCGAACAGGATCGCGGCAAAGAACAGGTTGGCGCCGCGGAATTTCCACTGGGCAAAGACATAGCCGTTCAGCGCCCCGATGATGGTCGAGATCATCACCGCAGGCACCGCCATCAGCACCGAGTTCCAGAAGAACGGGCGCAGCCCCTCGCACTGGGTGCCGGCGCAGGCGGTCGACCAGGCCTCGGCCCAGGGGGCGAATGTGATCTCTCGCGGCAGGGACAGCAGGCTGCCGGTGCGGATCTCCTCCAGGCTTTTCAGCGAGGTCGTCAGCATGACGAACAGCGGCATCAGATAGAACAGGGCGAACAGGATCAGGATGCCGTACAGGCCCCAACGCAAGGCGGTGTTACTGGTCACGGCGCGGCCTCAATTCACTGTAGAGATAGGGGACGACGATGGCAAAGATGACCATCATCATGATCATGGCGCTGGACGCCGCCTGCCCCAGATCGCCGCGCGAGAAGGCCATGGCATACATGTAGGTCGCGGGCAGGTCGGTGGCATAGCCGGGGCCGCCGCCGGTCAGCGCGATGACCAGGTCGAACGCCTTGATGGCCAGGTGCGCCAGCACGATGAAGGCCGACAGGAAGATCGGCGCCATCGTCGGGATGATGATCGCGGAATAGATGCGGTGCGTGGGGATGCCGTCGACCTGGGCCGCGCGGATGATTTCCGTGTCGACCGAACGCAGACCGGCCAGGAACAGCGCCATGACGAACCCCGAGGCCTGCCAGACGGCGGCCAGCACGATCGTGTAGATCGCCATGTCGGGGCGGATCAGCCAGTCGAAGGTGAAGCTTTCCCAGCCCCAGCCCCGGACGGCGGCCTGGATGCCCAGGCCCGGGTTCAGGATCCATTTCCAAGCGGTGCCGGTCACGATCAGCGACAGGGCCATGGGATACAGATAGATGGTGCGCAGCACGCCCTCGGCGCGGATCTTCTGGTCCAGGAAGATGGCCAGGGCCAGGCCGATCACCATCGAGATCACGATGAACAGACCGCCAAAGATGAACAGGTTGTTCATCGCCACGTCCCACCGGGGGGCTGCGAACAGGCGCTCGTATTGCGTGATGCCGTCCAGTTCGTAGCGCGGCATCAGGCGCGATCGGGTAAAGCTGATCCAGGCCGTCCAGGCGATGAAGCCGTAGACGAAGACCAGGATCGCCACGAAGGACGGCGCCAAGACGACCTTGGGCACGTTGCGTTCAAGCCATTCCATTTTTCGGTAAACCCCCAAAGAAAGACCCCGCGCCCGGCAAGGGGCGCGGGGTCGTCAGGCCGTGATCACATCGCGTTGGCGACGGCGTCGGCCAGTTGCTGCACGGCGTCATCCGACGACATGTCGCTGTTGAAATGCGCGGTCACCACGTCGGTGATCGCGCCGGCCGGCGCACCGCGCAGCGCCATGCCATGCGCATAGCTGGGCAGCAGCGAACCGCTGGCCGCATCCGCGGTCATGTCGGCATTCGACTGTTTCGCGCAATCGTCGAAATCGTCCAGCGAGACGTCGGTGCGTGCCGGGATCGAGCCCTTGTTCAGGTTGAACGTGTGCTGGAATTCCGGCCCCATGATCAGGCTGGCCAGAAGGGCCTGGCCCTGCTGCTTGTCCTCGCCGTCCAGCTCAAAGAAGGCAAAGCTGTCGACGTTATACAGGAACCCTTCGCCCGGGGTCGGCGCGCAGACGAAATCGACGCCCGGCTCTTTGCCCGCGGCCAGGAATTCGCCCTTGGCCCAGTCACCCATGATCTGGAAGGCGGCCTCGTCGTTCATGACCATGGCCGTGGCCAGGTTCCAGTCGCGACCCGAGAAGTTGTCGTCGACATAGCCGCGGATGGTCCGCATCTGGTCGAACACCTGGCGCATCGTGTCCGAGGTCAGCGCCTCGGTGTCCAGATCGACCAGCGCTTGGCTGTAGAATTCCGGTCCGCCCAGGCCCAGGACGACCGTCTCGAAGATGGTCGCGTCCTGCCAGTTCTGGCCGCCATGGGCCAGCGGCGTCACGCCCGCGGCCTGCAGCTTTTCGGCGGCGGCGTTGAATTCGTCCCAGGTGGTCGGCATCTCGATGCCATGCTCGTCCAGGATCTGCTTGTTGCCCCAGATCCAGTTGACGCGGTGGACGTTCACGGGTGCGGCGCACCACTGGTCATCGCACTTCATGTGGGCGGCGATCTGCTCGGGCAGGACGGCGTCCCAGCCATTCTCCTCGGCAACAGTGCCGATATCGGCCAGGCCGGTCTCCTCGAACCATTCCTGGATCGCGGGGCCTTTCAGCTGGACGGCGGTGGGGGCGTTGCCGGACAGGACGCGGGCGCGCAGCGCGGTCATCGCGGCGTCGCCGCCGCCGCCGGCCACGGGCATGTCGGTCCAGGTGCCGCCTTCGGCTGCGAACTGCTCCTGCAGGACGGCGACCGAACGGGCCTCGCCGCCCGAGGTCCACCAATGCATCACCTCGGCGGTGGGGTTGGCCATCGCGGGCGCAGCCATCATCACGGCGGTCGATGCCGCCAGAACGGATTTCAGGTTCATGGATCCTCCCAGATCTTTCCCGCGCGGATTCGCTGATCCGCGTGTTCCGCCATCATGCCTGAGCGCCAGCCATGCCCGCAACGCAGAGCCGCCATGCGCCAGGCAGATTTCGCGGCGTTATGTTACAAACTGTTACGAAACCCCCGCAGGCGGTGCTAGACCACCGAACCGGAGGACCGATCATGAGCCTGCACCGCCTTCTGCTGGTCGAGGATGATGCCGACATGGCCGCCATGCTGGCCGCCTATCTGCAGCGCAACGGCCTGCACGTGACCTGCGCCGACAGCCGCGCGACCGCGCTGGCCGCGCTGCGCGGGGGCCGGGTGGACCTGATCCTGCTGGACGTGTCCCTGGGCGATGACGACGGCGTGCAGATCTGCGCCGAGATCCGCGAGGCGCAGGACGTGCCCATCATCATGGTCAGCGCCCTGTCCGCCGACCATCAGCGCATGGCCGGCTACGAGGTCGGGGCCGACGACTACATCGCCAAGCCGTTCAACCCCGACCTGCTGCTGGCCCGCATCCGGGCGGTGCTGCGCCGGGCGAACCGCGCGCCCAGCCTGTCGCACAGGCGGCGCGACAGCGTGCTGCGCTTTGCGGGCTGGCGATACGACGCGCGCCGCGACGAGGTGACCGCGCCCGGCGGCTGGCAGGTCAGCCTGTCCGCGCGCGAGACCGCGCTGCTGCGGGTGTTCCTGGCCAACCCGCTGATCCCCCTGACCCGGGACGAGATCGCCGCCGCCCTGGACGATGACGATGCCGCCGAAGGGCGCGCCATCGACGTGCTGGTCGGACGGTTGCGGCAGAAGACCGACCCCGCCCTGATCCGCACCGAACGGGGCCTGGGCTATGTGCTGTCGTCCGAGGTGGCGCGTGACGCTGACTGACCGCCTGTCGCTGCGGGTGGTGGCCAGCCTGTGGGTGGTGCTGGCGATGCTGGCGGGGGGCGGGTCGGTCTGGCTGTGGACCGCCAGCGACGCGGCCTGGCGGGCGCATCTGGACGGGGCCTATGTCGCGGGCCTTGCCCTGGCCGACAGCCTGGAATCGGGCAGCGCCCTGCCCCAGGGCCTGTCGCTGACCCAGCTGCGCGCCGAACCGGACCTGCCGCCGGGCTGGCGGCAGACGGTGATCACCCTGACCGGCGGCGGCCGCCCGGACCTCACGCAGGGCGCGCGGCTGTCGGTGCGCATCCAGTCGCCCGACCTGACCTATCCGGCGGCGGCGGTGCAATCGGTGGGCGGCGGCAGCCAGGCGGCGGGGCTGGCCTCGGTCACGCGGGCAATGGCGCGGTTCTGCAGCGATCCGCGCCTGTTCATCCAGCGCGACACGGGGCCGTGGATGCGCATCGACGGCGCGGCGGTCTGGGGCTGCGACGCGGCGCCGCCCGACCGGCGCCTGCTGGCCGGGGCGCTGGCGGTGGGGGCGTTGGCGCTGCTGCTGGGTTGGGTGGCCGAAGTGTCGGGCGCCTTCGTGGCCTTCGCGCGCGCCCTGGGCGATCACCGCGCCCGCACCGCCGCCCTGCCCGTCGGCGGCGTCGAGGAGCTGCGCCAGACCGCGCAGGCCGTGAACGCCTATGTCGCCCAGGACCGCGCCGCGCTGGAGAATCGCGCCCTGGTCCTGTCGGGGGTCAGCCATGATCTGGGCACCCCCGCCACCCGCCTGCGCCTGCGCAGCGCCATGATCGAGGACGCCTCCCTGCGCGAGCGGCTGGAGCGGGACATCGACGAGATGACCACCATGATCGACGGCGTGCTGACCTATACCCGCGCCGAGATCGGGGCCGAGCCGTTCCGCCAGCTATCCCTGACTTCGCTGGCCGAGGCGGTGGTGGCCGATTATCAGGACGTGGGCCTGCCCGTGACGCTGCGCCAGTCGCAGCCGCCCCCGGCCCGCGCGGGCACGCTGTTTTCCCGCACGGCCAGCCGCCCGACGCTGGACAGCCACGCGCTGCTGATGCGCGGCCAGCCCACCGCGCTGCGCCGCGCGCTGTCCAATCTGATCGACAATGCGCTGAAATACGGGCGCGAGGCCGTGGTCGTCACCGGCGGCAGCGCGGACGAGGCCTGGATCGGCGTCACCGACCGCGGATCGGTCCTGACCGAGGAGGACGTCGCCCGCCTGACCGGTGCCTTTCAGCGCGGAGAGAATGCGGGCACCGCCAGCGGTGTGGGACTGGGCCTGGCGATCGTCTCGACCATCGCGGCGCAGCATGGCGGGCGGCTGGAATTCCACCGCGCCTCCCCGGGGCTGGAGGCGCGTCTGACCCTGGCGCGGCGGTGGGCGTGACGCAGCGTCCGGGAACCCTGATGGCAAAATCCGCGTTTTCCTGATGAATTCGCAAGAAAGGCTATCATCATGACCCGCGCAGATCCCATCATTCGCCTTGGCTTTGCCGGCGCGGTGGCGCTGCTGAACGTCACGCCCGCTTTGTCCGCCAGCCCCGCCCAGCCCGTCCAGGGTTGGAGCGCGATGCAGGGCATCGCCCCCGCCACCCTGCTGGAGGACATCCACACCCTGCCGGTGTCCGAACTGGCCATCGACGATCAGCCCTATTGCGCGTCCGACGCGGAAATCGCGGCCACCCTGCGCCATGATTTCGACGAACACCCCGTCGAGACCGCCGGCGCCCAAGGCACCGAGCTGTGGGGGTCGGACCAGCTGGGCACCTGGACGCTGGTCGCCCCGCGCGCCGATGAGACCAGCTGCATCATCGCCAGCGGCATCGGCTTCAGCGACGACCGCAGCACGCAGGCCTATTACACCGTGGCCGGGCTGTAATCAGCCCACCCGCCGCAGGAAGGCCCGCGTGCGGTCGTCCTGCGCCCGTCCGAACAGCTGTTCGGGCGGCCCCTGTTCGACGATGCGCCCCCCCTCCATGAACACGATCCGGTCGGCGATCTCGCGGGCGAACTGCATCTCGTGGGTGACGATCAGCATGGTCTGGCGCCCGTCCGCGATGCGGCGGATTAGGTCCAGAACCTCGCCCACCCATTCGGGGTCCAGCGCGCTGGTCGGCTCGTCGAACAGCATCAGATCGGCGTCCAGCGCCATCGCGCGCCCGATCCCCACGCGCTGCTGTTGCCCGCCCGACATGGCGGCGGGATAGCTGTCGCCGCGATCCGCCAGCCCGATCTGCGCCAGGATGTCATCGGCCCGCGCGCGGGCGCGATCAGCGGACCAGCCGCGCACCGTGGTCAGCCCTTCGGTGATGTTGGCGCGCGCGGTCTTGTTGGCGAACAGGGCATAGTTCTGGAACACGAACCCCGTCCGCCGCCGCAGCGCCAGAATGTCGGCGCGGCTGGCACGGGCAGCATCCACCGTCACGTCGCCCATGCGGATCTGGCCCTGATCGGGCTGGTCCAGCCAGTTCAGGCAACGCAGCAGCGTCGATTTTCCGGTGCCCGAGGGGCCGATGATCGCCACGCGTTCGCCCGGCTCCAGGCACAGGTCGATGCCGTTCAGCACCGTATTGGTGCCGAACCGCTTGACCAGTCCGGTGATCTCGATCTGACAGCTCATCGGGCGACCGCCTTTCCAAGGCTGGATTCCAGCCGGCGCTGGCCGACCGACAGGGTTTCGACGATGACCCAGTAGAACAGCGCGACCACCAGGAACGCCTCCAGATACAGAAAGCTGCCGGCGGCCTCCTTCTGTGCGGCGCCCATCATCTCGGTCACGCCCAGGGTGAAGGCCAGCGAGGTGCTTTTGATCATGTCGATGAAATAGTTCATCAGCGTCGGCGCCGCCGTCCGCGCGGCTTGGGGCAGGATGATCCGGCGCAGCAGCTGGCCCTGGGTCATGCCGATGGACTGGGCGGCCTCCCACTGGCTGCGATCGACGCCCAGGATGGCGCCGCGGATGCTCTCTGCCATATAGGCCGAGAAATGCAGCGTCAGGCCGATGATCGCCGCCGTCACCCCGTCGATGCCGGTCATGGCGGGCACCACCTGCGGCAGGCCGAAATAGAACAGGAACAGCTGCACCAGCAGGGGCGTGCCCCGGAAAAAGCTGATGAACACCGCCACGATGCGGTCCAGCACCGGCACGCGCAGCACCCGCACGATGGCCAGCGCCGCCGCCAGCGCCAGCGCCGCGATCATGGCGATGACCGCCATGAACAGCGTCAGCGGCACATAGCCCGCGATGACCGGGACCAGCTCCCACATATAGGCGGTGTCCAGGGGGCGCATTTACTCGGCCACGGGCTGCGTGACGTCGGCCTCCAGCCATTTCTGGGATATCTCGGCCAGGGTGCCGTTCTCCTTCAGCGTGGTGATGGCGGCGTCCACGCGGTCGCGCAGCGCTTGGCCCGCCTCGTCATTGCGGAAGGGCAGGGCATTGCGGATCTCCGAGAAGGGCTCTCCGGCCAGCTCCAGCGGCAGCGGGCTCTGCGCGATCACCTGCGCGGATGACACGCGGTCCATCACGAACGCATCGACCCGGCCCAGGGCGGTGTCCTGTTCGATGTTGCTTTCATAGGTGCGGATGTCGATCTGATCCGCATTGGGCAGTTCGCGCAGCAGCTGTTCGAAATTCGACCCCAGGTTCACCGCGACCGTCTTGCCGTCCAGGCTTTCGGGGCCGGTGATGTCGGCCGCGTTGCCTTCGCGGGTCACGATCTGCGCGCCGTCATAGACATAGGGCTGGGTGAAGGCAAAGGCCGCCTCGCGTTCGGGGGTGATGGTGATCTGGTTGGCGATGGTGTCGATGCGGTTCGATTCCAGCGCGCCGATCAGGCCCGAAAAGGACATGGTGACGAATTCGACCTCATCGCCCGTCTCCTCGGCGATGGCGTTCAGGAAATCGACCTCAAAGCCCTGCAGCGTGTCCGCGCGGGTGAAGGTAAAGGGAAAATAGCCGCCGGACATGCCCACCCGGATCGTGTCGGCGGTGGCGGGCAGGGCGGTGGTCAGCGCCAGGATGGCGGCGACGATGGGGGTGCGCATCGGAAAACTCCTTTGGTTCTTGGGCCTTACCTGCGATCGGCGCGCCCGGTCCGCAAGGCTGTGGCGGCAGAAAAGGACAATCATCGGCGCGGCCCCGCATCGCGAAGGACAGGCCGTCTGCCCAAACGGCCCGCCGCGAATGTTGTTCCGACCGCTCAGCGCGTCATCGCCTTGATCGCGGCGACATGGGCAGCGTCGGCGGCCAGCGCATCGGTGGCCAGCGCGCGGGCGGCATCGGCCAGGTCCGGCGCGGGGTGCAGGCGGTCGACCAGGCCCCAGGCCAGCGCCTCGGGCGCCTCGATCCGGGCGCCGCCCATCAGGATCATCCGCGCCCGCGCCGGTCCCACCAGCGCCACCAGCCGCCCCGGATCGCCCGGCTGCGGCAGAAAGCCAAGCCGCATCACCGGATAGAAGAACCGCGCCTCTGGCACCGCCAGGCGGATGTCGCAAGCCAGCGCCATGCCGAAGGCGCCCCCCGCCAGCGTGCCGTTCAGCGCCGCGATGGTCAGGCAGGGCAGGGCGGCCAGCGCGCCGGACAGATCCTGCCATTCGGGGGCGGTGGCCAGGCCCGCGCGGGCCTCGTCCAGATCGGCGCCTGCGGAAAAGATCCGCCCCGTGCCGGTCAGGATCAGCGCCCGCGCGCCGCTGTCCCGGGCCGCATCGACACCCGCGCGCAGGTCGCGCAGCATCGCGGCGGTCAGGGCGTTCGCCTTGTCGGGGCGGTCGATGGTCAACAGGGACAGGCCGTCCCGGTGCTGGCTGTGGATCACGACTTGTTCCCTTTCCCTTTCGGCGGCACTGTGTCAGAAATCCCGCCAATTTCAGGTTTGCGAAAGGTATCCGCCATGAACCGCCCCCTTGCAACCTCGGCCCTCGCGCTGATCCTGGCCGCTGGCCCCGCCCTGGCCGATGTCACCCCCGCAGAGGTCTGGCAGAACCTGCGCGACATCTATGAGCAGATGGGCTATCAGGTCCAGGTCGGGTCCGAGGACGCCGCAGGCGACGCCCTGACCCTGACCGACGTGACGCTCAGCTCGGACGAGGCCGAGGCGGCCGAGTTCACGTTCACCATGCCCCAGATCGCGCTGACCCCGGTGGGCGACGGCACGGTCCGGTCGGTGATCGACGGCCAGATGACGATCGTCATGCGCGACGAGGGCCCCGAGGGAGAGCCGATCGGCTTTGACATGACCCTGGACGCGCCGGGCAACGAGACGATCTCGTCGGGCACCCCCGACGAGATGCGCCACAGCTTTGTCATGCCGACCATGGCCCTGTCCGGCCGCGCCCTGGAGAGCGAGAACGACGCGCCGCTGACCGCGACCCTGACCGGGGTCGAGGGCGTGCAGACCATGACGCGGGCCGCCGATGGCAGCGGCGCGCAGACCTATGAGGGTCGCGCCGACAGCATGGAGATGTCGCTGACTGCCAGCGGCCCCGCGCTGGACGCCCCCGAAGGGTCGGAGGCCACCGACGATTTCGCCGCGACCTTCACCATCAACGACCTGACCATGAGCGGCGACGGCACCACCCCCGCCGGAGAGGTCAATTTCGGCAGCCAGCCGACCCAGGCCCTGCAGGCCGGGTTCGCGGGTCAGGGCACCTTGGGGATGGGCGCCACGACGGGCACCTTCAGCGCCAGTGCGCTGCGCGCCGACGGCCCCGACCAGGAGACCAGCGGCAGCTTCGAGGCCGCAAGCGGCACCCTGGCCGTGTCCATGAGCGCCGAGGGTCTGTCCTATGAGGGCGGCCTGACCGACATGGCGGTCAACCTGACCTCGTCCGACATGCCCTTCCCCATCGCCTATGCGGCGGCCGAGAACCGGTTCCGCCTGGCCATGCCGGTCGTGGCGTCCGAGGCGGAGCAGCCCTTTGCGCTGACCTATCTGCTGGACGGGCTGACGCTGGATGATGCGATCTGGCAGGCGATGGACCCCGAGGCGACCCTGCCCCGCGACCCCGCCCGCCTGTCCATCGACCTTGAGGGGCTGGCGGTGCTGACCCGCAACTTCATGGACCCTGACGCCGCCGTCCCGGCCGAGGGCGAGATGCCCTTCCTGCCGCGCAGCCTGTCGATCCGCGACTTTTCGATGTCGGCGGTGGGGGCCGAGGCCGATGTGTCGGGCGAGCTGACCTTTGGCGAGGACCCGACCCAGCCCATCGGCACGCTGTCGGGGACCTTCTCGGGGGTGAACACCTTCCTGGACCGCCTGGTCGCCATGGGCGTCGTCCCGGCCGAACAGCTGATGGGCCCGCGCATGATGATGGCCATGTTCGCCCGCCCCGTCGACGGTGCCGAGGACCAGCTGCAGACCGAGATCGAGTTCCGCGAGGGCGGGTCGATCTTTGCCAACGGCCAGCAGATCCAGTGACCTCCGACGCCTGACATCGGGCCGGGGCATGCGTCCCGGCCCCTTCCCTTGCCGCAAGAGAGCCCCATGACCGCTGCCACCGACGACCCCCTCCGCCTGAAACGTCTGGCCGAGGCGCTGATCGACGCCGCCCGCCGGGCCGGGGCCGATCAGGCCGACGCGCTGGCGGTGGACGGTCGCTCGGTCAGCATCGACGTGCGCGCGCGCGGTCTGGAACAGGCCGAACGCGCCGAGGGGATCGAGATCGGCCTGCGCGTGCTGATCGGCGGGCGGCAGGCGGCGGTCTCCTCCTCCGATCACGGCGATCAGGCCATCGCCCAGATGGCCGCGCGCGCCGTCGCCATGGCGCGCGAGGCCCCGGTGGACGACCATCTGGGCCTGGCCGATCCGTCCCAGCTGGCGCAGGCCCGCGACGCGCACGGTCTGGACATCACCGAGGACGCGCCCGAGCCGGACCCCGCGCATCTGCAGGACATGGCTTTGCGCGCCGAGGCCGCCGCCCTGTCCGTCCAAGGTATCACCCAGGTCGAGGCCGCGAATGCCGCCTATGGCCATCGGCGGATGTGGCTGGCGGCGACGAACGGGTTTTCGGGCGGCTACGGTCGCACCACCCATGCGCAGTCGGTCGTGGCCATCACCGGCGAAGGCCTGCGGATGGAACGCGACTATGCCGGTGAATCGCGGGTCCATGCCGCCGACCTGCCCACCCCTGAGGAGATCGGCCTGCTGGCCGCGGAACGCACCCTGGCGCGGGCCGGTGCGAAAAAGCCGCCGACCGGGGCCTTTCCGATCCTGTTCGACCGGCGCGTGTCGGCCTCGCTGATCGGGCATCTGCTGGCGGCGGTGAACGGCAGCGCCATCGCGCGGGGCGCCAGCTGGCTGCGCCGCGATCTGGGCGAACCGGTCCTGCCCCCCGGCATGGATCTGGTCGAGGACCCGCTGCGGCCCCGCTATCCCTCGTCGCGGCCCTTCGATGCCGAGGGGCTGGCCACGCGCCGCCGCCTGATCGTGGCCGATGGCGTCCTGCAGGGCTGGACGCTGGACCTGGCCACCGCGCGCAAGCTGGGCATGGACAGCACCGCATCGGCGTCGCGCGGCCTGGCCTCCAGCCCGCAGCCGGGCCACAGCAACGTCATCCTGACGCCCGGCACCGACAGCCGTGACGACCTGATCGCGCGGATGGGGACGGGGCTGGTGGTGACCTCGATGCTGGGCGCCTCGATCAACGGGACGACGGGCGATTATTCGCGCGGCGCGGCGGGGTTCTGGGTGCAGGACGGGCGGATCGCCTGGCCGGTCAACGAATGCACCATCGCGGGCAATCTGCGCCAGATGCTGATGACGCTGATCGCGGCGGATGACGCCCTGCCCTGGCGCGGCCAGGAGGTGCCCAGCCTGCTGGTCCAGGGCATGACCGTTGCAGGGGCCTGAGTCGTTGCAGGGCGCGCAGGCCGATCTGGACCTGCTGACCGCCGCGGCGCGGGGGGCGGGTCAGATCGCGCTGCGATACTGGCGGCGCGATCCGCAGGTCTGGGACAAGGCCGACAACGCGGGCCCCGTGACCGAGGCCGATCTGGCCGTGAACGACGCCCTGCAGGCGCATCTGATGGGCGCGCGCCCCGCCTATGGTTGGCTGTCCGAGGAATCCGAGGCCGATCCGTCGCGCCAGGATGCGCAGCACTGCTTTATCATCGACCCGATCGACGGCACCCGCGCCTTCATCGACGGGCAGGAGGGGTTCGCCCATTCGCTGGCCGTCGCCCGCGACGGGCGCATCGTCGCGGCGGTGGTGCATCTGCCGGTGCCCGACCTGACCTATGCCGCCCATGCGGACGGACCGGCCACGCTGAACGGCCAGCCCATCGCCCCCACCGATGTGGGGGTCGAGGGCGCCCGCGTCCTGACCTATCGCGCCATCGCCGATTCGCCCGACTGGCGGGACGGCATGCCGGGGTTTCGGCGCGAGTTCCGGTCGTCGCTGGCCTGGCGCCTGTGCCTGGCGGCCGAGGGGCGGTTCGACGCCGCCCTGTCGCTGCGCGCGGCCTGGGAATGGGATATCGCGGCGGGCGCCTTGATCGCGGAACGCGCGGGCGCGCGGGTGACCGACCGGCGCGGCCAGCCGATGCGGTTCAACAGCACGCGCGCGCAGGTGGACGGCCTGATCGTAGCGGGCCAACGGCTGCACGGACAGCTGCTGGCGGCGCTGGCCTGACCCTCAGGCGATGCCGTAGCGGGCGCGGGCCTCGGCAAAGGAGATCAGCTTGCCCTGGGGGTCGTCCCACAGGTGCAGGCGCACCGCCGACAGGCTTTCGCGGATGGTCAGGCGCTGTGCCTCGGCCAGCTCGCGGTGGTCGCGGATGACCTCGCCCAAGCGGTAAAAGGGGATGCGCGAATACAGGTGGTGGACGTGGTGGATGCCGATATTGCCCGTCAGCCAGCGCAGCGGCTGCGGCAGCACATAGTGAGAGCTGCCCTCCAGCGCCGCATCGTGGATCTGCCAATCCTCGGCGCGCGACCAGTGCGTCTCCTCGAACTGGTGCTGGACATAGAACAGCCAGACGCCGATGGTCGCGGCCACCACCACGGTCGGCAGGAACACCAGCAGCACTGGCAGCCAGCCCCCCGCCCACACGATTAGCGCGACCAGCACCGCGATGGCGGCATTGGTGCCCATCGCCGACATCCAGTACTGCCGCTGGCCCATCAGGCCCAGGGGCAGGCGGTTCTGCAGGATGAACAGATAGCTGGGGCCCAGCACGAACAGCACCATCGGATGACGGTACAGCCGGTACATGAACCGCCCGAACCCGCTGCGCGCCCGGTATTCGTCGATGGTCAGCGTCATCACGTCGCCGATTCCACGCTGGTCCAGATTGCCGTGATAGGCGTGATGGATCGCGTGGGTGCGTTTCCACACCGCATAGGGCGTCAGGGTCAGCACGCCCAGGCTGCGCCCGACCCAGTCCTGCGCGCGGCGGTTCTTGAGGAACGATCCGTGCCCGCAATCATGCTGGATGATGAAGATGCGCACCAGGAACAGCCCGTTTGCCGCCGCCAGAATCAGCGCAAGCCACGGGCTGACCGACAGCGCGGCCCAGGCCAGCGCCCAGACCGCGATAAGCGGCAGCAGCGTCACGGCCAGCTCGAACAGGCTGCGCGGGGTCGAGGGGTCACGATAGCGCGCCAGCGTGGTCAGCCATTCGCGGGCGCTGCGGGGGGATAGAGGTTGGTCGAGCATCAAGGCCTGTCGTTCTGCGTCCAGCCGTGCCGGCGCCTGTCGGAAGCCGGCGGGTCGTGCGGGGCCGGTGCGGCACCACGGCGCCAACGGCCTTGTGGGTGCGGTTGCAGTTAAGGCCGTTGGCCCGGGTTTTCAACAGATATGATGCCGCAGTCACGGGGTTTTGCCCCCGTCAGCCGGCGATCCACGGCCACAGCAACCGCAGGGCGATGGCCCACATGACCAGCGCCACCGCCAGCTCCAGCCGTCGCCACGCCGCCGGGCGGGCAAAGACCGGCCGCAGCCATGCCGCGCCATAACCCAGGCTGAAAAAGAACAGAAGCGACCCGGTCATGGCGCCCGCGGCAAAGGCCACCTCGCGCCCCGGAAACTGGGTCGAGATGGCGCCCAGCAGCACCACCGTGTCCAGATAGACATGCGGGTTCAGCCAGGTGATGGCCAGACAGGCCAGCAGCACCCGCCCCAGCCCCTGCGACCCGCCCGGCGCGGCCTGCAGCGCGTCCTGCGCGGTCAGGGCCGCGCGCAGGCTGCGCGCCCCGTACCAGATCAGGAAGGCCGCCCCCGCCAACCGCATCACCGGGTCCAGCCAAGGCATCCGCGCCATCAGCACCCCGGCCCCCGCCACCCCCGCCGCGATCAGCACCGCATCCGAGATCGCGCAGGTCAGGCACACCGCCAGCACATGCTGCCCGCGCAGCCCCTGGCGCAGGACAAAGGCGTTCTGCGCCCCGATCGCCAGGATCAGGCCAAGTCCGGTCATCAGGCCGGTCAGAAAGACGGTCATGGGGCTCTCCGCTGCGATGCCCCGCCCTAGCGCGCCGGGCCGGATGAGGCAAACCGTCGGGGCCGGGGGGTGGCGCGGGAAGGCAGGCCGGTGGGCAGATCGGCCACAGCGCAGGGGGGCGTGACATCAACGCTCTTGCATGTGTGGGGGGGGCGGGCGCACAATTCGACCATGTTCAGGGGTGCGGGCCACGGCGCAAGGTCGCGGGTCGCCCGGACCCGGAACGCCCGTCCCGAACCGGCCACGCCCCCGGCGCGTGCCTTTGCCGTGAAAGGCACCCGATGTTCGACAATGCCGACGCGATCCTGCTGGCCCGCATTCAGTTCGCCTTCACGGTCAGCTTCCACTTCCTGTTTCCCGCCTTCACCATCGGACTGGCCAGCTTTCTGGCAGTGCTGAACGGGCTGTGGCTGTGGACCAAGGACAGCAAGTATCTGGATCTGTTCCGATACTGGGTCAAGATCTTTGCCCTGGCCTTTGCGATGGGCGTCGTGTCGGGCATCGTGATGTCCTATCAGTTCGGCACCAACTGGTCGGTCTTTTCCGACAAGGCGGGACCGGTCATCGGCGGACCGATGGCCTATGAGGTGCTGTCGGCGTTTTTCCTGGAGGCGGGGTTCCTGGGCATCATGCTGTTCGGCCGAGAGCGCGTGGGGCCGACGCTGCACATGGTGGCCTGCGCGGCGGTGGCCCTGGGCACGGCCTTTTCGGCCTTCTGGATCCTGTCGGTGAACAGCTGGATGCACACCCCGGCCGGGTTCGAGATCGACGCCGCCACCGGCCAGTTCCTGCCCACCGATTTCTGGCAGGTCATCTTCAACCCGTCCTTTCCCTATCGCCTGATGCACACGGTCACGGCGGCCTATCTGACCACGGCCTTCATCGTGGGGGGCGTCGCGGCGCTGCACCTGCTGCGCCACAGGCATCGCCGCGACCGCGTCAGCCCGGCCACGCGCACCATGTTCAGCATGGCGATGTGGATGGCCGCGATCTTTGCCCCGGTCCAGATCGTGCTGGGCGATTTCCACGGCATCAACACGCTGGAACATCAGCCCGCCAAGGTCATGGCCATTGAGGGCCATTTCGAAAGCCACGAGGCGGGAGCGCCCCTGTATCTGTTCGGCATCCCCAACCAGAAGGAGCAGCGCCTGGATTATGCCATCGGCATCCCCAAGCTGTCCTCGCTGATCCTCAAGCACGACCTGAACGCGCCGCTGGCGGGCCTGGACACCATCCCGCGCGAGGATCAGCCCCCCGTTGCCATCGTCTTCTGGTCGTTCCGCATCATGGTGGCCCTGGGGTTCGCGATGCTGGGCATCGGGGTCTGGTCGCTCTGGGCGCGCTGGCGGGGCGTGCTGCATGACAGCCCGATGCTGCACCGCGCGGCGCTGGCCATGGCGCCATCGGGCCTGATCGCCGTGCTGGCGGGCTGGGTCACGACCGAGGTCGGGCGCCAACCTTTCACCGTCTATGGCTATCTGCGCACCGCCGACAGTGCCGCACCGCTGGATGCGGCGGCGGTGGGGGCCTCGCTGATCGCCTTTATCGTCGTTTATTTTGCGGTCTTTGGGGCGGGCACATACTATATCCTGCGTCTGATGAACCGCGCACCCAGCAGCAACGAGCCGCGCCTGAAGGACGACCTGGACAGCCCGATCCGCACGGCGGGCACCACGCCCGCCCAGCAGCACCCGACCCGCCGCATCCAACCCGGAGAGTGACCATGCCCATTGCCGAAGGCGTTTCGCTGGATCTGACCGTCATCTGGGCCTTCATCATCGCCTTTGCGGTGCTGGTCTATGTGGTGCTGGACGGGTTCGACCTGGGGTTGGGCATGCTGTTCGCGGTCGAACCCGAAGGCCATGACCGCGACGTCATGATGAACTCGGTCGCGCCGGTCTGGGACGGCAACGAGACCTGGCTGGTGCTGGGCGGGGGCGGGCTGTTCGCGGCCTTTCCGCTGGCCTATGCGCTGATCCTGCCCGCGCTTTACGCGCCGATCATGGCGATGCTGCTGGCGCTGATCTTTCGCGGGGTCGCGTTCGAATTCCGCTGGCGGACGACGCGCTGGCGAAAGGTCTGGGACGTGGCCTTCATCGGGGGATCGGCGATGGCGGCGCTGGCGCAGGGGATCACTCTGGGCGGGCTGCTGCAGGGCATCGACATCGACAAGGCCGCGCGACAGTATTCGGGCGGCTGGTGGGACTGGCTGACGCCCTTCACGCTGATGGTGGGCGTCGCGGTCATGGTCGGCTATGCCCTGCTGGGCGCGACCTGGCTGGTGATGAAGACCGAAGGCCCGCTGCAGGACCGGATGCGCAAGCGGGCCTGGGTCCTGGGCGTCGCGACGGTCGTGTTCATGGGCGTGGTCAGCCTGTGGACGCCGTTCCTGCAGGACGGCTATTACAGCCGCTGGTTCGGGGGTTGGAACATCATCCTGGCGGCGGGCGTCGGGGCGGCGGTGCTGGCCCTGGCCTTTGGCATGTTCCGCACGCTGATGGTCAATCACCACGACTACTGGCCGTTTTTGTTCGCCCTGGGCATGTTCATCCTGGGCTTTGCGGGGCTGGGATTCTCGATGTTCCCCTATATCGTCCCCGTTCAGGTCACCATCTGGGAGGCCGCCGCCCCCGAGAACAGCCAGATCTTCATGCTGGTCGGCGCCTCGGTGCTGATCCCGGTGATCCTGGCCTATACGGCCTATTCCTATTGGGTGTTCCGCGGCAAGATCGACCCGAACGAGGGGTATCACTGATGCCCGCACCCCTGCGCAAGCTGGGCTGGTTCGTGGGGTTGTGGCTGGCCAGCGTCGCGGTCATCGGCACGGTGGCCTTTCTGATCCGGCTGTGGATCGTCTGATCCGCGCTTGACGCCCGGCCGCCGGCGCGCCATTCAGGCGGCGATGGTTTCCGGCGGGCCAAGGTTCCTGCCGGATGAAAAGGGAACGCGGTGAGGTGTAGCCATCAGGCGCCGAACCCGCGACTGCCCCCGCAACTGTAAGCGGCTAGGCGTTCCGACGATGCCACTGTCCCCTCGGGGGGCGGGAAGGCCGGAACAGCCCGCGATCCGCCAGTCAGGAGACCTGCCATCATCGACACTTCAACCGGGCGGGGTGCCTTGGGGGACGTGCGATGTCGTGGCCCCCGGGTCCTTGCGCGCGGTTTTCCGGCCCCTGCCCCCGTTCTTCGGGAAGGAAGACGGATGACACGGCTTATTCCGGTCACAGCCCTGCTGCTGGCCCCCCTGATGGCGCAGGCCGCGCCGACCCAATACCCGCTGACCCTGGACAATTGCGGCTGGCCGCTGACCTTTGACGGCCCGCCCGACAACGTGGTCTCCATCGGGCAATCCACGACCGAGATCCTCTATGCCCTGCAGGCGCAGGACCGCATGGCGGGCACCGCGCTATGGTTCAACGCGGTTCTGCCCGCCTTTGCCGAGGCCGATGCGGGGGTCGAGCGCATCGCCGACAACATGCCCGGATTTGAGGCCGTGGTGAACAAGCGCCCCGGTTTCGTGCCGACGATGTTCGACTGGATGATCGGCGCGCAGGGCGTGGTGGGCACGCGCGACCAGTTCGCCGATCTGGGCATCCCCGCCTATGTCATGCCGACCGATTGCGCGGACAAGAACAACACCGTCGGCGCCGACGGCACCCGCCTGGCCGATTTCGACATCGCCACCCTGTATCAAAGCATCGACGAGATCGCGGCCATCATGGACCTGTCCGATCGGGGCGACGCCGTGGTCGCGGACCTGCGCGCGCGAGAGGCTGCGGCGGTCGATCGCGCGCAGGCGCTGGACCTGCCCGATGCCTCGGCTGTGGTGTGGTTCTCGTCGGCGCATCTGGAGGTCGATCCCTATGTCGCGGGCGGGCGGGGCATCCCGGCCTGGATGCTGCGCGCCCTGGGCCTGCGCAATGTCGTGACCTCGGACGAGGAATGGCCGACCGTGGGCTGGGAAAGCATCGCCCGCGCCGATCCGTCCGTCATCGTGATCGCGCGGATGGACCGCCGCCGCTTTCCCGCCGATGACCACCAGGCCAAGCTGGACTTCCTGGCCCGCGACCCCGTGACCAGCCAGATGACCGCCGTGCGCGAAGGCCGCATCGTCATCCTGGACGCCGAGGCGATGCATGCCGGCATCCGCATGATCGACGGGCTGGAGGCGCTGACCGACGCCATGGCGGACCTGCCGCGATGAGCGTGGCCGCGGCCAGCGCGCCCCTGACCCGCCAGGGGCTACGTGCCGCCCGGCAGGCGGCCTGGGTCACGGCGGTGCTGACCGCGGCCCTGCTGGCCGGGATCTGCATCGGGGAAACCCCGATTTCCGTGACGACCGTCCTGCAGGTTCTGGCCAACCGCCTGTGGGGCGCCGATCACGCGCTGGACGCGATCGAGGCGGGGATCATCTGGTCCTATCGCCTGCCGCGCACGCTGGTTGCGGGGGCCTGCGGGGCGGGGCTGGCGATCTGCGGGCTGGTCCTGCAATCGCTGCTGCGCAACGCGCTGGCGGACCCCTGGCTGCTGGGCATTTCGGCTGGCGCCTCGACCGGGGCGGTGCTGGTGACGGTGGCGGGCTTGGGCGGCGGCATGGTCGCCATGTCGGGCGGCGCGCTGATGGGCGCGCTGACCGCCTTCGCGCTGGTCGCGGGGCTGGCGCGGCTGTCGGGCGGCGGGCCGGGCGCGCGCGGCGCGGGACAGATCGTGCTGGCGGGCATCGCCGGGTCGCAGCTGTTCAACGCGCTGACCTCCTTCGTGATCGCGAAATCGGCCAGCGCGGAACAGGCGCGCGGGCTGATGTTCTGGCTGCTGGGCAATCTGTCGGGGGTGCGCTGGCCCGATGTGCATCTGGCCGTTCCCGCCGCGCTGATCGCACTGATCGTGGTGGCGGCCCATGCGCGCAGTCTGGACGCATTCGCCTTTGGCGCGGAATCGGCGGCCTCTCTGGGGGTGCCGGTGCGGCGGGTTCAGGTGGTGCTGATCGGGGCCGCGGCGATGGCGGCCGCCGTGATGGTGTCGATCACCGGGGCCATCGGCTTCGTGGGCCTGGTGGTGCCCCATGCCGCGCGGCTGCTGGTCGGCGTGCGGCACGGGCGGCTGGTGCCGGCATCGGCGCTGATCGGGGCGGTCTTCCTGATCGGGGCCGACATCCTGTCGCGGGTGCTGATCCCGGGGCAGGTGCTGCCCATCGGGGTGGTGACCGCGCTGGTCGGCGCGCCGATCTTTGCGGTGATCCTGATCCGCCACCGGGGGGCGTCGTGATGCTGTCGGGCCAGGATCTGACCCTGCGCCGCGGCGGTGCGCGCATCGTGGACGGCGTCACCCTGGCGGTGCAGGAGGGCGAGGTCCTGGGCCTGATCGGCCCGAACGGGTCGGGCAAATCGACATTGATGCGGCTGCTGGCCGGGCTGCTGCGCCCCGATCAGGGACAGGTCACGCTGGAGGGGCAACCGCTGGCGGCCCTGGGGCCGCGCGGGGTGGCGCGCCGCCTGGCCTTTGTCGCGCAATTCTCGGAGACGGCACAGCGCCTGACCGTCCGCGACGCGGTCGAGCTGGGCCGCACCCCCTGGCTG
Organism: Paracoccus hibiscisoli; assembly: GCF_005048265.1. Lineage (GTDB taxonomy): Bacteria > Pseudomonadota > Alphaproteobacteria > Rhodobacterales > Rhodobacteraceae > Paracoccus > Paracoccus hibiscisoli. Next base: position 66,490 of record NZ_SUNH01000009.1, read on the forward strand.
GACGCGCGCGCCCCCTGGTCCCCCCAGGACGAGGCGCATGTCACCCACGCCCTGTCCCTGCTGGACATGGCTGGGTTCGAGGCCCGCGATTGGGCCTCGCTGTCGGGGGGAGAGCGCCAGCGCGTCCATATCGCCCGCGCGCTGGCCCAGACCCCCCGCATCCTGATGCTGGACGAGCCGACGAACCATCTGGACATCCGCCACCAGCTGCAGGTGCTGGATCTGGTGGCGCGCCTGCCGCTGACCGTGGTGATGGCGCTGCACGATCTGAACCAAGCGATGCGCTGTGACCGGCTGGCGGTGATGCAGGCGGGGCGGCTGGTGGCGCTTGGCCCGCCCGCGCAGGTTCTGGACGATGCGCTGCTGTGCGACGTCTTCGGCGTGCGGGCGCAGCGGCTGACCGACCCCGATGACGGCAGCGCGATCCTGCGGTTTCAGCCCAGATAGGCCCGCAGCCCCGGCGGCGGATCGTCCAGCAGCGGCCCGGTCGGGCGCGGCGGGTGGACGCGCCCCCCCTCGACCAGCAGGGTGTCGGGGGCAAAGGCGCGGGCATCGGCGGGGTCATGGGTGACCATCAGCACGGTGGTGTCGGCGGCGATCTGCGCCAACAGGGCCAGCATCTCGGCCTTGAGCGCCGGGCCAAGCGCCGCGAAGGGTTCGTCCAGCAGCAGCAGGGGGCGTGCCCGCAGCAGCACGCGAGCCAGCGCCACGCGGCTTTGCTGGCCACCTGACAGGGCATCGGGGCGGCGCGCGCCCAGGCAGGACAGGCCGACCTGGTCCAGCACCTGGGCCACGCGGGCCTGCTGCGCGCGGTTCAGCCGCAGGTCCGGGCGCAGGCCCATCCCTATATTTTGTTTCACGCTCAGATGCGGAAACAAATTGTTGTGCTGAAACAGGATCGAGACGGGGCGTTTTCCAGGCGGCATCGCGGTGATGTCCTGCCCCTCCCACAGCAGGCGTCCTTGGGTCGGGGCCAGAAACCCCGCCACCAGCGCCAGCAGGGTCGATTTGCCGGAGCCGGAGGCACCGATGACGGCATGCCTGCCCGCGGGAACGGTCAGGTCGGCGGTTAGGGTGAAATCATCCTGACGCAGAAGGATGTCGCGGAATTCAAGCGCCATGGCGGCCTCCCCTGTCAAAGGCCCAGAACAGGGCCAGGCTGATCGCCATCAGCAGCAGCGCGCAGGCCGCCGCATCCGCCATCCGATAGCCGTTCATCAGCTGATACAGCATCAGCGGCAGCGTCGGATTATCGCCCGCGAACAAGGTGATCACACCCAGATCGCCCATCGCCAGCGCCGCCGCCAGCCCAGCGCCAAAGCCCAGGGGTCGCGCCAGGCGCGGCAGCACCAGCAGCCGCAGCCGCGCCCAGCCCCGCAGGTCCAGCGAGGCGGCCAGCCTGCCGTAATCGTCCTGCAGCGTGCGCGCCGCCGGGATTAGTGCGCGCAGCGCGAAGGGCAGCGCCATGGCCGCGTTGATCAGCGCGGTGACCGGCAGGGCCATCTGCTGCGGCGTGACCGTCCCGCGCAGCAGGATGAACAGCCCCGTCCCCAGCACCAGCGGAGAGGCGATCAGCGGCAGCATGCCCGCCCCCTCGACCCACCGCGCCCCACCGCGCGCGATGGTCAGAGCCAGCGCCAGCGCCGCCCCCGACGCCAGCAGAGCCGAGGTCACCGCCATCAGTACCGACCGCCGGGTGGCCTGCCAGACCTCGGGCGGCAGGGTGGTCAGGCGCGGCAGCCCGGCCAGCGTGACCGAGATCAGTGGCGCCAGCAGGAACGCCGCCGCCGCCGCGATCACCGCCGCATCCGCCAGCCGCCGCCAGCCGCCGGGCGCGGGCGGTCCGCCCACCGCGTCCAGCCCCGCGCCAAAGCCCGCCGGAATTGCGATGCGCGCCGCCAGCAGGGCCGCGCCCACGCAGATCGCGATCTGCACCAGCCCCAGGGCCGCCGCCCGCCCCAGATCGAAATCGAACCGGAATGCCTGATAGATCGCCAGCTCGACCGTGGTCGCCCGCGGCCCCCCGCCCAAGGCCAGCGCCACCGTGAACGAGGTCAGGCAGACCAGGAACACCGCCAGCCAGACGCCCGGCAGCACGCCGCGCAGCATCGGGCGTTCCAGATGGCGGGCGATGTCGCGGGGCGCGAAATCAAGGCTGGCGGCCAGCCGGAAGCGTTCCGCCGGGATCGCCTGCCAGCCCTGCAGGATCAGCCGCACCGACAGCGGCAGGTTGAAGAACACATGCGCCAGGATCACCCCCTGCCAGCCATAGATGCCGATGGCGGGCAGACCCACGGCCTCCAGCGCGCCGTTCAGCGCGCCGTTGCGGCCAAAGATCGCGATCAGGCCCAGCACCGCCACGATCACCGGCAGGATGAAGGGCGCGCCCAGCAGCGTGACCAGCAGCCCGCGCCCCCGGAACCGCCGCCGCGCCAGCGCACGGGCGACCGGCACGGCCAGCGCCGCCGACAGGGTTGCGGACAGCGCCGCCTGCCACAGCGTGAACCAGACGGCGCGCAGGTCCCATTCGGTCAGGCCCGACAGCCCGCCCGCCACCCAGGCCACCGCCGCCAGCGTGCCCAGGATCAGGGCTGCCAGCGCCCCCGCGATGGCGTGGCCGATGCTCAGCGGAAGGCCCGCTGCCATTCGTCCAGGGCGGGGGCGCGGAGGGCCTCGGCCTCGTCTTCGGAGAGGAACAGCGTGGTGTCGGGGCGCGGCAGGTCGCGCATCACCTGCGGCCAGTCATCCTGCGGCAGTTTGGCGGGCAGGGACCAGTTGGCCAGCGGGATCGTCGCCTGGAAATCGGGGGTCAGCACCCAGTCCATGAACTGCTGGGCCAGTTCGGGCTGGTCGGTGCCGGCCACCTGGGCCACCAGTTCGGCCATGAAGTAATGCCCCTCGGGGAAGATCGCGGCGCGCTTGGTGTCGTCCTCCTCGGCGGCGATGTGATAGGCGGGGGAGGTGGTGTAGGACAGCACCATATCCGCCTCTCCATCCGTGAACAGGCCATAGGATTCCGACCAGCCGCGGGTGACGGTCAGCACCTTGGGGGCCAGCTTGGCCCAGGCCTCGCCCGCCTGATCGCCATAGACCGACTTGACCCAGAGCAGCATCGCCAGACCCGACACGGAACTGCGCGGGTCCTGGATGACGATGCGGATATCCTCGGCCTCCAGCAGCTCGGCAAAGCTGGCGGGCGGGTTCTCCAGCCGGGTGCTGTCATAGACAAAGGCCGTCTCACCCCAGTTGTAAGGCAGGAAGATCTCATCCTCCCACGCGATGGGCAGCGACAGGTCGGACGTGTCCTGCCCGTGCGGTGCGAACAGGCCCGATGCGCGGGCGCGCGCGGTCATGTCGGTGTTCAGGCCAAAGACGATGTCGGCCTGGGTGCCCGCCCCCTCCATCATCACGCGGGGCAGCACGTCGCCGGTCACGAATTGCAGGTCGCAATCGCAGATCGCCTCGAACCCCTGTTCGATGGCGGGGCCGGGGCCCCATTCGCTGGTGACGCTGTCGCCGGCATAGACGGTCAGGACGCGGTCCTGCGCGATCACGGGGGTGGCCAGCAGCAGGGCGGGAATCAGGATGGATTTCATCGGCGGCCTTCCTTTCAGGGATCACGAAAGAAGGGTGTGCCGCACCTTCCCTCCGCCGGTTTGACCCGGATCAGGTTCAACGGGTCCGCATGCGCGTCTCAGCCCGACAGGGCACCCCGAGGTTGCCCCGAATGTAGAGGTTTCGCGCGTCCGCGCAAGCGGATAGAAACCGCCCATGACCAAGGACATGTCTGATCAGCCCACGCCGATGATGGCGCAATACCTGGCGATCCGGGAGGCCAATCCCGGCGCGCTGCTGTTCTATCGCATGGGCGATTTCTACGAGATGTTCTTTGACGACGCGGTGGCCGCGGCCGCCGCACTGGACATCGCGCTGACGAAACGCGGCACTCATCTGGGGGAGCCCATCCCGATGTGCGGCGTGCCGGTCCACGCGGCCGAGGGCTATCTGCTGACTCTGATCCGCAAGGGGTTCCGGGTGGCCATCGCCGAACAGATGGAGGACCCCGCCGAGGCCAAGAAGCGCGGGTCGAAATCGGTCGTGGCCCGCGACGTGGTCCGCCTGGTCACCCCCGGCACCCTGACCGAGGAATCGCTGCTGGAGGCGCGGCGCCACAATTATCTGGCGGCCTTTGCGGTGATCCGCGACGAAGGGGCGCTGGCTTGGGTCGATATTTCGACCGGCGCGTTCTCGGTCATGGACTGCGCGCTGCCGCGTCTGGCGCCCGAACTGGCGCGGCTGGCCCCGCGCGAGGTGTTGGCCTGCGACACGGGCCTTGAAGAGCTGGTCGCGGATGCGGGCGCGGCGCTGACCGACCTGCATGCGTCCGCATTCGACAGCAACGCCGGCGCGCGGCGGCTGTGCGCGTTGTACGGGGTCGAGACGCTGGACGGGTTCGGCACCTTTACCCGGGCCGAGCTGTCGGCGATGGGCGCCATCGTCGACTATCTGGACATGACGCAAAAGGGCAAGCTGCCCCTGCTGCGCCCGCCCATGCGCGAACGCGCGGGCGGCGCGATGCAGATCGACGCGGCCACAAGGCGCAATCTAGAGCTGACGCAGGCCCTGTCCGGCGGGCGCGAAGGGTCGCTGCTGGCCGCGATCGACCGCACCGTGACTGCCCCCGGCGCGCGCCTGCTGGAGCGTCGGATCAGCGCGCCGTCGCGCGATCTGGCGCTGATCGCGGCCCGGCATGATGCGGTGGCGGCGCTGGCTGCGGATGCGCGGCTGTTGGCCGATCTGCGCGGCGCGCTGGCGCGGGTGCCGGACATGGACCGGGCGCTGTCGCGGCTGGCGCTGGACCGGGGCGGGCCGCGCGATCTGGCCGCGATTCGCGCCGGGCTGGCGCAGGGGGCGGCGATTGCCGCGCGGCTGCCGGGTGACGCAGCACCGGTGCTGCGCGATGCGGCGGGCGATCTGGTGGGCCATGAGGCGCTGGTGGCGGTTCTGGATGACGCGCTGGTGGCCGAGCCGCCGCTGCTGGCGCGGGATGGCGGTTTCGTAGCCGAGGGGCATGACGCCGATCTGGACCAGACCCGCCGGTTGCGCGACGAGGGGCGGGGCGTCATCGCCGGGATGCAGGCCGATTACGCCGCACTGGCGGGCGTGCCCAGCCTGAAGATCAAGCATAACAACGTGCTGGGCTATTTCATCGAAACGACGACCACCCATGCCGAACGCATGATGGCCGCGCCGCTGAACCAGACCTTCATCCATCGCCAGACGACCGCGAACCAGATCCGGTTCACCACGGTGGAGCTGTCGGAGCTGGAGACCCGCATCCTGAACGCCCGCGACCGCGCGCTGGAGATCGAGCGCGGGGTCTTTGACCGCCTGCGCCGCGCCGTGCTGGATTACGCGGCCCAGGTCGGACAGGCCGCCCGCGCGCTGGCCGAGATCGATCTGGCCGGAGCCTTCGCGGACCTGGCCACGGGCGAGGGCTGGGTCCGGCCCCGCGTGGATGACAGCCGCGCCTTTGTGATCACGGGCGGGCGGCACCCGGTGGTGGAACGCGCGCTGCGGCGCAAGGCGCAGAGCTTTGTCGCCAATGATTGCGACCTGACCACGGGGGCGACGCCGGCCATCTGGCTGCTGACCGGGCCGAACATGGCGGGCAAGTCGACATTTCTGCGGCAGAACGCGCTGATTGCGGTGCTGGCGCAGGCAGGGGCCTTCGTGCCCGCGCGCGATGCCCATATTGGGCTGGTCAGCCAGCTGTTCAGCCGCGTGGGCGCCGCCGACGATCTGGCGCGGGGCCGGTCGACCTTCATGGTCGAGATGGTCGAGACGGCCGCGATCCTCAATCAGGCCGATGACCGCGCGCTGGTGATCCTGGACGAGATCGGGCGCGGCACATCGACCTGGGACGGGCTGTCCATTGCCTGGGCGGTGATGGAGCATCTGCACGGCATGAACCGCTGTCGCGCGCTGTTCGCGACGCATTACCATGAGATGACCGCCCTGTCGGCCAAGCTGGACGGGGTCGAGAATGCCACCGTCACCGTCCGCGAATGGCAGGGCGAGGTGATCTTTCTGCACGAGGTCCGCAAGGGCGCGGCGGATCGGTCCTATGGCGTGCAGGTGGCCAAGCTGGCGGGTCTGCCCACGTCGGTCGTGGACCGCGCCCGCGCCGTTCTGGACGCGCTGGAATCGGGCGAACGGCAGGCCGCGCGGCCCGTCGCGCTGATCGACGACCTGCCGCTGTTCCGCGCCGCCCCGCCGCCCCCGCCCAAGGCCCGCCCGCTGGACGACCGTCTGCGCGCGGTGCATCCCGACACGCTCAGCCCGCGCGAGGCGCTGGAACTGATCTATGAATTGAAAGCCCTGTCCGAGGAGACGCGCCCATGAGCTACAACACCTTCGGCCGCGAGTTCCGGTTCACCACCTGGGGTGAAAGCCACGGTCCCGCTTTGGGCGCGACCGTGGACGGCGTGCCCCCCGGCGTGCCGCTGACGGAAGCCTACATCCAGGGCTTCATGGATCGCCGCCGTCCCGGCACCAGCAAACACACCACGCAGCGGCGCGAACCCGATCAGGTGCGCATCCTGTCGGGCGTGTTCGAGGGGGTCACCACCGGCACCGCGATCCAGCTGATGATCGAGAATACCGACCAGCGGTCCAAGGATTACGGCGATATCGCCACCAGCTTTCGCCCGGGTCACGCCGACATCACCTATCACCTGAAATACGGGGTCCGCGATTATCGCGGCGGGGGCCGGTCGTCCGCGCGCGAAACCGCGGCGCGGGTCGCGGCGGGGGCCGTGGCACAGGCGGTGCTGGCCGCATTGGTGCCCCAGCTGAAGATCACCGGTTACATGGTGCAGATGGGGGCGCTGCATCTGGACCGCGCGCGGATGGACCTGTCGGTCGTGAACGACAACCCGTTCTTTCTGCCCGATGCGGGCGCGGTTCAGGCCTGGTCCGATTATCTGGACGGCATCCGCAAGGATCAGAACAGCGTCGGCGCGGCGATCGAGGTCTGTGTTCAGGGCTGTCCGCCCGGTCTGGGCGCGCCGGTCTATGCGAAGCTGGACACCGATCTGGCCGCCGCGATGATGTCGATCAACGCCGTCAAGGCGGTCGAGATCGGCGAGGGCATGGCCTCCGCCGCGCTGACCGGCGTCGACAACGCGGACGAGATCCGCATGGGGCCGGACGGGCCGGACTTTCTGTCGAATCATGCGGGCGGCATCCTGGGCGGCATCTCGACCGGGCAGGACATCGTGGTGCGCTTCGCGATCAAGCCGACCAGCTCGATCACGACACCTCGCCGCTCGATCAATTCGCGCGGGGAGGAGGTCGAGGTCATCACCAAGGGCCGTCACGACCCCTGCGTCGGCATTCGCGCCGTGCCCGTGGCCGAGGCGATGGCCGCCTGCGTGATCCTGGACCACCTGCTGATGGACCGGGCGCAGACCGGGGGCGTGCGCGGTCAGATCGGCTGATCGGCAAGGAACGCGTCGACCTCGGCGCGGGTGGGGATGGCGTCGCCCGCCCCGGCCCGCGTCACCTTCACCGCCGCCGCGCCCGAGGCCAGCCGCAGGGCGGCGGGGACGTCCGCGCCGCCGTCCAGCGCAGCGGCGAAATAGCCCGCAAAGGTGTCGCCCGCGCCGGTCGTGTCCACGGGCGTGACCCGGAACGAGGACTGGCTGTGGACCTGGCCCGTGGCCAGGTCGCGATATTCGGCACCGTGGGCGCCCCGCGTGATCAGCAGGCCCTGGACCGGCAGATCGCCGGGAATACCCGCGAACAGCTGCTGCGCCTCGCCCTCGTTCATCGCCAGGATCGAGACATGGGGCAGGACCGCGCGCACCGCCTCCAGATCGAAGGGGGCCGCGGAATAGATCACCCGCGCGCCCCGGGCCTGCGCGGCCTGGGCGGCGGCGACCTGGCCGTTCGTCTCGTTCTGGATCAGCAGCGTGTCGGACGGGGACAGCGCGGAAAGGGCGTCCGTCAGCGCGGCCTCGTCTATGGCGCGGTTCGCGCCGGGATGGATGACGATGGCGTTCTCCGCGTCGGCATCCAGCAGGATGATCGCATGCCCGGTGGCCTGATCGTCCAGGCGCGCGACCTGGCCCATGTCGACCCCCGCCTGTGCCAGGCGGTCGCGCACCCAATCGTCACCCGGGCCCATCGCGCCCAGGTGATGCGTGGTGGCGCCTGCACGGGCGGCGGCGACCGACTGGTTCGCGCCCTTGCCGCCCAGCCCCTCGGCATAGCCGCGCGAGGCCAGCGTCTCTCCGGGACGGGGCAGGCTGTCCAGCCGATAGACGTGGTCGATGTTGATCGAGCCCAGGTTCCAGATTGCCATGACTGCCTCCGCGATTGGTGGGTCATGTGACCGGGCGGGCCGGGCCTTGTCCAGATATGAAAAGACGCGCCCGTTGCGGGGCGCGTCCTGTCATGTCGGGCTGTCCAGAGCGGATCAGGCGGGCAGCTTGCCCTTGTGGGGTGCCCACAGACGCTTGTTGACCAGATAGAGCAGAACGGTCAGCAGCAGCAGGAACAGCACCGCGACCAGGCCCACGGCCTTGCGGTCCATCATCTTGGGCTCGGCGGTCCACATCAGGAAGGCCGACACGTCCAGCGACATCTGATCAACGGTCGCGGGGGTGCCGTCCTCGTAGGTGACTCGGTCGTCCGACAGTGGGGCCGCCATGCTGATCCAGCCGCCCGGGAAGGCGGAGTTGCCGTGCAGCAGCGTTCCGGCCTGTTCCTGGTCCTCACCGGTATAGCCGGTCAGCAGGGCGTGGATGTATTCCGGGCCGCCCATGCCGCGCACCAACTGGTTGATGCCGGTGCCGTAGGGACCGTGGAAACCCGCCCGCGCCTTGGCCATCAGCGACAGGTCGGGACCCATGCCATCGCCCCGGATGGTCGGGAAATGGTCGGTGACGGTGCGCGGACGTTCCTCGCCCAGGGCCTCGTCCCAGACCGGCAGCAGGTCCGCCGCATAGGCACGGACCTGATCCTCGGGCAGGCCGGGGCCGCCGTCATCCGACAGGGTGCGGATGGCGACATATTGCAGCCCGTGGCAGGCCGAGCAGACCTCGGTATAGACCTGCAGCCCGCGCTGCAGCTGGAACTGGTCGAACGAGCCGAACGGACCCTCGAAGGAGAAGGGAACGTCCTCGATATGCCCAGCCTCGCCTGCGGCCATCGCCGGGCCGGACAGGCCAAGAGCCGTGACGGCGGCGATCGCAAATGCTTTCAGCATGATCCTGGGTCCTCTCACTCGGCCGGCTGCGTCAGGCTGGTTCCACCAACCTTGGGCGCGTAATGTGCGTTGAAGTCTTCCTCGATGGTGGCCGGCATCGGCTCGGGCTTTTCGATCACGCCCAGCAGGGGCAGGATCACCAGGAAGTAGGCGAACCAATAGGCTGAGGCCGCCAGCGCGATATAGGGATAGATCCCTTCGGCCGGCATGGCGCCCACCCACATCAGGATCATGAAGTCCGCGGCCAACAGCCAGAACCACCACTTGAACTGCGGACGATAGCGGCCCGAGCGCACGCGGCTGGTGTCCAGCCAGGGGGCCAGACCCATCACGACGATCGCACCGAACATCGCCAGCACGCCGAAGAACTTGGCGTCCACGATGCCGAAGGTTGCGAACTGCACCAGCTGGACCAGCCAGACCTCGGCGTCGAAGGCGCGCAGGATCGCGTAGAAGGGCAGGAAGTACCATTCCGGCACGATATGCGCGGGCGTCGCCAGGGCGTTCGCCTCGATATAGTTGTCCGGGTGGCCCAGATAATTGGGCATGAAGCCCACGATCGCAAAGAAGATCGCCAGGATCAGCGCCAGCGCGAACAGGTCCTTGATGACGAAATAGGGCCAGAAGGGCAGGGTGTCCTTTTCGGCCTCTTCCTTGCTGGTGCGGCGCACCTCGATGCCCGTCGGGTTGTTGTTGCCCGTCGAGTGGAAGGCCCACACATGCACGATCACCAGGCCCGCGATGATGAAGGGCAGCAGGTAATGCAACGAGAAGAAGCGGTTCAGCGTCGCGTTGCCGACCGCCGGTCCGCCCAGCAGCCAGGTCTGCAGCGTTTCGCCCACGCCGGGGATGGCGCCAAAGAGGCCGGTGATCACGGTCGCGCCCCAGAAGGACATCTGACCCCAGGGCAGCACATATCCCATGAAGGCGGTTGCCATCATCAGGATGTAGATCAGCATGCCGATGATCCAGGTGACCTCGCGCGGGGCCTTGTAGCTGCCGTAATAGAGGCCGCGGAAGATGTGCAGATAGACCGCCACGAAGAACAGCGACGCGCCGTTCATGTGGATATAGCGCAGCATATGCCCGCCATTCACGTTGCGCATGATGTGTTCGACGCTGGCAAAGGCCATGTCGACATGCGGGGTATAGTGCATCACCAGCACGACGCCGGTGATGATCTGCAGAAGCAGACAAAAGACCAGGACGATGCCCCAGATCCACATCCAGTTCAGGTTCTTGGGCGTGGGGATCATCAGCGTGTCGTAGAGCAGCCCCGCGACGGGCAGTCGACGGTGCAGCCAATTCTCGAAGCCCGTCTTGGGCTCGTAATGGTCGTGCGGTATTCCGGCCATGATAACCCTCCTTAACCCAGCTGGATGGTGGTGTCGTTCACGAACGACGCCAGCGGAATGTGCATGTTCTCGGGCGCGGGCCCGCGGCGGATGCGGCCGGCGGTGTCATAGTGGCTGCCGTGGCAGGGGCAGAACCAGCCGCCGAAATCGCCCGCGCCGTCACCGATGGGCACGCAGCCCAGATGGGTGCAGACGCCGATCTGGACCAGCCACTCGCCCGTGTCGTCCAGGGCGCGGTTCTGGTCGGTCGCCGGGGCGTTGTCGTCCAGGTTGGGGTTCTGCGCGTTGCGGTCGGGCAGATCGTTCAGGTCGACCGCGCGGCCGGCCTCGATCTCCTCGGGGGTGCGGCGGCGGATGAACACGGGCTTGCCCAGGAACAGCACGGTGATCTGCGAACCGGGCGCGATGCCGCTGACATCGACCTGGATCGAGGCAAGCGCCTGCACATCCGCCGACGGGTTCATCTGATTCACAAGGGTCCAGGCGGCGGCACCGGCGGCCACCGTGCCTGCGCCCGCCGTGGCATAATAGAGGAAATCCCTCCGGGTGCCTACGTGGTCATCTGCGTGGGACACGGGTCATACTCCAATTCGGGCCGAAAGTCAGGCCGATACGACATTCCGGGCCGCGTCCGAACGCAGCCTTCGCGGGGCGGTTCTAGCCCTCAATTCCTCGTCAGTCCAGATGATAAGCCGTCGCATGCCGATGCAATTCGACCCGTCGGACACAATTGCAGCGCGCGTTTGCGCCATCACTGCGGCAGGGTGTCGCGGTTGCAGGCTCCGCTCACAGCAACCCTTCCGAGCGAAAGCTGAGTTCGCGCGACTTGCCGATGATCAGATGGTCGTGGATGGTGATTCCCATGCTGTCGGCGGCCTGACTGATGCGCGTCGTCATGGCGATGTCGCTGTCCGAGGGCGTGGGATCGCCCGAGGGGTGGTTGTGCACCAGGATCAGCGCCGAGGCGTTCAGCTCCAGCGCGCGGCGGATGATCTCGCGCGGATAGACGGGGACGTGATCCACGGTGCCGCGCGACTGTTCCTCATCCGCGATCAGGACGTTCTTGCGGTCCAGATACAGCACACGGAACTGCTCGATCTCGCGATGCGCCATGGCGGTGTGGCAATAATCCAGCAGCGATTGCCAGCTGGACAGGACCGGGCGGTGCATGATGCGGGCGCGGGCCATGCGTTGGGCCGCGGCCTCGACGATCTTCAGCTCGGTCACGACGGCAGGGCCGACGCCGGCCACGGCCAGCAGGCGTGTGGGCGCAGCCGTGACCACGCGGTTGAAATCGCCAAAGGTCTCGATCAGCAGGCGGGCCAGCGGCTTGACGTCCTGGCGCGGGATGGCGCGGAACAGCACCAGCTCCAGCAGCTCGTAATCGGGCATGGCGGCGGCCCCGCCCTGCATGAACCGGTCGCGCAGCCGCGCCCGGTGATCGGCCAGATAGGAGGGCGCCTTTCCCGGCGCGTTCGCCGGTTCCGCGGCCACATCATCGGCCGCCGGGGCGAACAGCGGCAGGGGCATTTCGCGAAAGGCACGATTCGGGTCCATGCGTCGATCATGGCCCGAACCGGTAAAGGAAGGGTTAACCCGTTACCGGGTCATCCCATCCCAAAAGCTTTTGACCTTGTCGAAGAAGCCGTCCGATTGCGGGCTGTTATCGGCCTTTTCGGCCTCGAACTCGCGCAGCAACTCGCGCTGGCGCGGGGTCAGGTTGACCGGCGTCTCGACGGTCAGTTCGATCAGCATGTCGCCGAAATCGCCCTGCGCGCCGGGGCCGTGGCGCAAAGGCGGCATGCCCTTGCCGCGCAGGCGCATCTGCCGGCCGGTCTGGCTGCCGGCGGCAACCTTGACGCGGGCCCGCCCGCCGTCGATCGTCGGCACCTCGACCTCGCCGCCCAGGGCGGCCGTGGCCATGCTGACCGGCACCTGGCAGGCCAGCATCTTGCCGTCGCGCAGAAAGATCGCGTGCTCGGCCACCTCGATGAAGATGTAAAGATCGCCGGTCGGGCCGCCGCGCATCCCCGCCTCGCCCTCTCCGGCCAGACGGATGCGGGTGCCGGTCTCGACGCCCGCGGGAATGTTCACGGACAGCGCCCGATCGCGTTCCTGGCGCCCGGCGCCGTGGCAGGCCTTGCAGGGGTTCTTGACGATCTGGCCCGCGCCGCCGCAGGTGGGGCAGGTGCGCTCGACCGTGAAAAAGCCCTGTTGGGCGCGGACCTTGCCCATGCCCGCGCAGGTCGGGCAGGCGGCGGGCTGGGACGCGCCCTCGGCCCCGGTGCCCGCGCATTCGCCGCAGGCGACCGAGCCGCGGACCGTAATCGGTTTCTGGACGCCGCGATAGGCCTCCTCCAGCGTGACGCGCAGGTTGTAGCGCAGGTCCTGGCCGCGCTGTGCGCGGGCCCGGCCGCCGCCACCGCCACCGCGACGGCCCATCATGTCGCCGAACAGATCCTCGAACACATCGGCAAAGGCCGCGCCGAAATCGCCGGGATGCTGGCCGCGTCCACCGCCGCCGCCGCCCATGCCACCCTCGAAGGCCGCATGGCCAAAGCGGTCATAGGCCGCCTTTTTCTGTTCGTCCTTGAGGCAGTCATAGGCCTCGTTCGCTTCCTTGAAGCGGGCCTCGGCGGTCGCATCGTCCTGATTGCGGTCAGGGTGCAGTTCCTTGGCCTTGATCCGATAGGCCTTCTTGATCTCGTCGGTCGAGGCCCCGCGCGTGACCCCGAGCACTTCGTAGTAACAACGCTTGCTCATGTGTCGTCCTGTTCAGCTGTCCCCATGAAACAGGCCGGCCCGCAGCAGATGGCGGACCGGCCCGGTCAGGGGATGCGGCCCCGATCAGCCGCGCTTCTTGTCGTCGCCCAGATCTTCGAAATCGGCGTCCACGATGTCGTCGTCGACATCACGCGGGGCGTCACGGTCCGACGGATCGGCCTCTTCGGCGCTCTGCTGGTTCTTGTAGATCGCCTCACCCAGACGCATGGACGCGTCCATCACGTTCTGGATGCCCGAGCGGATCTTGCCCGGCTCTTCGGATTTCAGCGATTCCTCCAGCGCGCCGATGGCCAGCTCGATCGCCTCGACGGTCGAGGCGTCCACCTTGTCGCCATGCTCGGCCAGCGACTTGTTGGTCGAGTGGATCAGGCTTTCGGCCTGGTTCTTGGCCTCGACCAGCTCGCGGCGGGTCTTGTCGCCCTCGGCGTTCGCCTCGGCGTCCTTGACCATCCGCTCGATATCCTCATCGGTCAGACCGCCCGAGGCCGCGATGGTGATGGTCTGCTCCTTGCCGGTGCCCTTGTCCTTGGCCGCCACCGACACGATGCCGTTGGCGTCAATGTCGAAGGTCACCTCGATCTGGGGCATGCCGCGCGGCGCGGGCGGGATGTGCTCCAGGTTGAACTGGCCCAGCATCTTATTGTCCGCCGCCATTTCCCGCTCGCCCTGGAAGACGCGGATGGTCACGGCGCCCTGGTTGTCCTCGGCGGTCGAGAAGATCTGCGATTTCTTGGTCGGGATGGTGGTGTTGCGGTCGATCAGGCGGGTGAAGACGCCTCCCAGGGTCTCGATGCCCAGGGACAGGGGCGTCACGTCCAGCAGCACGACGTCCTTGACGTCACCCTGCAGCACGCCGGCCTGAATGGCGGCGCCCAGGGCCACGACCTCGTCGGGGTTCACGCCCTTGTGGGGCTCCTTGCCGAAGAAGTCGGTGACCTCGGCCACGACCTTGGGCATGCGGGTCATGCCCCCGACCAGAACGACCTCGTCGATGTCGGACTTGGAGCAGCCGGCATCCTTGAGCGCGTCCTGGACGGGCTTCATGGTGCGCTTGATCAGGTCCGCGACCAGGCTTTCCAGCTTGGCGCGCGTCAGCTTGACGACCAGGTGCAGCGGCGTGCCCGAGTTCTTGTCCATCGAGATGAACGGCTGGTTGATCTCGGTCTGGCTGCTGCTGGACAGCTCGATCTTGGCCTTTTCAGCGGCTTCCTTCAGGCGCTGCAGGGCCATCTTGTCCTTGGACAGATCGACGCCGTGCTCTTTTTTGAACTCGTCAGCCAGATAGTTCACGATCCGCATGTCGAAATCTTCGCCACCCAGGAAGGTGTCGCCGTTCGTGGACTTCACCTCGAACAACCCGTCGTCGATTTCCAGGATGGTGATGTCGAAGGTCCCGCCGCCGAGGTCATAGACCGCGATCGTCTTGGTTTCCTTCTTGTCCAGACCATAGGCCAGTGCGGCCGCGGTCGGCTCGTTGATGATGCGCAGGACCTCGAGGCCGGCGATCTTGCCCGCATCCTTGGTCGCCTGACGCTGAGCGTCGTTGAAATAGGCCGGAACGGTGATCACGGCCTGGGTCACGGTCTCGCCCAGATAGCTTTCGGCGGTCTCCTTCATCTTCTGAAGGATCATCGCACTGACCTGCGCGGGGGAGTATTTCTCACCCTGCACCTCGACCCAAGCGTCGCCATTGCCGCCATCCGCGATGGTGAAGGGGACCATCTTGCGGTCCTTTTCCACGGCCTCGTCGCCCATGCGGCGCCCGATCAGGCGTTTCACGGCAAAGACGGTGTTGGTGGGGTTGGTCACGGCCTGGCGCTTGGCCGGCTGGCCGACCAGACGTTCGCCGTCCTTGAAGCCGACGATCGAGGGCGTCGTGCGCGCGCCTTCGCTGTTCTCGATGACCTTGGGCTGGCTGCCGTCCATGATGGCCACGCAGCTGTTGGTGGTGCCGAGGTCGATGCCGATGACTTTGGACATGTGAATATAACCTTCTCTTGCGGCGATATCGTGGACTTCGGGTCCGTTGTGGCCCCCGAGGCCCGATCCCTTGCGTGAACGGCCCGGAACCTCCGAACCGCTTCGGGGGTGTATATAGGGATGCAATTCGGCCCCGCAAGCACCGCCAGGCCCCAAAATGGGCCGAAGGGGCCTGCAAATGCGGCGATTTCTACTGGGTCGCGCTCCAACTGATGGATTCGTACTTGCGGGTGGTGAAGTTGATCAGCAACCCGATCATCAGCGCCGCGATCGAGAACCACAGCGGATAAAGCAGGCTGGTCCGATGCGGCGAATAGTTGATGAACAGGAACCCGCGCTCCTGGTCGATCAGGTGGAACAGCGGGTTCCACGCGAACCAGGGCAGGATGAAGCCGGGCAACGTGTTGGCCACGAAGAACTTGCCCGAGGCGAACATGTTGATCCGCTGATACAGCGTCGTCAGCACTTTGCAGGCCTGCGGCGACCAGGGCCGGATGCCCAGGAACACCAGCCCCACGCAGCATCCCGAAAACCAGGCCAGCAGGAACAGAGCCCCCGCCCCCAGGGGGTCGTAGATCGTGATCTCTTGGAACCCCAGGTGATAGATCGACAGGATGACGATGCAGCCGATCGTCTGGCGATAGAGCACCGACAGCGCCGCCCCCGAGATCAGCACCGCCGCGTTCAGCGGTTCGTGCTTGATGATCCCCGACGAGATCGAATGGCTGCCTGCGACGGCCGCCACCGTCTGCACATGCAGCATGAAGATGAAGATGCCCGACATGATATAGAGCAGGAAATCCCCCCGGATCGGAGAGGTTTTCAGCCCGATCAGCGCGTACATGGCCAGGAACACCACCACGAACAGCGCGCTTTGCACCATGGTCAGCAGCAGGCCCACCACCGCGTTGCGGTGTTCCGTGCGCAGGTTGTAGACCGTCTGGTGATAGATCAGCGCCAGCGTGGTGAACGCGGCCTGAAACATGTTCCGGTTCTGGCGCTGCTTGAACAAGGGTCGTGCTCCGTCGATGAGGGCGGTGGGTCCGGCCTGTCCGGACCGTGGTCGCATGCTTGCCGACGGACCCGCCTGCGATCATAAGGGGGACCGGACCTTCGCACAATCCGGCAGCGGCCGACGGCCCCGCGCAGGGAAAGGAAAGTGAATGCAATTCGACCGACTGACCACCGAAATGCGGCGCCTGGCCCTGCTGGCCGGAGAGAGGATCATGGAGATCTATCGGTCGGACGATTTCGATACCCGTGCCAAGTCCGATGATTCGCCTGTCACCGCAGCCGACGAGGCCGCGGATGCGATCATTGCGGAGGGCCTGCGCGCGGCCTTTCCCGACACCCCCCTGGTCACCGAGGAGCAGGCCGACACCCACGGTCAGAGCCTGCGGACCTTCCTGATCGTCGATCCGCTGGACGGAACCAAGGAATTCGTGCAGCGGCGCGGCGATTTCACCGTCAACATCGCCTATGTCCAGGACGGCGTGCCGGTGCGCGGCGTGGTCTATGCCCCCGCCAAGGGGCGGCTGTTCTATACCACTGCCGACGGCCGCTCGGTCGAGGAGACGGGTCCCTTCGGCGACCAGCCCGGCGCGACCCAGCCCATCGGCGTCAATGCCACGCCCGACAATCGCGGCCTGATGGTCGTGGCGTCGAAATCGCATCGCGACGCGGCGACCGACGCCTATATCGCGCAATACGGCATGCGCGACATGACCAGCGCGGGCAGCTCGCTGAAATTCTGCCTGGTCGCGACCGGAGAGGCCGACCTCTATCCGCGGCTGGGCCGCACGATGGAATGGGACACGGCGGCGGGCGACGCGGTGCTGCGCGGCGCGGGCGGTCAGGTGGTGCGCTTCGACGACCACACCCCCCTGGCCTATGGCAAGCCGGGATTCGAGAACCCGTTCTTCATCGCCTACGCCCCGGGCGTCCTGCTGGTGAAGGCCTGAGATGTCGGTCGTCATCGTCATTCCCGCCCGCTTCGCCTCGACCCGCTATCCGGGCAAGCCGCTGGTCGAGCTGCGCGGCGCGGGCGGTCAGGCGCGCAGCCTGATCCGGCGCAGCTGGGACGCGGCCATGGCGGTCGGCGGCATCGACCGGGTGATCGTGGCCACCGATGACGACCGCATCCGCGACCACGCGCTGGCCTTTGGCGGCGATGTCGCGATGACCAGCCCCGATTGCCGCAACGGCACCGAACGCTGCGCCGAGGCGGTGGCCACCCTTGGCCTGACCCCCGAGATCGTGGTGAACCTGCAGGGCGACGCGCCGCTGACGCCCGCCTGGTTCGTGGAGGATCTGGTGGCGGGCCTGCGCCGCGATGCGCAGGCCGGGGTGGCGACGCCGGTGCTGCGCTGCACGGGGGCGATGCGCGCCGACCTGATCGCGGATCGCCACGCGGGCCGCGTCGGCGGGACGACGGCGGTGTTCGGTCATGACGGGCGGGCGCTCTATTTCTCCAAGGAGGTCGTGCCCTTCGTGCCGGGCGACGTGGCCCCCGACGGGCCCAGCCCGGTCTTTCACCATGTGGGCGTCTATGCCTATCGCCCCGACGCCCTGGCGGAATACCCCACCTGGCCCGAAGGCACGCTGGAGCGGCTGGAGGGCCTGGAGCAGCTGCGCTTCCTGGAGCGCGGTCGGCCGGTGCTGTGCGTCGAGGTCGAGGCACGCGGCCGCCAGTTCTGGGAACTGAACAACCCCGAGGATGTTACCCGGCTGGAGCAGATGATGCAGGATATGGGCATCGCCTGAGCCGGTTTGCCCTGCCGGGCGGCGAAATTATGAAATATTTGTCTATTTTGGTGCAAACGCTTGGCGGCAAGCTGCCTACGGAATAATCTGCCCATTGAACTCACCGTCTCTGCCCGGCAAGGCATCAACGTCATTCAGGGTGGGGCCGATCCCGCCGAACCATCAGAGGTATCCGTCATGGGTCGCAAGGTTACGAAAGCCATTTTTCCCGTCGCAGGTCTGGGGACACGCTTTCTTCCCACCACGAAAAGCATCCCCAAGGAGATGCTGTCGCTGGTCGACAAGCCGCTGATCCAATACGCCATCGACGAGGCCCGCGCCGCCGGGATCAAGGAATTCATCTTTGTCACTTCGCGCGGCAAGGGTTCGCTGGAGGATTACTTCGATCACGCCCACGAGCTGGAATCCAGCCTGAAGAAGGCCGGCAAGACCGACCTGCTGGAGATCCTGCGCGCCACCAACATGGATTCGGGCGCCATCGCCTATATCCGCCAGCACAAGGCCCTGGGCCTGGGCCATGCGGTCTGGTGCGCCCGTCGCCTGCTGTCGGATGACGAGCCCTTTGCCGTGGTGCTGACCGATGACGTCATCCAGGGTGAGCCGCCCTGCCTGCAGCAGATGATCGAGGCCTATGGCGAGACCGGCGGCAGCATGGTCGCCACGATGGAGGTCGCCCCGGAAAAGGCCAAGGCTTACGGCGTTCTGGACGTGGCCGAGGACATGGGCGCCATCGTGCGCGCCAAGGGCATGGTCGAGAAACCCGCCACCGGCACGCAGCCGTCGAACCTGGCGGTGATCGGTCGCTATATCCTGGCACCGACGGTCATGAAGAACCTCAACAAGCTCAAGCAGGGCGCCGGCGGCGAGATCCAGCTGACCGACGCCATCGCCGAGGAAATCCAGGCGGGTCGCGACGTGTTCGGCCTGCGCTTCCGCGGCCAGCGCTTCGACTGCGGCTCCAAGGCGGGCTTCCTGCAGGCGACCGTGGCCTTTGGCCTGGAGCGTGACGAGCTGAAGGACGAATTCGCCGAATACCTGCATCAGGTGATGTCCATGCGCCGGGCTGCCGAATAAGCATGGCGGACAAGGTTCTGGTAACGGGCGGGGCGGGCTATATCGGCTCGCACGCCTGCAAGGCGCTGGCGGCGGCAGGGTTCGTTCCCGTCACGCTGGACAATTTCTCGACCGGCTGGCGCGATGCCGTGCGCTTCGGTCCGGTGGTCGAAGCCGACCTGATGGACCGTGCAGCCCTGGATGCGACCTTTGCCCAACACCGGCCCGTGGCGGTGCTGCATTTCGCGGCCCTGTCCCAGGTGGGCGAGGCGATGGCCGAACCGGGCCGCTACTGGCGCAACAATGTCGCGGGGTCGCTGAACCTGATCGAGGCTGCCATTGCCGCGGGGTGCCTGGATTTCGTCTTCAGCTCGACCTGCGCGACCTACGGCGACCGCGACGGCGAGGTGCTGGACGAGGACACGCCGCAGGCGCCGCTGAACGCCTATGGCGCATCCAAGCGCGCGATCGAGGATATGCTGGCCGATTTCGGGGCCTCGCACGGGCTGCGGTCGGTGATCTTCCGCTATTTCAACGTGGCGGGTGCCGATCCTGACGGAGAGGTGGGCGAATTCCACCGCCCCGAGACCCATCTGATCCCGCTGATCCTGGACGCGGTGGACGGCAAGCGCGCGGCGCTGACCATCCACGGCACCGACTATCCGACCCCGGACGGCACCTGCATCCGCGACTATGTCCATGTGATGGACTTGGTCGACGCGCATGTGAAGGGCCTGGAATGGCTGCGCGCAGACAAGGGCAGCCGGGTGTTCTGCCTGGGCACCGGCGACGGATTCTCGGTCCGCGATGTGGTCGATGCCACGCGCGCCATCACCAACCGCGAGGTGCCGATGCTGGACGGCCCGCGCCGGGGCGGTGACGCGGTCAAGCTGGTCTGCGGCAGCACCCGCGCCAAGGCCGAGCTGGGCTGGTCGCCCGACCGCTCGACCATGCCGCAGATGATCGCGGATGCGTGGCGCTGGCACCAGACGGGCGATTACAAGCGGTGACCCCGCGCGCGGCGTGGCAGGCCTATCGCCTGCGCTGGAAGCGTCGCGAACTGATCTGGCGCGCCTTGCGGGCGCGCCGGGCGCTGCAGCCGGTGGCGGAACGCCATGGCGCGATCCGCCCGGGCGACGTGCTGGCGGTGACGACCCTGCGCAACGAGATCGCGCATCTGCCCGGTTTCCTGGACCATTACCGCCAGCTTGGCGTCGCGCATTTCCTGATGGTCGACAATGCCAGCACCGACGGCTCGGACCGCTATCTGGCGGAACAGCCGGACGTGTCGCTGTGGCATTGCCCCGACAGCTATCGCGCGGCGCGGTTCGGGCTGGACTGGGCGGGGGCGCTGCTGTGGCGCTTTGGGCGGGGGCATTGGTGCCTGACGGTCGATGCCGACGAACTGCTGGTCTATCCCCATAACGACACGCGGTCGCTGCCGGATCTGGTGGCGCATCTGGACCGGATCGGCCAGCCGGGGCTGGGCGCGGTGATGCTGGACCTGTATCCCTCCGGGCCGCTTGGCACGGCGGATGCCCCCGAAGGCGCGCCCCTGACGGCGCGTCTGCCCTGGTTCGACCCCGGTCCCTGGCGCGCGCAGCGGATGATGCCGCGCCGCAACCTTTGGGTGCAGGGCGGGGTGCGGGACCGGGTATTCTTTGCGGATAATCCGCGCCGCGCACCGACCATGAACAAGCTGCCGCTGATGCGCTGGTCGGGGCGGCCGGTCTATGTCAATTCGACCCATTCCGTGCTGCCGCCGCGGCTGAACCTGATCTATGACGGGCCGGGCGATCCGCGCCTGTCGGGGGTGCTGCTGCATGGCAAGTTCCTGCCCGATATTGTGGCGAAGTCCAACGAGGAGCTGCACCGCCGCCAGCATTTCTCCGACCCGTCGGCCTATACCGATTTTCATCGTGCAGTGGCGGCGGGACCGGTGCTGCGTGGCCCGGAATCGCAACGCTGGCAGGGCTGGCGGCAGATGGTCGACCTGGGACTGATGGGTACAGGTTAAAGGGTTCTGTAACCAAACCGTCTGGAACCGCTTGCCAAGTCGGGATCGGGTGAACATTGCTATCTTATGATGCGCAGTTACCTGACCCTATCCCAGCTAGGACGCCATTATGCGAATCGGTGACGTTCCCTTCCCGGGCCGCCTGCGTTGCCGTGCGGAACGGCAGTATCTCGTCGTGCGCGCCTGGAACCGGCGCCATGCCCTGAAATCAATAATGAACCGAACTGATCAGATCCGCAAGGGCGATATCTTGGCCTTCGTGACCCTGCGCAACGAGCGTGTGCGCCTGCCGTATTTTCTGGATTATTATCGCAAGCTGGGCGTCGACCATTTCCTGTTCGTCAACAACGACAGCGACGATGGCAGCGGCAACTATCTGGCCGAACAGCCGGACGTGTCGCTGTGGTGGACCAATGCGGGCTACAGGCGGTCGCGGTTCGGCATGGACTGGATCAACCGGCTGCTGATGAAATACGGGCACGGGCATTGGTGCCTGACGATCGACCCGGACGAATTCCTGATCTATCCGCATAGCGATTCGCGCCCGCTGGAGGCGCTGACCGATTGGCTGGACGCGTCCGGGCGGCGCAGCTTTCCCGCGATGCTGCTGGACATGTATCCGCGCGGCAATATCGAGGACCAACCCTATGAGGAGGGCACGGACCCGTTCCAGATCGCCCGCTGGTTCGATCCGGCGAATTACAGCATCAGCAAGAACGCCTATTACGGCAACCTTTGGATCCAGGGCGGGCCGCGCACGCGCAAGTTCTTTACCGCCGAACCCCTGGCAGGCCCGGCCCTGAACAAGACGCCGCTGGTCAAGTGGCACTGGCGCTATGCCTATGTCAGTTCCACCCACATGCTGCTGCCGCGCCATCTGAACATGGTCTATGACGAAAGCGGCGGAGAGATGGCGTCGGGCTGCCTGCTGCATGCCAAGTTCCTGTCCACCTTTGCCGACAAGTCCGCGGAGGAGCTGGACCGCCGCCAGCATTACGCCAACAGCAAGGAGTATCAGGCCTATCACGCGGGGTTGCGGCGCGGCACGGACCTGTGGTGCAGCGAATCGCGCGAATATGCCGATTGGCGCCAGCTGGAGGATCTGGGGCTGATCTCTCGGGGGAACTGGGCGTGACGGGGATGGTGGCGAAATCCCGCCTCGGATTGGGCGGCACATGGCCGGTTTGCGCGGCGGGCGCGGTCCAGCTGGGCGTGGTGCTGTTGTGCCATGCGCGGCTGGACGTGGCCGCCCGGATGGCCCGCATCTGGGTCGAGGGGGGCGCCCGCGTGGCGATCCATGTCGATGCCAAGGCCTCGGCCCGGTCGGTGGCGCGGATGCGGGACGCGCTGTCGGACCTGCCCGGCATCGTCTTTTCGCGCCGCCACACCTGCGACTGGGGCCGCTTTAGCCTGGTGCGCGCCACGCAGGACGCGGCCCAGATGCTGCTGGAGCGGTTCCCCGAGGTGACCCATGTCTATCTGGCCTCGGGGTCGTGCCTGCCGCTCAGGCCGGTGCGCGATCTGGCGGCGTTCCTGGCGCTGGACCCGGCCTGCGATCACATCGAAAGCGTCAATGCCCTGGATGTCGGCTGGACCGTGGGCGGCCTGAACGAGGAACGCTTTACCCTGTTCTATCCGCTGGACTGGCGCAAGCAGCGCTGGCTGTTCGACCGGCTGACGGCCCTGCAGCGCGGCCTGGGCATCCGCCGCCGCCTGCCCAAGGGGCTGTCGCCGCATCTGGGGTCGCAATGGTGGTGCCTGACCACCGCCACCCTGCGCGCCATACTGGAGGACCCCCGCCGGGTCGAGTTCGACCGTTTTTTCCGGCTGACCTGGATTCCCGACGAAAGCTATTTCCAGACCCTGGCGCGTCGCCACGCCATCCGGATCGAGAGCCATTCCCTGACCCTGGCCAAGTTCGACCACAATGGCAGGCCCTATCAGCTGTATGACGACCATGCCCTGATGCTGGAGGAATCGCGCTGTTTCGTGGCGCGCAAGGTCTGGCCGCAGGCGACCGAGCTGCTGGCGCATTTCCCGCGCCCACCCGGCCCCCAGCCCGACCTGTCCCCGCCCCAGCCCCAACGGATCGAGCGGTTGATCAACCGCACGGTGCGGCGCCGCCTGCTGGGGCGGCCGGGCCTCTATATGCAGAGCCGGTTCCCGCGCAAGGACGCCGAAAACGGCAAGACCTCGGCCCCCTATTCGGTGTTCCAGGGCTTTTCCGACATCTTCCCCGAATTCGAGGACTGGCTGGCGGGCCTTCTGGATGCCGATGTCCACGGCCACCTGCTGGGCCCCGAGATGGTCGAATTCGCCGGCCGCCCCGAGATCGGGCCAGGGGCCATCTCGTCCAACACGCTGATCCGCGACCGCGACCCGCACGGGTTCCTGACAGCGCTGATCCGCATCACGACCCGCATGCAGGTGTTCCAGTTCAGCCCGCGCGACAATCAGCGGCTGAACTGGTTCATCGCCACCGACCCGAACGCCCATATCCATGTCGTCACCGGGGCCTGGATGCTGCCCCTGCTGGAATCGGACATGCCCTTCGACGACATCCGCCGCGTCACCGCGCTGCTGCAGCGCGCCGAGATCGCGCAGATGGACGTGCTGAATTCGGTCTGGGTCAAGGCCCGCGTCCATGTCCACGAACTGACCGATTTCCTGGCCCGCCCGCAGGAGATGTTGCTGCAATCGCTGCAGCATTTGCCGCTGCGGGACGGGCCGCCGGGTGACATGCCCCGAATGCGCGACCTGGAAGGGCTTGCAGATCTGGTGCGGCGGTTGAAGAATTCCGGCCTGCGCCCGCACCTGGCGGGGGACGCTCTGCCCACCGCCGACATCACTCTGCCCGAAAGGATCGCCGCCGAATGACCCGCCCCTTCCGCCGCTTCGTCATCTTTGCCGAAATGCGCACCGGGTCCAACCTGTTGGAGGCGACGCTGAATGCCCTGCGCGGCGTCACCTGCTTTGGCGAGGCGTTCAACCCCTACATGATGGGCTGGCCCGACAAGGACGAATTGCAGGGCATCACCCGCGACCAGCGCGAGGCGGACCCGATGGTCCTGCTGAACAAACTGTTCGACAGACCGGGCCACCTGCCGGGGTTCCGCTATTTCCACGACCACGACCCGCGGGTCTTTGACGCGATCATGCACGACCCGGAATGCGCCAAGATCGTGCTGACCCGCAATCCGCTGGACAGCTATGTCTCGACCCAGCTTGCCCGGCAGACGAATCAGTGGAAGCTGAACGAGACCGAGACCCCGATTCCCGCGACCATCACTTATGACGGCCCGGAATTCCGCGACATGATCGCCGCCGTGGAGCGGTTCCAGCTGCGGGTGATGCACCGGCTGCAGGTGACGGGCCAGACGGCCTTCTGGCTGGGCTATGAGGATCTGCGCGATGCCGATGTGATGACCGGGCTGGTCCACTGGCTGGGCCGCACCGACATTCCCCGGGTGGAACCCGCCAGCGACCAGGTCCCCCAGAACCCGCGTGAACTGGCCGAAAAGGTCGGCAATTTCGACCAGATGCAGGCCGATCTGGCGCAGGTCGACCCCTTCATGCTGCGCCGCATCCCCAATTTCGAGCCGCGCCGCGGCCCCTCGGTGCCCAGCTTTACCGCCACGGATGCGGGGGCCGGGCTGATCTTCATGCCGGTGCGCTGCGGTCCGGGGGGGGCTGTGCGCGACTGGATGGCGGGGCTGGGGCAGGTCACGGGCGATTTCACCCAGACCAGCCTGCGCCAGTGGAAACGCCAGCGTCCGGGCCATCGCAGCTTTGCGGTGCTGCGCCATCCGCTGCACCGGGCCTGGACCGCATTCCGGCAGCTGCTGCAGGAGGGCGCACCAGAGCTGCGCCAGCTGATGCGCGACGTGCATCGCGTGGCGCTGCCGCCGGATGCGGCGCTGGCGGGGCTGTCCCAGCAGGATCAGGTCGATCTGTTCGCGCAGTTCCTGGGGTTCCTGAAGCGGAACCTGAATGGCCAGACGACTCTGCCCACCCATGCCGGATGGGCCAGCCAGTCCGAGGTCATCGCGGGTTTCAGCCGGGTGGCGACCCCCGACATGCTGATCCGCGAGGATCGCCTGGCCGAGGATCTGTCCGCCCTGGCCCGCACCGCAGGCATCGACGACCCGCTCGTGGACGGGCTGAAGACCCAGCCCATGCCCGATTTCCTGCGCGAAAAGCCACTGTTGCAGGCCGCGCGGCAGGCCTATCTGCGCGATTACATCGCGTTCGGGTTCTCGGATTGAGGCGGGCGGGCCTTTCGGCCCGCCACCCCGTCACGCCTTGAGCAGGGCCGCCAATTCGGCCTGCTTTTGTGCCACCAACGCCGCGTCGCCGTCGGATTCGACGTTCAGGCGCACCACCGGCTCGGTGTTCGACTTGCGCAGGTTGAACCGCCACGTGCCGAAATTCAGCGACACCCCGTCCAGATCGTCGCGGCTGTCGGCCTGCGGCTCATAGGTCGCGATCAGGCGCGCGATGGCCGCGTCGGGGTCGGCGATGGTATAGTTCGTCTCACCAGAGGACGGATACAGCCGCATCCGCTCCTCCAGCATTTCCGCCAGCGTCATGCCCTTGCGCGACAGCAGCTCGATCATCAGCAGCCACGGGATCATGCCGCTGTCGCAGTAATAGAAGTCGCGGAAATAGTGATGCGCCGACATCTCTCCGCCATAGATCGCGCTGACATCGCGCATCTTGCGCTTGATGAAGGCGTGGCCGGTCTTCGACACCACGGCCTCTCCGCCGGCCTCCTGGATCATGGCGCGGGTGTTCATGATGACGCGAGGGTCATGCACGATCTTCTCTCCGGGCGACTTTTCCAGGAACGCCGCGCCCAGCAGGCCGACGATATATTCGCCGGGGATGAAACGCCCGTTCTCGTCAAAGAAGAAGCAGCGGTCGAAATCGCCGTCCCAGGCCACGCCCAGATCGGCCTTCTCCTCGATCATGCGGGCGACGGTGGGGGGCTGGTTTTCGTCCAGCAGGGGGTTGGGGATGCCGTTCGGGAAGCTGCTGTCCACGTCGTGATGCATGCGCACGAAGGTCAGCGGCGCGCCGCGACGCTTAAGCTCCTCGTCGATGGCGTCAAAGGTCGGGCCGGCGGTGCCGTTGCCGGCATTCACAACGATCTTCATCGGGCGCAGGGCGGCCACGTCGACGAAATCGGCCATGCGGGACGCGTATTCCGCGCGGGCATGGCTGAAATCGGTGACTTTGCCCTTGGTCGCCGGGGCGAAATCGCCGCTGGTCGCCAAATCGACAATGGGCGGCAGCTCGGTCGCTGGGTCCAGGGGGGCCGAGCCGTGGCCCACGATCTTCATGCCGTTGTAGTTGATCGGGTTGTGCGATGCCGTGACCTCGATCCCGCCATCGGTGCCTTGGTTGCCGGTGTGGAAATAGACCTCCTCGGTGCCGGCCAGGCCCAGGTCCAGTACGTCGGCGCCGCCATCGGTCAGCCCCTCGATCAGGGCGGCGGCTAGCTCCGGGCTGCTGGCGCGGCTGTCGCGGCCCACGACCACGCGTTTCGCGCCGCGCGCCTGCGCAAAGGCGCGGCCGATGCGATAGGCCACGTCCGCGTCCAGGTTCTTGCCCAGCTCTCCACGCACGTCATAGGCTTTGAAGCAGGTGATCTCGCGCCTGCCAAGGGGGGTGTTCATGTCGTCCTCCGGTTCCGGTTTGCATCAGCGCTAACAGGTTCGGGGCGATTTTCAAGGTTCGGGCGGCATGGCACCTTGGGACGAGGTGACGGCACGCCCCCGCCGCGCTAGATTCCGCCCACCAGCAAGGAGAGACCGATGGATGCCAAGGCCCTGATCGCCGCCTATTACGACGCCTTCAACGCGGGGCGCACCGACGACATGCTGGCGCTGCTGCATGATGACGTCGAACACCACGTGAACGAAGGCAAGATCCGCACGGGCCGCGCGCTCTTTGCCGAATTCAACGCCCACATGACCGAAAGCTATCGCGAGAACCTGACCGACATGGTCATCATGGCCAATGAGGCGGGCGACCGTGCGGCGGCGGAATTCGTGGTGAACGGTACCTATCTTAAGACCGATCCCGGCCTGCCCGAGGCCAATGGCCAGACCTATCGCCTGCCCGCGGGCGCATTCTTCACCATCCGCGACGGGCGCATCGCGCGGGTCACGACCTATTACAACCTAGCCGACTGGATGGCGCAGGTCGGCGCATGAGCGCCACGGTCCGCGTCCTGACCGGCGATGCGCTGGCCGATGCGCTGCCCGATGTGGCGCGGCTGCGCATCGACGTGTTCCGCGACTGGCCGTATCTGTATGACGGCGATGCCGATTACGAACGCGATTACCTGCGCGCCTATCAGTCGCCCGGCGCCGTGGTCGTGGCCGCGATGGATGGCGACCGGATCGTGGGGGCCGCGACTGGCGCGCCCATGTCTGATCATGCCGCCGATTTCGGCGCGGCCTTTGCCGGCCGCCCCGAGCCCCTGTCCGACATCTTCTACTGCGCCGAATCGGTGCTGCTGCGGGCCTATCGCGGCCACGGGCTGGGGCACGCCTTTTTCGATGCGCGCGAGGATCACGCCCGTGCCCTGGGGGCGCGCTGGTCGGCCTTTTGCAGCGTGATCCGGCCCGTCGATCATCCGATGCGGCCCGCCGACTATCATCCGTTGGACGGGTTCTGGCACAAGCGGGGCTATGCGCCTCTGCCCGGCGTGACCGCGCAATTCGCGTGGAAGGATCTGGGCGAACCCACTGAGACCGACAAGACCCTGCAATTCTGGATGAAACCGCTGTGAAGATCGCCGCCGCCGCCTATCCGATCGACTGGTTCGACAGCTTCGACACCTATACCGACAAGCTGACCCGATGGGTCGCCGAGGCGCAGGCCGATCTGCTGGTCTTTCCCGAATACGGCGCGATGGAGCTGGCCTCGCTGGGCGGCGCGGCGGTGGCCGGCGATCTGGAGGCCAGCCTGCACGAGGTCGCCCGCCACTGGCCGGCCGTCCAGGCGCTGCATGCCGATCTGGCCACGCGGCACGGCTGTCACATCCTGGGCGCGTCGGGGCCGGTCTTTGACGGCGCGCGGCCCGTCAACCGCGCGGTGCTGTATGGCCCCGATGGGGTGATCGGCCATCAGGACAAGCAGATCATGACCCGGTTCGAGCGCGAGGACTGGGACGTGACCGGCGCGCCCGGCCTGCGCGTCTTCGACACCGCTTTTGGTCGGATCGGCGTGCTGATCTGTTATGACAGCGAATTCCCCCTGCTGGGGCGCATCCTGGCCGAGGCCGGGGCCGAGATCCTGCTGGTGCCCAGCTGCACCGACACGGTCGCCGGATTCACCCGCGTGCGCATCGGCGCCATGGCCCGCGCACTGGAGAGCCAATGCGTCGTCGTGCAGGCGCCCACCGTCGGCCCCTGCGACTGGATGCCCGCGCTGGACGAGAACCGGGGCCGCGCCGCGATCTATGGCCCGCCCGACGGGTTCTGGCCCGAAACCGGGATCATCGCCGAAGGGTCGATGGATGCGCCGGGCTGGGTGCGGGCGCAGATCGACCTGTCTCGGGTGCGGACCAGCCGGGCCGAGGGTGCCGTTCTGCCCTTTGCGCATTGGCCCGAACAGGATCGCAGCCGCCTGATCCGGTGATCCTGTCGGGATTTACCGCGAATTAACCGCTTTGCGCTTTAACTGGCTGCGGAACCCGCCATATCTTGGGGCATGCTGCATGTCACCGACACCATAGCCATCCAGGAATGGGAGCTTTCCGAACATTTCACCCGGTCTCAGGGACCGGGGGGTCAGAACGTGAACAAGGTGGAGACGGCGGTGGAATTGCGGTTCGAAGCGGCACGATCCCCCGCCCTCAGCGACGCGGTCAAGCGTCGCCTGCAACGGCTGGCCGGGCGGCGCTGGACGCAGGATGGTGCGATCCTGATCCTGTCGCAGGAAACCCGCAGCCAGGCGCGCAACCGCGAACTGGCCCGCGACCGCCTGGCCGAGCTGATCCGCCAGGCCCTTGCCGCGCCCAAAAGGCGCATCGCCACCCGCCCAACGCTGGGCAGCCAGCGCCGCCGCCTCAAGGCCAAGACCGTCCGTGGCGAGGTGAAATCGCTGCGCGGCCGGGTGGAGGGTGACGAATGATCATGTGGCGCCGTGCGCTGGACATGCTGCTGGGCCGGCGGCCGGTGATGATGCAGGTGGGCGCGGTCTGTCACGACGCGGCCACGGGGCAGGTGCTGTTGATCACCAGCCGCGATACCGGGCGCTGGGTGATCCCCAAGGGCTGGCCGATGGAGGGGCGGACCCTGTATGGCGCCGCCGCCCAGGAGGCCTGGGAGGAGGCCGGCGTCCGCGGCCGCATCCACCCCGCCGAGCTGGGCCGGTTCCTGTATGAGAAACGTCAGGATCAGGGCTATGCCGTCCCGGTCGAGATGCGGGTCTTTCTGCTGTCGGTGGACCGGCTGGACGACGAGTTTCCCGAAAGCCGCCAGCGGCAGCGACGCTGGTTCACGCCCGCCGACGCCGCCCGCCGCGTGGTCGAGCCGGGGTTGAAGCGCATCCTTTTGTCGCTGCAGACCGCCGACAGCGCGCAGGCCGCACCCCCGCCATGACCCACAGCCCCGGATACCGTGTCCTGGACAAGGATCTGGGTCGCATCGGGCATGCCGAGGTGGCGCAGATGCACGCCTTTCGTCCGGTCTGGCGGCTGGGGCTGCTGGTGCTGGCGCTGGTGGGGGGGCTGCTGGTGGCGATGGCCGTGTCGGGCGCCGCGCCGGGGGTGCTGGCGATCGGGGCGGGGCTGGTGGTGGCGGCTTGGCTGGGCATGGCGATCGGGGCGAACGACGTCGCGAACTCTCTGGGGCCGGCGGTCGGGGCGGGGGCGATCGGCCTCTTGCCCGGGCTGGCGCTGGTCGCGCTGGCGGGGGTGGCGGGGGCGGTGCTGGCGGGCGGGGCCGTGTCGGCCCGGCTGGCCGCCGGTATCGTGCAGCTGGCCCCGGTGGCCGGTGATCCACGTGCGCCTTTGGTGATGGTCGCGGCCCTTGTCGCGGCGGCCATCTGGATCACGATGGCCACGGGCATCGGCCTGCCGGTCAGCACTTCGCATTCCATCGTCGGCGGCATCGCCGGGGCGGGGGCGGTGGCCTTTGGGCTGTCTGCGGTCGCCTGGGGGACGCTGGCGATGATCGCCTCGGTCTGGGTGGCGACGCCGGTGGTGTCGGGGGGGCTGGCGGGGGCGCTGCTGATCCTGCTGCGCATCAAGGTGGTCAAGGCGCCGGACCGCGCCGCCGCCGCCCTGCGCTGGCTGCCGCCGCTGGTGGGGCTGATGGTGGGGTTGTTTTCGGCCTATGTGCTGCTGCTGGTAAACCGGCAGCTGGGGCTGTCGGTGATCGTCGGGGCGGCGGTTCTGCCCGCCCTGGCCGGGCATCTGCTGACCCGCCGCGCCGTCCGCCGGGAACTGGCCGCCCATCCGCGCAAGCCGGGGATCAAGCCGCTGCTGCGCCCCGCGCTGCTGATGGCGGTGGTGATCCTGGGATTCGCCCATGGCGCCAATGACGTGGGCAACATCGCCGGACCGCTGTCAGTGATCCTGAGCGGGCAGGGACTGAGCGCGCAGATCGGCTTGGTGCCGGTGCTGGTGCTGGTCTGCGGCGGGCTGGCCATCGCCACGGGCACGCTGCTGTTCGGGCGCCGCCTGGTGCACATGGTCGGCAGCGGCATCACGCGGCTGAACGCGGGGCGCGCCTTTTGCGTGTCGCTGGCGACGGCGGTGACGGTGCTGGCGGCGTCAGGGATGGGGCTGCCGGTCTCGACCACGCATGTGGCGGTGGGCGGGGTCTTTGGCGTGGGCTTTGCGCGCGAATGGCTGGACCGCCGTCCCGGCAGCCGGGCCGAGGCCCTGCCCGCGGACGAAACGCGCCGCCGCATCCTGGTGCGGCGCAGCCACGTCGTGACCATCACCGCCGCCTGGCTGGTGACGTTGCCCGTGACCGGCGCCTTGGGCGCGCTGGCCTGCATGCTGGTCTTGCGGGTGGCGGGTCGCTAGCACCGGGGCTTGGTCAACGCCAAGGGTTGCTGCCGCCGCTGATGCGAGGGTGAAGGACAGGCCTCCGCGCCTCTGCCGTAGCGGCTGGGATAGGTCGGCTTGCATCCAGCCTGCCGAACATGATCTCGATCCTGTACCGGCATCAGTGGTATCTCACGGGATGTTTGTTGGACTGACGATCAAAGGTGCTGGCCATTACCCTCCCTCTTCCCACGCGCCTCGCAGCCAGTCAGCGTTCTATCCACAATCGGCCACAGGTCATTCGGACTTGGGCAGACTGTTCAAGAGTGCCGTCACGCCAACGGAGCGGCTCACCTGCCCGCCGGTTATGTGGCATCGGTCGGTCGACCTTTCGCATCGGTCACGGTGTGCGATTTGGTGCTCACGAAGCCCTTTTTTGGCGTGCAGGCTGCGAGCCGTGCGGTAGGCCTTCACATAGGTCGCGTCGATCATCACCGTTTTCCGATCTGTGCCCTTGGCAGGGAAACCCATCACGATCCGGGCGAAGACTCCGTTATCGCTCCAGCGCGACGAGCGTTGTTTGCGGGCGCTGCTTCATGGCCCCGCGGTGCGTTGCATCACCCCAATCCGTTGCTTTTGATGAAATCAACATGGTTCATGAGCCGAAGATAATCGACACATGACATTCGGCGCTGTCGTATCCAGATGATCTCCCGTCGCCTGAACGCCCGGCGGTGCGGTGCCACCCGCTGCGGCGGAACGCACCGGCCGCCTAAGTCACGCGGTGGTCGGGGATGGGTGATCCCTCAGACCGTCACCGCCAAGACCTGCTGGGTTCCCACGCCGAAGATGCGCTTGTAGCGGTCGATCTCGGCTGCGGGGCCGGTCGCCTTGGAGGGGTTGTCGGACAGCTTGACCGTCGGGCGCCCATCGGCGGCCACCGCCTTGCAGACCAGGCTGAAGGGCGCCAGCCCATCGCCCGGCACCAGCCCGCGGAAATCGTTGGTCAACAGCGTGCCCCAGCCAAAGCTGACCTTGACCCGGCCATGGAACTGCCGGTGCAGGGCCAGGATCTTGTCCGCGTCCAGTCCGTCGGAAAAGATGATCAGCTTGCCCCGCGGGTCCTCGCCGCGCGACTGCCACCAGCGGATCGCGGTCTCGGCCCCCGTGGCCGGGTCGCCGCTGTCGATGCGGATGCCGGTCCAGCCCGCCAGCCAGTCGGGCGCGCCCGACAGAAAGCCTTCGGTGCCGTAGGTGTCGGGCAGGATGATGCGCAGGTTGCCGTCATGCTCCTCGTGCCAGTCGGCCAGCACGTCATAGGGGGCCTGGCGCAGGGCGGCGTCACCCTCCGCCAGGGCCGCGCGGACCATGGGCAGCTCGTGAGCGTTGGTGCCGATCGCCTCGATGTCGCGGCGCTGCGCGATCAGGCAGTTCGAGGTGCCGGTGAAGCGGTCGCCCAAGCCCTCGATCATGGCCTGCACGGCCCAGTCCTGCCACAGGAAGCTGTGGCGCCGGCGCGTGCCGAAATCGGCGATGCGCAGGTCGGGCAGGGCGCGCATGGCCTGGATCTTTTCCCACAGCCGCGTCATGGCGCGCGCGTACAGCACCTGCAGCTCGAACCGGCCCATATCCTTGAGGACCGCGCGGGACCGCAGCTCCATCAGGATCGACAGGGCGGGAATCTCCCACAGCATGACCTGGGGCCAAGGCCCCTCAAAGGTCAGCTCGTACTGGCCATCGCGCTTGTCCAGGTGATAGGCGGGCAGGCGCAGCCCCTCCAGGAACTCCATGAAATCGGGGCGGAACATCTGCCGCTTGCCATAGAAGGTGTTGCCGCGCAGCCAGGTGCTTTCTCCGCGGGTCAGGGACAGCGACCGGACGTGGTCTAGCTGTTCACGCAGCTCTCCCTCGTCGACCAAGTCGGCCAGGCGGACATCCTTGCTGCGGTTGATCAGGCTGAAGGTGACGGTGGTGTCCGGGCTGTTGCGGAACACCGACTGGCACATCAGCAGCTTGTAAAAATCGGTGTCGATCAGCGACCGGACGATCGGGTCGATCTTCCATTTGTGATTGTAGACGCGCGTGGCGATGTCGGCCATGACCGCTGATCCTTGACTATTTCGCCCTTCGTGCCCGGAACCTGCCGGGGGCGCAACCCTCAGGCCATGGTGACGCCCGCGCGGGTCATCGCATCGCGCGCGGCAGCCAGGCTGCCGTCCAGGTCGATGGCGCGGCAGGCCGCCTCGGCCACGCGGGCGCGGAACCCCAGACGGGCGGCGTCCATCGCGCTCCAGGCGACGCAGAAATCCAGGGCCAGACCGACAAAGGTCAGGTCGGTGATGCCCCGGTCGCGCAGGGCGCCCGCAAGGCCCGTTGCGGTGGTGCGGTCATTCTCGAAGAAGGCGGAATAGCTGTCGATGCCGGCCCGGAACCCCTTGCGCAGGATCAGATCGGCCCGGTCGACGTCCAGATCGGGGTGGAACTGCGCGCCCGGCGTGCCGATGACGCAATGCGCGGGCCACAGCACCTGCGGGCCATAGGGCATCTGCGTGACCGAAAAGGGCGCAGCGCCCGCATGGTTGTCGGCAAAGCTGGCATGATCGGCGGGGTGCCAGTCCTGCGTCAGGATCACCGCGCCTGCGTCCGGCATCATCGCGTTGATGGCGGCCACGATCTGATCGCCCCCCGCCACGGCCAGCCGCCCACCGGGGCAGAAATCGACCTGCATGTCGATGACGATCAGAGCGTGGGACATGGCGTGGCCTTCCGGTTGGGAATGTCTCCTTAAACCTGCCTGCCCGGGCGGGCGTCAAGGCTGGCCGCAGGTCAGGTTTTGCCCTATGCCCCCGATGCGATTACACTGAGCAAGAATGGGAGGTCACGATGGGCATCAAGGACGATCTGCATCACCCCGCAGCCTATGACGAGAACGAGGTGCCGACCCGGTCGGCCCGGCTGATCTGGGGGCTGCGCGCCTTGGGTCCGGTCATGGCGCTGATCGTCTGGTGGGCCCTGGGCGGCCAGGAGGGCCTGTCGCCCGACGCGCGGGTGGTTGCCGCCGTCGGCACGCTGATGGCGGTCTGGTGGATGACCGAGGCGATCCCGCTGTCGGCCACGGCGCTGCTGCCCATCGTGCTGATCCCCGCCCTGACCGAACGCACCGTGGCGCAGGCGACCCAGCCCTATGCCTCGTCGATCGTGTTCCTGTTCCTGGGCGGGTTCCTGATCGCCATCGCGATGGAGAAATGGCACCTGCACACGCGCATCGCGCTGCTGACGCTGCGAAAGGTGGGCGTGGCGCCGCGGCGGATCGTGCTGGGCATGATGCTGGCCACGGGGTTCCTGTCCATGTGGGTGTCGAACACGGCAACCACGCTGATGATGCTGCCCATCGGGCTGTCGGTCCTGTCGCTGGTGGTCGAGCGTGGATCGCGCCAGGACGGCGCCGCCGCCGAAGAGGCGCTGAAGGGCGGCTCGACCATCACGGATGTCGTGCGCGACCCCAATATCAGCGCCTTCGGCGTCTGTCTGGTGCTGTCGATCGCATGGGCGGCCTCGATGGGGGGGCTGGGCACGCTGCTGGGCAGCCCGCCCAATGCCATCGTCGCGGGCTATGCCGCGGACGAGCTGGGGCGCAATATCGGCTTTCTGGAATGGATGATGCTGGGCACGCCGCTGGCGTTCATCTTCATCTTCATCGCTTGGTTCCTGATGACGCGGGTGCTGTACCGGTTCGACCTGCCCGAGATCCCCGGCGGCCAGCAGATGATCGAGGATCAGGTCCGCGACCTGGGCCCGCTGAGCCAGGGAGAGCGGATGGTCCTGATGGTGTTCCTGGGCGCGGCCTTCCTGTGGGTGGTGCCGGGGCTGCTGGTGTCTATCCCGGCGGTAGAGGCTGCGGCGCCCTGGCTGGGCAATCTGGACGACACGGCCATTGCCATCGGTGCGGGGCTGGTGATGTTCCTGCTGCCCGCGCGCGGGCGCAGCCAGATGGTCCTGGACTGGAAGGATGCCGAACAGGGCCTGCCCTGGGGCGTGCTGCTGCTGTTCGGGGGCGGGCTTTCGCTGGCGGCGGCGGTGGCGTCGTCGGGGCTGGACAGCTGGTTCGGCCAGCAGGTCAGGGGGCTGGGGTCTCTGCCCACGATCCTGCTGGTGGCGGCGGTGGTCACGATCATCCTGTTCCTGACCGAGGTCACCTCGAACACCGCCACGGCGGCGACCTTCATCCCGATCCTGGGCGGCGTCGCCCTGGGCATCGGGGCCGATCCGATGACGCTGCTGATCCCGGCGGCGCTGGCCGCGACCTGCGCTTTCATGCTGCCGGTGGGCACGCCGCCCAACGCCATCGTCTTTGGCACCGGCACCGTGACCATCGCGCAGATGGCCAAGGGCGGCGTGGTGCTGAACATCATCGGCATCCTGCTGATCACGGTCGTGACCTATCTGCTGGGCGGCATCGCCCTGGGCCTGGTATTCTGATCTTGCGCGACCGGGCGTGGCCGCGATAAGGCCACGCCCATGTCACCCCAGACCCCCATCACCGTCGCAGCCCTGTATCACTTTGCCCGCCTGCCCGATCCGGACGCGCGGCAGGGGCCGCTGCTGGAGCTGTGCCGCGCGCAGGGCCTGTGCGGCACGCTGCTGTTGGCGCCCGAGGGGGTGAACGGCACCATCGCGGGTCCGCGCGCGGGCATCCTGGTGGTGCTGGATCACATCCGCGCCTGGCCCGGTTTCGCGGGCCTGGACTGGAAGGAAAGCGGCGCCGACGCGCCCCCCTTTGCCCGCATGAAGGTCCGCCTGAAGGCCGAGATCGTGACCATGGGCCAGCCCGACATGGACCCGGCCACGACGACCGGCCATTACGTGGCGCCGCGTGACTGGAACGCGCTGATCGCCGCACCCGACGTGGCGGTGATCGACACGCGCAACGATTACGAGGTCCAGATCGGCACCTTTCAGGGCGCCATCGACCCCGGCACCCGCAGCTTTCGCGACTTTCCGGCCTGGTGGCAGGAGAACGCGCATCGTTTCGAGGGCAAGCGCATCGCGATGTTCTGCACCGGCGGCATCCGCTGCGAGAAATCGACCAACTACCTGATCTCTCAGGGCGTCGATCAGGTCTATCACCTGCAGGGCGGCATCCTGAAATACCTGGAGGAGGTGCCTGAGGCCGACAGCGCCTGGCAGGGCGATTGCTTTGTCTTTGACCAGCGCGTCAGCCTGACCCACGGGCTGGCCCCGGGGCGGCACGGGCTGTGCCATGCCTGCCGCCGCCCCCTGGCCCCCGAGGATCGCGCCCGCCCCGAATACGAGGAGGGCGTCAGCTGCCACCGCTGCGCCGAGGAATACGGCCCCGAGGATCGCGCCCGGTTCCGCGAAAGGCAGCGCCAGATCTCGCGCAACGCCTGAGGCGCGCGGGGGTCAGCCCCGTACGCCGATCCCGCCCGCGGCGATGGCCGCCATGTTCAGGATGTCGCTGACCGTCGAATTGGTCGAACAGATCTGGATGGGCCGCGCGACGCCCGTCAGGATCGGGCCGATCACGGTCGCGCCCGCCATCTCCTGCATCAGCTTCACCGAGATCGAGGCTGAATGCCGCGCCGGCACCACCAGCACATTGGCCGGCGCGGTCAGGCGGCTGAACGGATAGCGCGCGGCCGAGTCCATGTTCAGCGCGACGTCCACGGTCATCTCGCCCTCATATTCGAAATCGGCGCCGCGTTCGTCCAGGACATGCGCCGCCTGCGCCATCTTGGTCGCGCGCTCGCTGACCGGATAGCCGAAGTTCGAGAATGACAGGAACGCCACGCGCGGCTCCAGCCCCAGGCCGCGCGCCACGGCGGCGCCGCGGGTGGCGATGTCGGCCAGATCCTCGGCCTCGGGCCATTCATGGACCAGCGTGTCGCCGATCAGCACGATGCGCCCCCGGTGCAGCACGGCGGTGATGCCTACCGCCCCGTCCTGCGGGCGCACGTCAAAGACCTGCCCGATCTGTGCCAGAACCGGCGCGTTCTTGCGCGTGGCCCCGGTCACCAACCCGTCGCCATGCCCATGCGCCAGCATCAGCGCCGCAAAGATGTGGCGGTCGCGATTGGCCAGCTTGAACGCGTCCTCGCGGTCGACGCCCTTCCGTTGCAGGCGCTGGTACAGAAATTCGTGATAGCTGTCCAAATGCCGGGTGTTGGCGGCGTTCACGACGCTGATCTCGCGGAAGGCGTCGCCCATGCCCAGGGCTTCCAGCTCTGCCTTGACCTCGGCCTCGCGGCCCACGACCAGGGACTGGCCCATGCCGGTGCGCTGCCAGGCGACGGCGGCGCGCAGCACGCGCGGATCGTCGCCCTCGGCAAAGATCATCCGGGCCTGTGCCTGACGGGCGCGGGCATGCAGGCCCTGCAGGATCGCCGCCGTCGGGTCCATGCGGTTCTTCAGCGTCTGGACATAGCCGTCCATGTCGATGATCGGGCGCCGCGCGACGCCGGTGTCCATCCCGGCCTTGGCAACCGCGGGCGGGATCACGTGGATCAGCCGCGGATCGAAGGGCGTCGGGATGATATAGTCGCGCCCGAATTGCAGCTTGCGGCCATAGGCGACGGCGACCTCGTCGGGGACATCCTCGCGCGCCAGTTTTGCCAGAGCCTCGGCGCAGGCGATCTTCATCTCGTCGTTGATGGCGCGGGCGTGGATGTCCAGCGCGCCGCGGAACAGGTAGGGAAAGCCCAGGACGTTGTTCACCTGGTTGGGATAATCGCTGCGGCCCGTGGCGACGATGGCGTCGGGGCGGACGGCGTGGGCATCCTCGGGGGTGA
Source organism: Paracoccus hibiscisoli (assembly GCF_005048265.1). Taxonomy (GTDB): domain Bacteria; phylum Pseudomonadota; class Alphaproteobacteria; order Rhodobacterales; family Rhodobacteraceae; genus Paracoccus; species Paracoccus hibiscisoli. The sequence goes on from NZ_SUNH01000009.1 coordinate 104,531, forward strand.
TCTCGGGGTCGGGGTTCGCCATGGCGAAGATCACTGGGTTGTCGGCCATGCTGGCGACCATGTCCTGGGTCACGGCGCCCTTGGCGCTGACGCCCAGGAAGACGTCGGCGCCCTTCATGGCCTCCTCCAGGGTGCGGGCGGTGGTGACGACCGCATGGGCCGATTTCCACTGGTTCATGCCCTCGGTGCGGCCCTGATAGATCACGCCCTTGGTGTCGCACATGATGCAGTTGTCATGCCGCGCGCCCATCGACTTCAGCAGCTCCAGGCAGGCGATGCCCGCAGCACCCGCGCCGTTCAGCACGATGCGCACGTCCTCGATCCGCTTGCCCGACAGCTCCAGCGCGTTCAGAAGGCCCGCGGCGCAGATCACCGCCGTGCCGTGCTGGTCGTCGTGAAAGACGGGGATGTCCATCAGCTCCTTCAGGCGCTGTTCGATGATGAAACATTCCGGCGCCTTGATATCCTCCAGGTTGATGCCCCCGAAGGTCGGGCCCATCAGCTTGACGGCATTGATGAATTCGTCGGCGTCCTCGGTGTCCAGCTCCAGGTCGATGGCGTTCACGTCGGCGAACCGCTTGAACAGAACCGCCTTGCCCTCCATCACCGGCTTGGAGGCCAGCGCGCCCAGATTGCCCATCCCCAGGATCGCCGTCCCGTTCGAGATGACCGCCACCATGTTGCCCTTGGTGGTGTAATCATAGGCGGTTTCCGGGCGGTCGGCGATGGCCTGCACCGGCACCGCGACGCCGGGCGAATAGGCCAGCGACAGGTCGCGCTGCGTGGTCATGGGGGTGGACGGGGTGATGTCGTATTTCCCCGGGCGCGGCTCCATGTGATAGGCCAGCGCCTCTTCGGGGGTGATGCGGGTGCGGCTGGTCTTGTCGGTCATGGATGATCCCCCTTGCGTCGTCGGCCCTGCTTAGCCGGTTGATTCTGCTGGGGCAACGAACATGCGGGGGGCTTGCGCTAACATCAGGGCGCGGCGGGCGCTCAGATGGTGACCTTGACAAAGCTGTCGCGCAGGGCGGCGGACCAGGCGGCGCTCATCCGCGCGAAATCGGGGTCGCCGTCCAGGATGCGGCGGCGGGTGGTGACCGCGCAGGCATCCGTCTCGATCACGGCCAGGTCCAGCGGCATGCCGACCGACAGGTTCGAGCGCAGGGTCGAATCCATCGACAGCAGCACGGCCTTTTGCGCGTCCGACAGGCTGGTGGCGGGGGTGACGACGCGGTCCAGGATCGGCTTGCCGTATTTATGCTCTCCGATCTGCAGGAAGGGCGTGTCCTCGGTCGCCTCGATGAAGTTGCCCTCGGGATAGATCAGGAACAGGCGCATGTCGCCGCCCTTGCGCTGACCGGCGACGATCATGCTGGCGGAGGCCTGCTGTTTCAGGTCGCGGCACTGGTCGGCGATCTCGCGCCGGGTGCGGCACAGGGTGTCGCCGATGATCGTGGCCACCCGCAGCATGGTCGGCGCCTTGAGGATCGAGGTCGTCTCATCCGCCAGATCATCCTCGATCGCCTCCTCCAGGCGGGCGATGGTGGTCTGGGTGACCGACAGCGATCCGGCGGTCATGATCGCGATGATGCGTTCGCCCGGCGCCTCGAAGAAGAACATCTTGCGATAGCACGAGATGTTGTCCAGCCCCGCATTGGTGCGCGTGTCCGACAGCAGCACAAGGCCCGCATCCAGCTTCAGTCCGACGCAATAGGTCACCGGCAATCTTTCTGTTCCGTTCCGGCAGGCAGACTAGGACTGCGCCGCGGAGGCTGCAATCTCTCGTTTCCGACAGTTTTCACGGTTGCCGGGTTTGGTGACAGGGGACGGTCCGTCATCAAACTGTGGGTCGCCAAGGCGGGTGAAATCGCACATCGTGCAAATTCCACCACCAAGGGATGAACGCGCATGACCAAGACCTTTACCCTGACCCGCCGGGGATTCCTGTCCTCGGGTGCCGCCGGACTGACGCTGGCGGTGCTGCACCCCTATTCGGCGCGGGCCGAGGCGGGGCAGGCCCATCTGCGTATCATGGAGACGACCGACCTGCATGTGCATGTCTGGCCCTATGACTATTACGCCGACCGCGCGCAGGACACGGTCGGCCTGTCGCGCACCGCCGCCCTGGTCGAGGGCGTGCGCGCCGAGGCCACCAACAGCCTGCTGCTGGACAATGGGGATTTCCTGCAGGGCAACCCGATGGGCGATTACATCGCCTATGAGCGCGGCATGCCCGAGGGCGCGACCCATCCGGTCATCGACGCGATGAACGCCCTGGGATTCGACGGCGGCTGTCTGGGCAATCACGAATTCAACTATGGGCTGGAATTTCTGGGCGCCAGCCTGGCCGGGACGGGCTATCCGGTGGTCTGCGCCAATGTCGTGACCGAGGCGGGCGCGACCCCCGATCAGGACCGCACCCTGGTCCCGCCCTATGCCATCCTGGAACGCGATCTGGTGGACGGCGCGGGCGAGGCGCATCCGATCCGCATCGGCATCATCGGGTTTGTGCCGCCCACCATCATGCAATGGGACCGCGCCCATCTGGAGGGCCGCGTGACCACCCGCGACATCGTCGAGGCCGCGCAGGCCTGGGTGCCCCTCATGCGCGCTGAGGGCTGCGATCTGGTCATCGCGCTGGCCCATAGCGGCATCGGCGGCATGACCGCCGAGCCGGGGATGGAGAACGCGGCCATCCCGCTGGCGGGCATCGACGGCATCGACGTGGTCCTGACCGGCCATTCCCACGCTGTCTTTCCCGGCCCCGATTACGAGGGGGTCGAGGGCGTGGACGTGGCCGCAGGCACCATCGGCGGCAAGCCCGGCGTGATGGCGGGGTTCTGGGGGTCGCATATGGGGCTGGTCGATCTGCTGATGCAGCGGCAGGGCGACGGTTGGGTCGTGGCCAGCCACCAGGTCGAGGCGCGCCCCATCTATGCCCGCGACGACGAGGGCACCGTCAGCCCCCTGGTCGAGAGCGTCGCCGCCATCGAGCAGGCCACCGCGACCCCGCATCAGGAGACGCTGGACTATGTCCGCCGCGCCGTGGGTCAGACCAGCGCGCCGCTGTACAGCTATTTTGCGATGGTGGCGGATGATCCGTCGGTCCAGATCGTGTCGAACGCGCAAAGCTGGTACATCGCGCAGATGCTGGCGGGAACCGAGCATGAGGGCCTGCCCATCCTGTCTGCCGCAGCCCCCTTCAAGGCGGGCGGCCGGGGCGGCCCCGATTACTTTACCGACGTGCCCGCGGGCGACATCGCGATCCGCAACGTGGCGGACCTGTATCTGTACCCCAACACCATCCGCGCCGTGCGCATCACCGGGGCGCAGGTCAAGGATTGGCTGGAGCGCAGCGCCGGCGCCTTCAACCGGATCGAACCGGGGCAGGCGGATCAGCCGCTGCTGAACCCGGATTTCCGCAGCTATAATTTCGACGTGATCGACGGGGTGACCTATCGGATCGATCTGTCGCAGCCGTCGCGGTTCGATGGCGACGGGGCGCTGGCCGATGCGGATGCGCATCGGATCGTGGATCTGGCGATCGACGGCCAGCCCATCGACCCGGAGGCCGAGTTCATCGTGGCCACGAACAACTATCGCGCCTCGGGCGGGGGGTCGTTTCCGGGGGCGGATGGCAGCACCATCGTCTTTGAGGGGCCCGACACCAACCGCGACGTGATCGTGCGCTATATCGTCGAACAGGGCACAATCGATCCCGCGGCGGACGGCAACTGGTCCTTTGTCCCGCAGGATGGCGCGACGGTGCTGTTCGAGACGGGTCCGGGTGCCGCGACCTATGCCGATGCCGTGACCGCCCTGACGCTGGAGCCCGCCGGAGAGACGGGCGACGGCTTTGTCCGGTATCGCATCACGCTGTAACGACCGGCGGACCGGGGGGTGCGCCCTCCGGTCCGTCGATGTTTGCTATTGGGCGATTTCCTCGACCCGGACCATGACGTCCATGTCCTCGGCGCCCGTGCCCATAGCCACGCCGCGGATCGGGGCGGCGTCATTGGCGTCGATGCCGGACCCCAATCGGACGTAGCGGTCGTCGGGACAGCATTTGTTCGCGGCATCGAACCCGACCCAGCCCAGACCCTCGACCATGATCTCGGCCCAGGCATGGGCGGCGTCATGGGCCTGTCCGTCGATGGTCGAATGCAGATAGCCCGAAACATAGCGTGCAGGTATCCCCCGCAGACGGGCCAGCGCGGTCAGGGCATGGGTGTGATCCTGGCAGACCCCTTCGCCCAAGGCCAAGGCCTCGGCGGCAGTGGTGCCGTTATGGGTCACGCCGTTGCGAAAGGCGATCCGCTCGTGAATGGCCAGCGACAGGCCATGAGCCAAGGCCAGCGGATCGGTCTCGGTGACCGAACCCGCCAGTTCGCGCAGCGCCGCGTCGGGCTGGGTGACGGGGCTGTCGCGCAGATAGGTCAGCGGGTTGATCATCTCGCGGTGGCCGCGCAGCACGCCCGCCATGTCGCGGGTGTCGATGCGGCCGCTGATGCGGACGGTGACGTGATCGACCGGGCCGCGCACGGTCCAGCCCTCGATCCAGTCGCCCGCGCCGTCACGAAAGCCCGGCCCCTTGATGCCGCCCGACACGTCGATCTGCCAGTCATGGGTCTTTTGCCCCTCGAAGACCGAGGGGGTCAGGCGCAGGCTCTGCACCAGGTTCCGGATCGGCTGGTCGTAACGATAGACCGTCTCGTGAGAGATCTTCAGCTTCATGATCTAGACGCCTCCCAGCAGGTAGTCCTGATGGACCAGGTTCGAGATGGTGGACAGTTCCTGGATGAACCAGCTGAGGAATTCGTGCAGCCCCTCGTCAAAGATCATCTCGATGTCGCGGGCCTGCAGGGCGGCCAGCACCTCGCGCGCCTTGTCGCGGGCGCTGGTCGGCACGCCGTCACCATAGCGGCGCGCCAGTCCCTCCAGGTGCCACACGGTTTCATACAGCGAGGTGATCAGCGCGCGCGGGCTTTCCCCGTTCAGGATCAGGAAATCGGCCACCTGACCCGCAGTGATGTCGCCGCCATAGGCCCAGTGATAGGCCCTGTGCGCCGACAGCGCCCGCAGGATCACCTGCCACTGATAGGTGTCCAGCCCCGATCCCACGAATTCGATGCGCGGCAGCAGGACGAAATACTTGACGTCCAGCAGGCGGGCGGTCGCGTCGGCGCGCTCCAGCCCGTATCCCAGGTTCATGAAATGCCAGCCGTCGTTGCGCAGCTGCGTCGCGTTGATCGCGCCGCGCACGGTCGAGGTGTGGCTGGTGGTGAAATCGGTCAGGGATGCGGTGTCCAGCTTGGCGCGGGGCAAGCGCTCGATCTTGCGCAGCTCCTGGTACGACACGTTCAGCGCGTCCCAGACCTGGCTGGTCAGTGCGGTGCGGACGATGCGCCCGGCCTCGCGCGCCTTCTCCAGGCAGCTGGCCACGGATGAGGGGTTGGCGCGATCGAAGAAGATGAACTCCTCGATGTTCTCCTGGGTGATCGCGCCGTATTTCTCGGCAAACATGTCCGAGCTGCCCGAGGCCTGCAGCAGCGAATTCCATTCGTTCTGATACCCCAGCTCGGTATTGGGCAGCAGCGTGATGCGCTGGCCCACATCCAGCAGGCGGGCGGCGGTTTCGGCGCGTTCCAGATGGCGGCCCATCCAGAACAGGTTGGACGCGGTGCGGCTGAGCATGGTCGTTCCCCCTCTCATTCCGACAGGACCCAGGTGTCCTTGACACCCCCGCCCTGTGACGAGTTCACAACCAGCGACCCCTCGCGCAGCGCCACGCGGGTCAAGCCCCCCGGCACCAGCTCGATCCTGTCGCCGCACAGGCAATAGGGGCGCAGGTCCACGTGGCGCGGCGCGATGCCCTCCTCGACGAAGGTCGGGCAGGTCGACAGCGCCAGCGTAGGCTGGGCGATGTAGTTCGACGGATTGGCCTGGATCTTGGCGCGGAACGCCTCGATCTCCTCCTTGGTGGATTTCGGGCCGACCAGCATGCCGTATCCGCCCGATCCGTGGACCTCCTTGACGACCAGATCGCCCAGGTTCTCCATCACATAGCGGTAATCGTCGTCCTTCCACAGCGTCCAGGTCTGGACGTTGTTCAGGATCGGCTCCTCTCCCAGATAGAACCGGATCATCTCGGGGACGAAGGTATAGATCGCCTTGTCATCGGCCACGCCCGCGCCCGGCGCCGAACAGATCGACACCCCGCCCGAGCGATAGACGTCCATCAGCCCCGGAATGCCCAGCATCGAATCGGGGCGGAAGCATAGCGGGTCCAGATAGGGATCGTCGATCCGGCGATAGATCACGTCGACGCGTTTGGGGCCCGTGGTGGTCCGCATATAGCAGAATTCGCCATCCACGAACAGATCCTGCCCCTCGACCAGCTCGACCCCCATCAGGTTGGCCAGAAAGCTGTGCTCGTAATAGGCGCTGTTGTAATGGCCAGGCGTCAGGATCACGCAGGTCGGGCGGTCGTTGCATTTGGCGGGCGCCACCGATTCCAGCGTGCGGCGCAGAAGGTCGGGATATTGGTCCACCGGCTCGATCCGGTTGCCGCGGAACAGCTGCGGGAACATGCGCATCATGATCTCGCGGTTTTCCAGCATATAGCTGACCCCGGACGGCGTGCGGCAGTTGTCCTCAAGGACATAGAACTCGTCCTTGGCGGTGCGGACCAGGTCGATGCCGATGATGTGGGAATAGATGCCGCGCGGCGGCACGACGCCGACCACGGACTTTTCGTAGGCCTCGTTCTGATAGACCAGGCGGGCGGGGATGCGGCCCGCGCGGATGATCTCTCCGCGGCCATAGACGTCGCGCAGGAACGCGTTCAGCGCCCGGGCGCGCTGTTTGATGCCCCGCTCCAGCTTGCGCCACTCGGCCTGCTCGAAGACGCGGGGCATCATGTCGAAGGGGATCAGCCGGTCCGGATCGCCGCCCTCGCCATAGACGGCAAAGGTGATGCCGATGCGGCGGAACAGCGCCTCGGCCTCGGCCTGCTTCATCTGGCGGAAATCGTCGGGCATGGTCTCGACCCAGTCCCGCAGCCGGGCATAGGGGTCGCGAACGCGGTCGCCTTCGAACATCTCGTTGTAATAACTCATTATCCCCCCAATGTACTGACGCACCGTTCGCCCGGGCTGTTCTGTGATCCTGATGATCCGCGCCCGGTTCCACGATGTCCACAGAAGAACCGGGGCCGTTGCCCAATAGTTCCGCATCAGCCCCGCAGGGGCCGCGCCGACCCGGGCAATCCGCACGCCGGTTGCGCGATTCCTGGGCAGATCAGGTCAGTTCGACCGCCAAAGCCGTGCCTTCGCCGCCGCCGATGCAGATGGCCGCGACGCCGCGCCGCAGCCCGCGCGCCTGCAGCGCATGGATCAGCGTCACGATGATGCGCGCCCCCGATGCGCCGATCGGGTGGCCCAGGGCGCAGGCGCCGCCATTCACGTTGACGCGGTCATGGGACAGGCCCATCCGCGCCATGAAGGCCATCGGCACGACGGCAAAGGCCTCGTTCACCTCCCACAGATCTACGCTGTCCTTGTCCCACCCGATCCGCGCCAGCAGCTTTTCGGCGGCCGGGACGGGGGCGGTCGGGAACTGGCCCGGCGCCTGCGCGTGGCTGGCATAGCCCACGATGCGCGCCAGCGCGCCCTCGGCCCGCGTTCCCAGCACCAGCGCCGCCGCCCCGTCCGAGATGCTGGAGCTGTTGGCCGCCGTCACCGTGCCATCCAGGCGAAAGGCCGGCTTCAGCAGGGGGATCTTGTCGGGGCGGGCCAGGCCGGGCTGTTCGTCGGTCTCGACGATGGTGACCTTGCCGCGCGCGGGCACGGTGACGGGCGCGATTTCGGTGGCAAAGGCGCCGCTGGCGATGGCTTCCTGCGCGCGGGTCAGGCTGGTCAGGGCATAATCGTCCTGCGCCTGACGCGAGAACGCGAATTCGGCCGCGCAATCCTCGGCAAGGGTGCCCATCAGGCGGCCCTTGTCATAGGCGTCCTCCAGCCCGTCCAGGAACATGTGGTCCAGCGCCTGCGCATGGCCCAACCGCGCGCCCGCCCGCATCCGGGGCAGCAGATAGGGGGCGTTAGACATGCTCTCCATGCCGCCCGCGACCACCAGATCGGCGCTGCCCGCCAGGATCATGTCGGCAGCCATCATCGCGGCCTGCATCCCCGATCCGCACATCTTGTTCAGCGTCGTGGCGGGCACCTCCTGGCCCAGCCCGCCCGCGAAACCGGCCTGGCGGGCAGGCGCCTGACCCTGACCCGCGGGCAGCACGCAGCCCATGAACAGCGCGTCCGGCTGGGGCTGTCCGGCCCGCGCCAGGGCTGCGGCGATCGCCGCGCCGCCCAGATCGGCTGCCGCGACGCTCGACAGTGCCCCCATCAGCCCGCCCATCGGCGTGCGCGCGGCGCCCAGCACGTAGATATTTCGATTTGTCATGATCTTCCCCCCTGACGGTCCTGCCCTGCGCTTACCGGATCGTAACCTTTTGGGTCTAGTCAAGGGTGCAGGAACGCAAGGAAGGCCTGATCATGCAGTTCATCGTCGAGGATGCCGAATCCCATCTGAACATCAAGGTGACGGAATCGCGGATCGACGCGGCCATTGCGACCCTGTTCAAGGACAAGCTGCGCGAGATCGTGGTCAAGAACCGCAAGCCCGTGCATCTGGACATGGGGTCGGTGGATTTCATGGACAGTTCGGGGCTGGGGGCCATGATCGCGGTCCGCAAAAGCCTGCCGGACAACCTGGCGCTGGTGCTGCTGGCGCTGACGCCCAATGTCGAACGGGTGTTCCGACTGACGCGGATGGACAGCGTCTTCGACATCCAGCCCCTCACCGCTCAGAAGGAGCCACGTGAATGACACCCACCGAACGGTCCGATCCGGGGATCGGGAACCGCGCCTCGACGCTGACCCAGCCCATGTTCCATCGCGTTCTGAACGCCCATCCGCTGACCGTGCGCGACACCCTGCAGGATGTCCGCCACCGCTTTCGCGGAGAGGTCAGCGACGATACCCTGGGCCGGCTGGAGCTGGTCCTGGCCGAGGTGATGAACAACGTCGCCGAACACGCGCCCCTGGGGCAGGCCGCCCCCGGGCCGGGGCCCCTGCCGGTGATCCACCTGTGCATCGTGCGCCACAATTCCGGGCTGGCCTGCGCGCTGACCGATGACGGCGTGTCGCTGCCCGATGACTGCCTGCTGCCCCGCAGCCTGCCGGACATGGTCGCGGACGATCTGCCCGAGGGCGGCTTCGGCTGGTTCCTGATCCAGGACCTGACGCAGGCGCTGTGCTATTACCGCGAGGAAAGCCGCAACTATCTGGCCTTCAGCATCCCCTTTGCCCAGCTTGAGGCCAGCTGAGCGTCAGTTGACCAGCCCGACCAGATGGTACCTGCCATCCTGAAAGGCCGTGAACATGTCGCCCACCTCCGGGTGGTCCAGCGGCTCGCCCGAGGCGTCCGGCTCCAGGTTCTGTTCCGAGACATAGGCCACGTAATAGGTGGCCTCGGTCTCGGCGAACAGGTGATAGAAGGGCTGGTCCCGGTCGGGGCGCGAATCCTCGGGGATCGATTCGTACCATTCCTCGGTATTGGCGAATTCCGGATCGACGTCGAAGATCACCCCGCGGAACGGGCGCGTGCGGTGCCGGACGACCTGGCCCAGGCTGTATTTCGCGTGGCGGCTCTGGGCCTGCATCCGGGGGGGTTCCATCTGTCCATCCGCGATCATTCGGAAATAAGCGCGCGTTCTAACGCGCCACGGTGATTCTGTCCACCGGATGCCCGAACGCTGCGCGCGACCCTAGTCGACGCGCATCAGGTGGCGGCCGCTGTCGGTCAGCAAATGGACGGCGCCCTGCTCGATCACCGCGGCCGACAGGGGGCGCCCATAGGCCGCCCCGCCATCCAGGTTCAGGCGGTTGCGATACAGCCGCGGCGCCTCCAGCGCGGTGTGGCCATGCACGACCAGCGTGCCGTGATCGGCGTCGCTGTCCAGGAACCCCTGCCGGATCCAGACCAGATCACCCTCGGCCTGGTTCTGCAGATCGACCCCCGGCCGGACGCCCGCATGCACGACCAGCGCCAGCGGATGCAGATACCACAGCGGCAGCGCCGCCAGAAAGCGCGCGTGATCCGCGGGCACCGCCGCCCGCGCGTCGCGCAGCAGCGCATCGCGCGGCTGATCCGGGTCCACCCCATATGACCGCAGCGTGGCCGCGGCCCCCAGGCCCGGATGATCCACCCAATGCTGCCCCGAGGACAGGCCGGGGTCGATCCAATCCGGGCTGTTCAGGAATGCCGGCAGAAAGCGGTCGTGATTGCCGCGGGTCACGATCCAGGGCCGCCCGGCGCGCTGTCCCTGCATCAGATACTCGACCACGCCGCGCGAATCGGGGCCGCGGTCGATCAGGTCGCCGACATGGGCGATGACCGCGTCAGGGCCTCCGTCGTCAAAGATCCGCTGATGCGCGGCCTTGAGCAGGTCCAGCTGTCCGTGAATGTCGCCAATTGCATAAAGTCGCATCTGTCCCCTGACCGTGGCGCGCGGCAGGCAGGCCGCACGCCCCATGGCTAGGGGCGTGCGGGGCCAAGGTCAAACCTCGAATTGCAGGCGGCGGGCCTGGAGGAACTTGCCGGTGTTCTGCAGCGTGGCCAGGGCCTCGTCGCTGATCGCCTCGTCCAGGTACAGGATCGCGATGGCATCCGCGCCATTGGCGGACCGCCCCAGGGTAAAGTTCGCGATGTTCACGCCCAGATCGCCCAAGGTCATCCCCAGGGCGCCGATCACGCCCGGCACATCCTTGTTGCGGGTATACAGCATGTGGTGGCCGACCTCGGCATCGACGTTGATCCCGCGGATCTGGATAAAGCGCGGCTTGCCGTCGCTGAACACGGTGCCGGCGATCGAGCGTTCGCGTGTCTCGGTCACGCAGGTGACCTTGACGTAACCCTCAAAGGCGCCGGCCTTATCCTGCTTGGTGGTCGACACCTGCACGCCGCGCTCCTTGGCCATGACCGGCGCGGAGACCATGTTCACGTCCGGGTTGCCCGCCTTCATCACGCCCGCGATCACGGCCGCGTTCAGCGCGTTCAGGTTCATTTCCGACACAACGCCATCATACAGCACGTTGATCGCCTTGATCGGCTCGTCCGTCATCTGGCCGACGAACGCGCCCAGGTGCGATGCCAGCTTGATCCACGGCCCCATCACGGCGGCCTCTTCGGCGGTGACGGACGGCATGTTCAGCGCATTCTGAACCGCACCCGACAGCAGGTAATCCGACATCTGTTCGGCCACCTGCAGGGCGACGTTCTCCTGCGCCTCGGTGGTGGCGGCGCCCAGGTGGGGCGTCACGACGACGTTGGGCAGGTTGAACAGCGGGCTGTCCGTCGCGGGCTCGACCGCAAAGACGTCGAACGCGGCCCCGGCCACGCGACCATCCTTCAGCGCCTCGGCCAGCGCCTCCTCGTCCACCAGGCCGCCGCGGGCGCAGTTGATGATCCGCACGCCCTTCTTCAGCTTGGCGATGGCCTCGCGCGACAGGATGTTCTTCGTCTTCTCGGTCAGAGGCACGTGGAAGGTGATGAAATCGGCCCGTGCCAGCAGGTCGTCCAACTCGACCTTGGTCACGCCCAGCTCCTTGGCGCGGTCCTCGGACAGGAAGGGGTCATAGGCCAGCACCTTCATGTGCAGGCCCAGGGCGCGGTCGATCACGATCCCGCCGATATTGCCCGCGCCGATCACGCCCAGGGTCTTGTTGAACAGCTCGACCCCCATAAAGCGGTTCTTTTCCCACTTGCCGGCATGGGTCGACACGCTGGCCTCGGGCAGCTGGCGGGCGACCGCGAACATCATCGCGATGGCATGCTCGGCGGTGGTGACGCTGTTGCCAAAGGGCGTGTTCATCACAATCACGCCCTTCTTGCTGGCAGCCGGGATGTCGACATTGTCTACCCCGATGCCCGCACGACCGATCACCTTCAGGTTGGTGGCGGCCTCCAGCAGCTTGTCGGTCACCTTGGTGGCGGACCGAATCGCCAGCCCGTCATACTGCCCGATGATCTCGGCCAGCTTGTCCTTGTCCTTGCCCAAATCGGGCAGGTAATCCACCTCAACCCCACGATCGCGGAAAATCTGGACGGCGGTTTCCGACAGCTTGTCGGACACGAGAACTTTCGGCATGTCATTCATCCTTGCAAGGGCATCGGGGCCAGGCCTCGCCGACGCCATGTTTCTTCTTCAGGAAAATATCCCGGGGGTCCGGGGGCTGGCCCCCGGTCCTCTCGGCTTATTGGGCGGCCAACTCGGCACGATAGGCCCATTCGATCCACGGCATCAGCGCCGCGACATCGCTGGCCTCGACCGTTGATCCACACCAGATGCGCAGGCCTGCAGGCGCGTCGCGATAGGCGCCGGCGTCCAGCGCCACGCCTTCCTTCTCCAGCCGCTTGGCCACGGCCTTGGCGAAGGCGGCCCCGTCCTTGATGGCGGGGTCGGTGAACTTCAGGCACACGCTGGTGGTCGAAGCCGTCGCCGGGTCCTCGGCCAGATCCGCGATCCAGTCCTTGTCCGCGATGAAATCGCGCACCGCAGCCGCATTGGCGTCGGCCCGCGCGATCAGCGCGTGCAGGCCGCCCAGGGATTGCGCCCATTTCAGCGCGACCAGATAATCCTCGACCGCCAGCATGGACGGCGTGTTGATCGTCTCACCCTTGAAGATGCCCTCGATCAGCTTGCCGCCCTTGGTCATGCGGAAAATCTTGGGCAGCGGCCAGGCGGGGGTATACGTCTCCAGCCGCTCGACCGCGCGCGGCGACAGGATCAGCACGCCATGCGCGCCCTCTCCGCCCAGCACCTTCTGCCAGCTGAAGGTCACCACATCCAGCTTGTCCCACGGCAGGTCCATGGCAAAGGCCGCGCTGGTCGCGTCGCAGATGGTCAACCCGTCGCGGTCGGCGGGAATCGCGTCGCCATTGGGGACGCGCACGCCGCTGGTGGTGCCGTTCCAGGTGAAGACGACGTCCTTGTCGAAATCGACCTGCGTCAGATCGACGATCTTGCCGTAATCGGCGGTGCGGACGGTGGCGTCCAGCTTCAGCTGCTTGACCGCGTCGGTGACCCAGCCCTCGCCAAAGCTTTCCCAGGCCAGCATCTCGACGGGGCGCTGACCCAGCAGGGTCCACATCGCCATCTCGACCGCGCCGGTGTCAGAGCCGGGCACGATGCCGATGCGGTAATCGGCCGGCACGCCCAGAACCGCGCGGGTCAGGTCGATGGCCTCGGCCAGCTTGGACTTGCCGACAGCGGCGCGATGCGAACGGCCCAGGGGGGCGTCCGACAGCATGTCCAGCGAATAATGGGGGATCTTGGCGCAGGGGCCCGAAGAAAAGCGCGGGTTTTCCGGGCGCGCAGCCGGGATCGGATGATCGGTCATCTGGCTAGCCTTCCAGCTAAAAAGCCCCTCGTTGGGGAGGGGTGTCCCGTCGACCGACCTAAGGCCCCGCCCGCTCTGGCGCAAGAAAAAACTTTGCCCTACACCCGGACGCAACCGTACAAGGACCGCGCCCATGTTCACCGTCTCGCTGATCGCGGCGCCTGCCGCAGCCAATCTGGATGATGCTTTGCCCGGCGGTCTGTCCGACCGGTGGGGCGGCGATGTGACGCGCTGGCTGTCGCCGGGCGTCGCCGCCGAATTCGACATCGCGACCCCGCCGCAGGATGCCGATCAGGTCTGGTCCGACCTGCAGATGATCGGCATCGACCTGGCGATCCAACCCGCAGGCGGGCGGCGCAAGCGCATCCTGATCGCCGACATGGATTCGACCATGATCAACCAGGAATGCATCGACGAGCTGGCCGACATGGCCGGTTTCGGCCCCCGCGTGGCCGACATCACCGCCCGCGCCATGAACGGAGAGCTGGATTTCAACGCCGCCCTGACCGAACGCGTGGCCCTGCTGGCCAACCTGCCGGAGGCGGTCATCGCGCAGGTCCTGGCCGAGCGCATCACCTATGCCGCGGGCGGGCCGGCGCTGGTGGCCACCATGCGCGCGCATGGGGCCTATACCGCGCTGGTGTCGGGGGGCTTTACCAGCTTTACCCAGGCCGTGGCGCAGACCTTGGGCTTTGACGAACATCGCGCCAACACGCTGCTGGTGCAGGACGGGGTGCTGACCGGTCAGGTCGGCCTGCCAATCCTGGGCCGCGAGGCCAAGGTCGACGCCCTGACCCAGATCGCCGCCCGCCTTGGCACCACGCCGCAGAACGCCATCGCGGTGGGCGACGGGGCCAACGATCTGGGCATGATCCAGCTGGCCGGTGCTGGGGTGGCGCTGCACGCAAAACCCGCCGTCGCCGCCCAGGCCCAGATCCGCATCAACCACGGCGACCTGACCGCGCTGCTGTATCTGCAGGGCTTTGCGGACGACGATTTCGTAACACCCTGACCCGTTTCCCGCCACACCGAAAGCCCCGATGATGTTCGAACTGACCGCCGATCTGGTGATGCTGCTGATGATGGCGGCCTTTGCCGCAGGATTCGTCGATGCGATCGCGGGCGGAGGCGGGCTGATCACGCTGCCCATCCTGATGCTGGCGGGCCTGTCGCCCGCGCAGGCGCTGGCCACGAACAAGGTGCAGGGCGTCTTTGGCGCGGGCACCGCGGCGCTCAGCTATGCGGCGCGGGGGTTGGTCGATCTGCGCAGCCAGTGGCGATCGGCGCTGATCGCGGGGGCGGCGGGGGCTGCGGGCGCGGTGCTGGTCAGCGCGATCCCGACCGACGGGCTGCGGCTGATCCTGCCGGTGATCCTGATCGGCATCGCGCTGTTCTTTGCCTTCAAGCCGGGGCTGAACGACCTGGACCGCACGCGCCGCCTGACGCCGCTGGTCTTTGCGGCGACCGTGGTGCCGTTCATCGGCTTTTATGACGGCCTGATCGGGCCGGGGGCGGGGGCGTTCTACATGATCGGGTTCGTCACGCTGGCCGGATACGGGGTGCTGAAGGCCACGGCGCATACCAAGCTGTTGAACTTTGCCTCGAATCTGGGCGGTCTGGGGGCATTCGCGCTGGTCGGGCAGCCGCTGTGGCTGCTGGGCATGGCGATGGGGGCGGCACAGATCGCGGGGGCGATGCTGGGGGCGCGGCTGGCCTCGCGCATCGGCGCGCGGCTGATCAAGCCGCTGCTGGTCGTGACCTCGACCCTGCTGGCGGGGCGGCTGATCTGGCAGATGATCTGAGGCCCCGCATCCGGCGCCACCTCTGCCAAGGGGCGCCGGTTCGGGGGCAGGGGGACGGGACGGGGGTATCCCGTCCTGTCAGTGAACCACGACTGCATGTCGGGGATGTGACGGTGCTCAGCCGGGAAAGCCCGGCGCGCGGCGCAGGTTGCCGGTGACCATGCCGCGACAGTTCAGGATCGGGCCGTCCAGATGCGCCTGCGCGGCCGGATGGCCCGCGTCCAGCACCCGCAGATGGATCAGCAGCGCGGTGATCGCGGCCTCGCTGGCGCGGGTGGCGCCATCGGTGATCTTGAGCGCGACGCCCAGGCCCTGATCGGGCAGGATCGCCACGAACACCGCCTCGGCCCCGGTCTTGATGGCCGCGACGCCGCCCATGGCGCGCATCAGTTCGGTGCAGGACCGGCCCTCTCCGGCGACCATCTCGGGATGGGTGCGCATCGCGTCGACCAGCCGCCGCATGGCCTGTCCGCGCCGGTCGGTGCCGGGATTGGCGAACCGCGCCATCGCGCGGGCCAGCCCCTCGACCGTGCAGGCCCAGTTCGGGGCCGAGCAGCCGTCGATGCCAAAGCCGGGGCTGTCCTCGTCGGTGACCTCCTCGAAGGTGGCCTTGACGGCGCGCTGGACCGGGTGGTCGGGCTCGACATAATCCGGCCCGCCCTTCAGGTGGCGGTTCAGCGTCAGGAACCCGGCATGCTTGCCCGAACAGTTGTTGTGCAGCTGGCAGGGCGCGGTGTCCGAACAGGTCAGGCGGCGGTTCTCGGCCGCGTCGCGGGGCATGTGGCAGCCGCAGCGCAGATCGGGTTCGCCCAGGCCCAGCCCGCTCAGCCAGCCGTCCACGGTCGCGACATGCATCGCCGCCCCCGAATGGCTGGCGCAGGCCAGCGCCAGCTGGCGGTCGGTCAGCCCCGCCGCGTCCGCCGCCCCGCTTTCGATCAGGGGCAGCGCCTGGATCATCTTGCACGACGACCGGGGATAGATCACCTGTCCGGGCACGCCCCAGGCCTCGACCACGCCATGCGCGTCGCAGATCACCGCATGGCCGCGATGCAGGCTTTCGCAAAGGGGGCCGCGCCACAGTTCGATCATGTCCGCAGACCGCATGTTTTCTCCCTGACAATTGCGCGATTTTGCTTGCGCGGCCTTTCACGGGCGGCGATTTTCGCTATCCTGACGACAGATGGTTGAAAAGACCACAGCAATCAGGAAGAACGCCGGGCGAAGCGGCGAATTGAATGGCAGGAGGCCAGAGCATGATTACCACCACCCTGCGCGGACTGGGCGCCAGCCTTGTCCTGATCGCCGGATTGGGCACGGCTGTTGCGCAAGAATCCAGCAACGTCGTGGCGACCGAAGGGGACTGGACGGTCTTCGCGGCGGACAATCCGCGCGAATGCTGGGCCGTGTCGCCCCCGCGCTCGACCCTGAACACCCGCAACGGACAGCCGACCGAGGTGTCGCGCGGCGACATCCGCCTGTATGTGGCCTATCGCCCGGGCCAGAACGGCGAGGTCAGCTTCAGCGGCGGCTATCCCTTCGCCCCCGATTCGACGGTCGAGGTCGATGTCGGCGGCCGCACCTTCAACCTGTTCACCGAGGCCGAGAGCGCCTGGACCGGCAGCCCCGCCGATGACGAGGCGCTGATCGCCGCTCTGCGCGCCGGATCGTCGGCCGTCGTCACCGGCCGTTCGGCCCGCGGCACCACGACCAAGGACACGTTCAGCCTGTCGGGCATCACCGCCGCGACGAACACCGCGCGGTCGCGCTGCCAGTAAGGCCACAAGGCCCACGACATTCTCAGGGGCGGCGCCGGTTGATTTCCGGCGCCGCCTGTCTTATGTCCGGCACCTTACGCAAATCTCCGGGTGGCCCATGACCGTCGTTCCCATGCAGGCCGCAGGCGCGGCCCCGATCACGCAAGACGTGCTGACCATTCCGCGCAAGCTGCCGGACGGGGGGCTGACGAACATCGTCGGCCTGACCCGCGCGCAGCTGCTGGACGCGCTGATCGCGGCGGGTACGCCCGAACGTCAGGCCAAGATGCGCGTGGGCCAGGTCTGGCAGTGGGTCTATCACTGGGGCGTGCGCGATTTCGCCCAGATGACCAACCTGGCCAAGGATTACCGCGCCCTGCTGGCCCGGAATTTCGAAATCACCCTGCCCGAGGTCGTGACGCGCCAGGTCAGCAATGACGGCACCCGCAAATATCTGGTCCGCATCGCCGGCGGCCATGAGGTCGAGGTCGTCTATATCCCCGAAGAGGGCCGCGGCACGCTGTGCGTCAGCAGCCAGGTCGGCTGCACGCTGACCTGTTCCTTTTGCCACACCGGCACGCAAAAGCTGGTGCGCAACCTGACCGCCGGGGAAATCGTCGGCCAGCTGATGCTGGCGCGCGACGATCTGGGCGAATGGCCCGTTCAGGGCGCCCCCAAGGACGAGACGCGGCTGATCAGCAACATCGTCCTGATGGGCATGGGCGAGCCCTTGTACAACTTCGACAATGTCCGCGACGCGATGAAGGTCGTCATGGACAACGAGGGCCTGTCCCTGTCGCGCCGCCGCATCACCCTGTCGACCAGCGGCGTGGTCCCCGAGATCGCCCGCACCGCGCAGGAGATCGGCTGCCTGCTGGCCGTCAGCTTTCACGCCACGACGGATGAGGTCCGCGACCGCTTGGTCCCCATCAACAAGCGCTGGAACATCGAGACGCTGCTGGCCGCCTTGCGCGACTACCCGCGTCTGACCAACAGCGAGCGGATCACGTTCGAATACGTCATGCTGGCGGGCGTGAACGACAGCGATGCCGACGCGCACCGCCTGGTCGAGCTGATCCGCGGCATCCCGGCCAAGATCAACCTGATCCCGTTCAACGAATGGCCCGGCGCGCCCTACAAACGCTCCAGCAACAACCGCATCCATGCGTTTGCCGACATCATCCACAATGCCGGCTATGCCAGCCCGATCCGCACCCCGCGCGGCGAGGACATCATGGCCGCCTGCGGTCAGTTGAAATCGGCGACCGAACGGGGCCGCAAATCGCGCGCCCAGATCGCCGCCGAAACGGCCTAGCGGCGTTTCGACCCGCGGGGCAGGGTCGTGCGATTGCCGCGCGGCCCGGTCTGGACGGGGGTGTTGTCGCGATTTTCGTCATGCAGCTTGCGCCAGCGGTCCAGGCGACCCGCGTCCAGCGTGCCGGCGCGCACCGCCGCCTGCACCGCGCAGCCCGGCTCATGCGCATGGGTGCAGTCGCGGAACCGGCATTGGGGCGCCAGCTCGGTGATTTCCGCAAACAGCATCTCGATGCCCACGGCGACATCGGCCACGTGCAGCGTGCGCATGCCGGGCGTGTCGATGACCCAGCCCCCGCCCGCCACCGGATGCAGCGACCGCGATGTGGTCGTGTGCCGCCCCTTGGCGTCCGATTCGCGGATATCGCCGGTGGCCTGCGCATCGCGCCCCGACAGCGTGTTCAGCAGCGTCGATTTGCCCACCCCGGACGAGCCGACCAGCGCCACCGTCCGCCCCGCTCCGCACCAGGGTGCCAGCACGTCCGCCGCATCGGGCGATTTCGCGTTCAGCGCCACGACCTGCAACCCGCGCTGCAGGGCGCGGGCGCGGTCGATCCAGTCGGACGGGTCGTCCACCTTGTCGATCTTGGTCAGCACGATCACCGGGTCGGTCCCGGCCTCGTTCGCCAGGGCCAGATAGCGTTCCAGACGCGCCGGGTTGAAATCGTCGTTGCACGACGTGACCACGAACAGCGTGTCGACATTGGCGGCGATCAGCTGGCGGGTATCGGCGCCCTCGGTCCGGCGGCGCAGCAGGGCGCGGCGGTCCAGCAGGCGGGCCACCACGCGCGTGTCACCCTTGGCCAGCACCCAGTCCCCCACCGCGTAATCGGCGGTCGAGGCATGGATCGGCAAGTCCAGCCGCACCTGGCCCGCGCCGGTTTCGGCCATCAGCCGCGACCGGTGCACGGCGGCGATGCGCATGGGCACCAGCCCGGCATCGTCGTCCGTCACCTGATCGGCAAAGAAGGGCCCCCAGCCCAGATCGTCCAGCGCGTGTGTCATGCGTTCTGCATGATCGGGCCACAGGCGCGATGCAAGCGTTTCATGCGGGCGTCCAGGCGTCGATGATGGCCACGGCCTCGTCCGCGGTCTCGACATAGCGGATCAGGTCCAGGTCGGACGGGCTGATGGTGCCCGCGCGGGCCAGCGCCTGCCAGTTGATGATGCCGTCCCAGAATTCCGCGCCGAACAGCAGGACGGGGATGCGGGCCATGCGGCCGGTCTGGATCAGGGTCAGCGCCTCGAACAGCTCGTCCAGGGTGCCGAATCCGCCGGGGAACACCGTGATCGCGCGGGCGCGCATCAGGAAGTGCATCTTGCGGATCGCGAAATAGTGGAAGTTGAAGCACAGGTCCGGCGAGACATAGGGGTTGGGCGCCTGTTCATGCGGCAGCACGATGCCCAGGCCGATCGACTGGCCGCCGACCTCATGCGCGCCCAGGTTGCCCGCCTCCATCACGCCGGGGCCGCCGCCGGTGCAGATGACCAGGTCCTTGCCGCCCTGCGCCAGGCTGCGTTCGGTCATCAGGCGGGCGAACTGGCGCGCCTCGGTATAGTATTTCGACATCTCGGCCAGGGCGGGGCTGCGCGCGTCGCGGGGGGCGCCGTCGGGCGCCGGGATGCGCGCGCCGCCGAACATCACCACGGTGGATTCGATGCCGTGTTCGTCCATCACCATCTGCGGCTTCAGCAGTTCCAGCTGAAGGCGGACGGGGCGCAGCTCCTCTCGCAGCAGGAAATCGTGGTCGGTGAAGGCCAGCCGATAGGACGGCGCGCGGGTCTGCGGCGTGTCGGGCACATGCTGGACACGGGCGGCGTCGCGGCTGCTGTGGGGCAGGGGGTGGGCGCGGTCCTGTTCGGTCGTATCGGTCATCAAGGCCTCGGCGTGGGGGATGCGCGGATTGCGCGGGCATTGCTTGATGCTTATAGCCCCGGGGGAACAGTTTCCACCCGGACGCGACAGCAACAAGAGGCCAAGATGACCCAAGATCTGGAACAAGCCATCGAAACCGCGTGGGAGGCCCGCGCCGAGATCACCCCCGCCACCACCGGCCCCACCCGCGAGGCGGTGGAGGAGACGCTGCACCAGCTGGACGCCGGCACCCTGCGCGTGGCCGAAAAGCGCGGCGCCGACTGGCACGTGAACCAGTGGGCGAAAAAGGCCGTGCTGCTGTCGTTCCGCCTGAACGACATGGAGGAGATGTCGGGCGGCCCGCAGGGCGCGAACTGGTGGGACAAGGTGCCGTCCAAGTTCCACGGCTGGACCGCCGATGACTGGCGTGCGGCGGGGTTCCGCGCGGTGCCCGGCGCGATCGTTCGGCGCAGCGCCTTCATCGGCAAGGGCGCGGTGCTGATGCCGTCATTCGTCAACCTGGGCGCCCATGTGGGCGAGGGGGCGATGATCGATACCTGGGCCACGGTCGGCAGCTGCGCGCAGATCGGCCGCAACGTCCACCTGTCGGGCGGCGTGGGCATCGGCGGCGTGCTGGAGCCGCTGCAGGCGGGGCCGACGATCATCGAGGATGACTGCTTCATCGGCGCGCGCTCCGAGGTGGTCGAGGGCTGCATCGTGCGCGAGGGATCGGTCCTGGGCATGGGCGTCTATATCGGCCAATCCACCAAGATCGTGGACCGCGAGACCGGCACCGTCACCTATGGCGAGGTTCCGGCGGGTTCGGTCGTGGTGTCGGGCACGATGCCGTCCAAGAACGGCGTGAACCTGTACTGCGCGGTGATCGTCAAGCGCGTGGATGCGCAGACGCGCTCCAAGACCTCGATCAACGAGCTGCTGCGCGACTGATGACCACGCTGTTCATCGATGCGGATGCCTGCCCGGTCAAGGCCGAGGCCGAACGGGTGGCCATCCGCATGGGTGTGCCGATGGTGCTGGTCTGCAACGGCGGCATGCGGATGCCCACGCATCCGCTGGTCCGGCTGCAGATCGTGGCCGCGGGCCCGGACGAGGCCGACAAGTGGATCGCCGACAGCTGCGGTCCGGGCGACGTGGTGGTGACGGGCGACCTGCCGCTGGCGGATCGCTGCATCAAGGCGGGGGCGGCGGTGCTGACCCATGCCGGAGAGGTGCTGGACGTTCGCAACATCGGGCCGCGCCTGGCCACGCGCGACCTGATGGCCGACATCCGCGCGGCGGACCCGTTCCACAAGGGCGGCGGGGCGGGTTTCGGCAAGGCCGACCGGGCGCGGTTCCTGCAATCGCTGGACCGGCTGTTGGTCGCGGCCCGCCGCGCGGGCTGAGGCGAAACTCCCGCGCGCGGCCCGCGTTAAGCGCCGTCACCCCCAGGAGCAGAGCATGTCCGACGACCAGATCATCACCGACCTGATCGGTCGCGTCCGGGGGGCCGCCGATGTCCCGCGCGTCAGCGTTCGCAGCGTGGTCGAGGCCTTGGGCGAGGATTCCTTGCCCCCCAATCTGATGATTCCCGCCCTGGCGGTGGTGTCGCCTTTGTCTGGCGTGCCGCTGTTTTCCAGCATCTGCGGGATCATGATCGCGCTGATTTCGGCGCAGATGCTGATCGGGCGGGATCATGTCTGGCTGCCGGGCTTTCTGATGGACCGGCGCGTGTCGGGTGAAAGGCTGCGCAAGGGGCTGGACTGGATGGAGCGGCCCGCGCGGTTCCTGGACCGGGTCACGGATGAGCGCCTGACCCTGCTGGTGCGGCGGCCGATGCGGTGGATCGTGCAGGCGATCTGCCTGTGCTGCGGGATGGCGATGCCGTTTCTGGAGCTGGTGCCGTTCACATCGTCGCTGATGGGCGTGGTGGTCAGCCTGATGGCCTTTGGCCTGCTGGCGCGGGACGGGGCCTTCGTCGTGCTGGGGCTGATGGCGATCGGCGGGATCGCGGGTCTGGTCACGATGGTCGTGACCTGAGCGAGGGGCGGTCGGGCGGGGCATCGAGCCCCGCCAGACCGCTGCCCCGGCGCCTGTCGGCACCGGGGCATGGGCGCCCTAATCCGTGGGCCGGATGCGGGCCGCCGCCCCGCTGGCAAAGGCCGCCAGCCGGTCGCGGGCGGCGGCCTGCGTGTTGACCACACCCGCCACCGCCGCTTCCGCATAGGCCGCGTCCAGCGCGCTCATGTTCTGCATGTGGCTGATGGCCGAGCAGATGGCGAAGTTCGACAAAGGCGGGTTCTGCGCGGCCTGGCGCGCGATCTGCAGCGCCTGCGCGGCCGGGTCGTCCACAAGGTATTGGCACAGGCCCACCGACACGGCCTCGTCCCCGCGATAGAGGCGGCCCGACAGCATCATGTCGATCATCCGCGCCTTGCCGATCAGGTCGGCCACCCGGATCGTCGCACCGCCCCCGGTGAACAGGCCGCGCTGCCCCTCGGGGAGGCCGAAATAGGTGCCGGGCCCCGCCACCCGGATATGCGCGGCCGAGGCCAGTTCCAGCCCGCCGCCCACGACCGCGCCCTGCAGTACGGCGATGATCGGCACGCCGCCATATTCCATGCGATTGAACGCGTCGTGCCAGCGCAGGCAGACCTGCATGAAATCGGCCGCGCTGCGATCCTCTCGGTGATGTTCCACCAGATCGAGGCCCGCGCAGAAATGATCGCCCGCCGCGTCCAGGATGGCCGCGCGCACGCCCGCGCGGGGCAGCGTGGTGAAGATGTCGATCAGCTCCTCGATGGTGGCCAGGTCCAGGGCGTTGCGCTTGGACGGGCGGTTCAGGGTGACGCGGGCGATGCCCTCGTCATCCACCGCCAGCAGGATGTTGGTCAGCCGCAGATCGGCGATGTCGCGCATGTGGTCCTCTCCCCCCTCGTGATGCCTGACCGGGATAGCCGCTGGTCGCGCGGGGGTCGAGGGGGCCTCAGGCGCCGATCAGCACGATCAGCACCGGGATGGTCGCGATGCTGGCCGCGGTCGAGATCAGGATCGCGGTGGACACCCGCTGCTGCGCCAGGCCGAAATGCTGCGCCAGGATATAGACGTTGCCCGCCACCGGCAGGCCCGCCGCCACCACCATCACCCCCGCCGCGACCGGATCGACGCCAAAGCCCCAGGCCGCCAGCCCCACCGCCGCCGGGTGCAGCACCAGTTTCGCCCCCGACAGCCAGGCCGAGGGCGCCAGACGCGCCAGGCGCCGCCCCGCCAGGCTGGCGCCGATGGCAAACAGCGCGCCGGGCGTGGCCGCAGCCCCCAGCAGGGCCAGGAACTCGTCCAGCGGCGCGGGCATGGGCAGCGCCATGCCGCCCCAGGCCAGCCCCGCGACCATCGCCAGGATCATCGGGTTCGCCGCCACCCCGCGCAGCACCGGCAGCACGGCCACCAGCCGCAGCCCGCCATGCCGCGACCCGTGCACGATCAGCGTGATCAGCGTCGAAAACACCAGCATGTCTATGATCAGCACCATCAGCACCGGCCCGATCGCCGCAGGCCCCAGCAGCACGACCAGCATCGGCACGCCCAGAAAGCCGGTATTGCCGATCATGCAGCACTGCGCCTCCATCGCGGCCTCGGGCAGGGCCAGGCCGCGGGCGCGCGCGACGCACAGGCCCAGGGCCCAGACCGCCGTCGACCCCGCCAGATAGGCCAGCACAAAGCGCAGATCGAACAGTTGCCCTAGATCGACCCCCGCGGCAAAGCGGAACAGCATGGCCGACAGCGCGAAATAGAACACGAATTTCGTCAGCCAGGCCGCACCCTGGGCGGGAAAGAACCGCGTGGCGGCGGCCGCCCAGCCCAGCCCGATCAGGGCGAAGAAGGGCAGGGTCTTGAGCAGGATCTCGGTCATGGGGCCCCCAAGGGGGCCGTCAGCCCGATCCGATCAGCACCCCAACGGCCATCACCAGACCACCGCCCACGACGACTTGCAAGGTGGCCCGCCAGAAGGGGGTCTGCATCCAGCGGTTCTGGATCCAGGCGATGGCCCACAGCTCGATGAAGACGACGATGATCGCGATGGTCGTGGCGGTCCAGAAATCGGGGATCAGATAGGGCAGCGCGTGGCCCATGCCGCCCACCGTGGTCATCACCCCCGACGAGATGCCCCGCTTGATCGGCGATCCGCGCCCCGAGACCACGCCGTCATCGGACGCAGCCTCGGTAAAGCCCATGCTGATGCCCGCGCCGATGCTGGCGGCAGAACCCACCAGAAAGGTCGTCCAGGGGTCCTGGGTCGCAAAGGCCACTGCGAATATCGGGGCCAGGGTCGACACGCTGCCATCCATCAGCCCCGCCAGCCCCGGCTGGACCCAGGTCAGGACGAAATCGCGATGCGCGACGGCGTCCTCCTCGGCGCGGACGTGGTCGGGCAGCAGCTGGTCGGTCAGCTCGGCCGCGCGGTTCTCGTGGCCGCGTTCGGCGGCGGCCAGATCGCCCAGCAGCTTGCGGGTGGGCGCGTCCTGGCTGACCTGGGCGGCATGGGCATAGAATTCGGCAGCGTCGCGTTCCATGCCCGCGGCCTCGGCGCGGATGCGGTCCAGCGACAGGTTCTCCATCATCCAGGCGGGGCGGCGGGTCACATAGCCCGCCACATGTTCGCGCCGTATCACGGGAATCGCATCGCCCCACCGGCGCTGATGCACCTCCAGCAGCAGGCGGCGATGGGTGTCCTCCTCGGCGCTCATGGCGTCGAAGACGGCGGCGCTGGCGGGGTAATCCTTGCGCAGGAAGGCCGCCCAGTTGCGATAGATGCGGGCGTCGTCCTCCTCGGAGGCGATGGCCAGCGCCACGATTTCGCGTTCCGTCAATTCCGACAGGCGCTTGCGGGAGGGCAGGAAGGGCATGGTCATCTGATGTGCTCAACTATCCTCGGGGGTGACGAGGCCCTCGGCCTGCGGGACAGAGGGGCCCCGCCTGACCGTGAATTCCAGCGCACCGTCACCCAGATCGCGCGTGCCGACCATGACATGCCCGGCCTGCTCGCAGAAATGCGGCACATCGACCATCGCCATGCGATCGGTGGCGATCAGGCGCACAATCGCCCCCTGAGGCAGCGCCAGCAGCTGTTTTCGCAGCCGCAGCACAGGCAGGGGGCACAACAGGCCCCGCGCATCCAGCACGGTCACGATGCGGCCGCGAATCGGTCCAGGCACCAGGACCGCAGGTCGGCGGGCGCGATCTGCACGGCCAGATCGCCCGCAAAGTCCAGAAAGGCCGCCCGCTGCTGGCGCGGCACATAGAGGACCACGGGCTGTCCGTCGGCCACCGCCTGCCCGATCAGGGCGCGAAAGCCGCGGCCCATCGCCTCCTGCCGCCCGAATTTGGGGATCACGACCAGACCCGCGCCGGGCAGATGCGGCGCGGTGCGGGCGACGGCCTCCTCCAGCGCGCCGGTATCCAGCCGGCAGCCCTGCGCCCCCGGCCCCAGGGATTGAGAGATGCGCAGCGGCGGGCCGGGATCGCCCAGCACGATCATCTCCATGTCGCAGGCGCAATCGGGGCCCAGATCCAGGTTGCGCTGGACCGCGCCCGCCACGGGCAGGCCCTGTGCGGCCAGATC
Source organism: Paracoccus hibiscisoli (assembly GCF_005048265.1). Lineage (GTDB taxonomy): Bacteria > Pseudomonadota > Alphaproteobacteria > Rhodobacterales > Rhodobacteraceae > Paracoccus > Paracoccus hibiscisoli. The sequence goes on from NZ_SUNH01000009.1 coordinate 130,333, forward strand.
GCGGGCCAGCGCCTCCAGCGCCAGGTCGGCGGAGCCTGCGGGGGTCGTCTCGTCATTGGTGAACCATGCCAGCATGCCGCCCCCCTATACGCCGCTGTCCAGCGCGAATTTCATCAGCCCGTTGATGCCGTCCACGCCCAGCTTCTTTTTCAGCGCCGAGGAGGTGTTGGCCGCGGTCTTGTAGCTGACGCCCAGCTGGTCGGCGATGGCCTGCAGCCCGTGCCCCTGCCCGATCAGCGCCAGCACCTGGCGTTCGCGGTCCGACAGCGCGCCCAGGGGGTCGTCGGCCGCGCCCGCGCGCAGCGTGGCCAGCGCCATCGCCTGTTTGGGCGACAGGTAGAACTCTCCGGCCTCCAGCGTGCGGACGGCGTCGCGGAAATCGGCGGGCGGGGCGTTCTTGGACAGAAACCCCTGCGCGCCCGCCTGCAGGGCGCGGGCGGCAAAGCCGGTCTGGTCGTTCATCGAAAAGATCAGGATGCGCGCATCGGGCACGGCGGCGCGCAGGGGCGCCACCAGGTCCAACCCCCCCGCGCCGGGCAGGCTGATGTCCAGCACGATCAGGTCGGGGGCGGCATCGCGGGTCAGCTGGTCCAGCGCCTCCTCTCCGGACATGGCCTGGCCCACCGGGTCATAGCCCAGATCGCGCAGCAGGCGGCTGGCACCCAGATGGGTGATGGGGTGGTCGTCGATGACCAGGGCGCGTTTCGTCACGGGGGTCCTTGTCCTCTTTCAGCCCGGCAGCCGGGGCAGTTCCGCGACCAGGCGCGTGCCGGGCGCGGCCGGTTCGATCCGCAGCGTGCCGCCCAGCAGGGTGATGCGTTCCCGCATGCCGGTCAGCCCGGTCCCGTCGCGCCGGTCGGGGGCCATGCCCGTGCCGTCATCGGCCAGCACCATGCGCCAATGCGCGGGATCGGTCCAGAGGCGGATCCGCACCCGGCCCGCCTGCGCGTGGCGCAGGGCGTTGGTCGTGCCCTCCTGCAGGATGCGGAACAGGGTCAGGGCGGTGGCCTCGTCGGGCTCGGGCAGGCCTGCGGCCATGTCCAGGGCGAAGCTGGTGTCGGGCCAGCGGCGGTTCAGATCGGCCACGTAATCGCCCAGCACCGTGGCCAAAGGCAGCTGGCCCACCGCCATCGGGCGCAGATCGTCCAGCAGCGCGCGGTTCACCCGGGCGATCTGTTCGGCGATGGCCGCGATCTGGGCGGCCGAGGTGGCGGTGGCGGGGTCGGGGGCGGCCTCGCGCAGGGCGTCGGCCTCGACCCGCAGGCCAAAGAGGCAGGGGCCCATCTCGTCGTGCAGATCGCGGGCGATGGCCTTTCGTTCGGCATCGGCGCGGGCCACGATCTGGTGCTGCAGGCGGGTGCGCTCGGTCCGGGCCTGTTCCAGCGCATCGGCCAGCCGGTCGGCATGGGCGGCCAGCGGCGCCAGATCGGGATGGGGCAGCGGGCCGATGCGGCCCGACAGATCGCCCCGCGCGAGGTCCGACAGCCGCGCGCCGATGGTGGCTACCGGGCGCAGCCCCTGCGACAGCGCGGCGGCGATCAGCCCGGCCTGCAGCGCCGCCGCCGCGACCGCCAGCGCCATCAGGTCGCGCATGTCGCGCCACGCGCGGGCGATTTCCTGCGCCGGGTCGCCGGTGATCAGCACATAGCCCCGCGGCCGCCCCGCGATGACCACCGGCAGGCGGGTCTCCTGGGGCGGTGGCGCCACCAGGGCGGCAAAGAAGGCGGGCACGCGCAGGTCCGGGTCCGGCGGCCCCGCAGGCTGGCGCAGCGTCCCGTCCAGCGCGTCCACCACCCCAATGCGGGCATGGCGCGGTTCGGTCAGGCGTTCGGGCAGCAGCGCCATGATGCGGTCGGGGGGCACCGCGCCCTGCATCGTGCCGATGGTGGCCAGCACCAGGTTGCGGGCGGTGTCGGCGCCCATGCGCGTCTCGGTCGCGATGTCGCGGCGCAGGCGGTCCAGGCTGCCCAGGGCCAGAAGCGCGATCAACCCAAGCTGGACGATCAGGATCACGGTCAGGATGCGGGTGCGCAGCGTCATGGGCGGGACAGTGGCCTTAAAGGGCGGGCCGGGGCAATGGGGGATGGGTGGTCAGGGGGGCGCTGCCCCCCGTCCTGCGGACTCCCCCCGGGATATTTTCGTGAAGAAGAAGGGGCGGGCTTTTCTGTTCCGAAGGGCGCGCGTATGGATTGGCGCATGAGCGATTATGACGATCTTGCGGCCCGCATCCGGGCCCTGTGTGCGGGCGAGACCGATGAGGTCGCGCTGATGGCGACCGTGGCCTGCGAGCTGCATCAGTCGGATGCGCGGTTCGACTGGACGGGCTTCTATCGCGTGGTGGCGCCCGAGCTGTTGAAGATCGGGCCCTATCAGGGCGGGCATGGCTGTCTGGTCATTCCGTTCTCGCGCGGGGTGTGCGGGGCGGCGGCGCGGTTGCGCGCGGTGCAGATCGTGCCGGATGTGGAGGCCTTTCCCGGCCATATCGCCTGTTCCAGCAGCACCCGGTCCGAGATCGTGCTGCCGGTCTTTGGCGCAGGCGGGCGGCTGATCGGGGTTCTGGATATCGACAGCGACCGCGTGGATGCGTTCGATCAGGCCGATGCGGATGCGCTGGCGGCCATTCTGGCGGATGTCTTCGGGCATCTGTGATTCTTTCGGCAGCAAGGATGCGGCGATGATCTGGGACACCTTGGCGAATATCCCGACGGCACAGCTGATGGCGTTCATCGCGGGGGGGCTGGTGCTGAATTTCGCGCCGGGTCAGGACGTGTTCTTTGCCAGCGCCTGCGGCATCCAGGGCGGGCCGCGGGCCGGGGCCTGGGCTGGGTTCGGCGTGGGCTTGGGCGTGCTGATGCATGTCGCGCTGGCCACCGTGGGTCTGGGCGCGATCGTGGCTGCCCATCCCGAGGCGCTGCGCGCGATCAAGTATGCGGGGGCGGCCTATCTGCTGTGGCTGGCGTGGAAAAGCTGGCGGGCGGGGGATGTCGACCCGTCGGCGCGGGGCAGCGTGCGGGTCTGGAACATCATCCGCCGCGGGTTCCTGTCGAATGCGCTGAACCCCAAGCCGGTTCTGTTCCTGCTGGCCTTCCTGCCGCAGTTCACCAACCCCGCCTGGGGGCCGATCTGGCAGCAGATCCTGGGTCTGGGACTGGTTTTTGCGTTCACCGGGACGCTGGTCACCATGGGCTATGGCGTCGTGGGCGGTCTGGCGGGCGGGGTCATCGGCAAGCGGCTGGGCATGGTCAACAAGATCGCCGCCGTCATGTTCGCGGGGCTGGCGCTGCGCCTTGTCTGGAAATGAGCGATTTCGTCTATGCACCGCCGGGCGATGCGCCGGTGGTGGTTCATGCCGATGACCAGGTGCTGGTCGTGGACAAGCAGGCGGGTCTGCTGTCGGTCCCTGGGCGCGGAGAGGATCGGGCCGATTGCCTGATCGCGCGGCTGCGCGGGGCGTTTCCGACCGTGCTGCTGGTGCATCGGCTGGATCTGGACACGTCGGGGGTGATGGTCTTTGCGCTGACCCCCCATGCGCAGCGCCACCTGTCCAAGCAGTTCGAGGAGCGCCAGACGAAGAAGGTCTATGTCGCGCGCCTGTCGGGGCGGCTGGAGCATGCGCAGGGCCGGGTCGACCTGCCGCTGATCGTGGACTGGCCGAACCGTCCGCGCCAGAAGGTCGACCATGCCGAGGGGCGCCCCGCCCAGACCGATTGGCGCGTGGTGCGCGCCAGCGATGCCGAGACGCGGGTGCGGCTGATGCCCGTCACCGGCCGCAGCCATCAGCTGCGGGTGCATATGGCATCGCTGGGCCATCCGATCCTGGGCGATCCGCTGTATGCGACGGGTCAGGCGGCGGCGCATCCGCGCCTGATGCTGCATGCCGAAAGCCTGCGGTTCAGGCACCCGGACAGCGGCGTGCAGATGGGGTTCTCGGCCCCGGTGCCGTTCTAGTCGCCGTTCTAACTGTCGCGCAGGCGGCGGGTCAGCCAGCGTGCCACCCAGGGAAAGATCGCCAGCGCCGCGATGACGGCGATGACGCGGGGGCCGAACAGGTCGGCGATCTGGTCGATCTCGGCCAGCTGGGTGCCCGCGGCGGTCAGGATCACCTTGTTGGGCAGCACGCCCACCGCCGTGACCAGCGCAAAGACCCGCGCCGACAGGCGGCTGACGCCCGAGATCAGGTTCAGCACGAAGAACGGCACCGCCGGAGTCAGCCGCAGGCTGAGCAGCGCCAGCGCCCCGTCCCGCGCGACATGGCGGTCCAGCTGGCCGGCGCGCTGACCCATCACCCGCCGCACCGGCCCGCTGAGCAGGTGGCGCGCCGCCAGAAAGGTCAGCAGGGCCGCCCCCACCGTCCCCGCCACCGACAGCGCCACCCCCAGCCAGAACCCGAAGAACGCGCCCCCGGCCAGGGTCAGCACGACCACCACCGGCACCGGCAGCGCACCCAGCAGGGTGAAGGCGCCCAGAAAGGCCAGCGCGGCCAGTTCAGGGTTGCGCGCCCGCCAGCCCTGCCCGTGTTCCAGCAGGCCGTGCAGTCGCGTCAGGTCGGATTGCAACGCGGGCAGCGACGGCCACAGCCACAGCGCCGCCCCGGCCAGCGCCACAAGGGCCAGCCCCGCCAGCAGCATCCGAAGTAGGGGCCGCCGCATCGGCGCCGCCGGGGTCATGCCTCAGGACGGATCGTCATACCAGGGCGCGATGACCACCTGCGCGCCCGAGCCGCCCTCTTCGACCAGGCGGGCAAAGGTCTCCAGGTCGCTGCCGCGGTGGTGATAGGGATAGACGATGTCGGGGGCAAAGGCCGTGACCGCATCCGCCGCCTGTTCGACCGACATGGTATAGGGCAGGTTCATCGGCAGGAACGCCACGTGGATGTCGGTCAGCGCGCGCAGTTCGGGCGTGTCCTCGGTATCGCCCGCGATCAGGAAACGCTGGCCGCCCAGGGTCAGGATATAGCCGTTGTCGCGACCCTGGGGGTGGTTCTGCAGCCGGTCCTCGGTGATGTTATAGGCGGGGATGGCCTCGATCGGCTGGCCCAGGATGTCTCCGCTGTCGCCGTTCTCCATCACCGTGGTCCGTTCGGCCATGGGGGCGGGCAGCATGGCGGCCACGGCGGGGTTGGCGATGATCGGCACCTGCGGCAGGGCGTCCAGCGTCGGCTGATCATAGTGGTCGCCATGCTCATGCGTGATCAGGATCATGTCGGGCGCGGGCAGGTCGGCATAGGCCTCGGCCCCGCCCACCGGATCGACCAGGATCACGCCCGCCGGCGTCTCCAGCAGCATCGAGGCGTGGTCCACGGCGTGGATCACCACCTCGCCGCCATCGACCGCGTGGCGGAAATCGCTGGTCTGGGCCAGCGCCGCGACCGGCAGGGTCAGCAGCAGGGTCGCGGTCAGGGACAGGGGGGCAAGGCGCATCGGGTTCTCCTCGGGCATGGCATCGGGGCGGAACCCGCGCGGGCGGTTCCCGGTTCCGCAGCGTCGCTTGTGGCAGGGTGTCGCGTGGCATAGGTCTGGGACCAACAGGCGCGAAAGGGGAACGGGATGACAAATCTGTGGGTCAGGGCAGAGAGCCGGGCGAACGAGGATCGTGTTGGGATCACCCCCGACGGCGTGGCGCAGCTGATCGCGCAAGGCATGCAGGTCACGGTCGAGGACAGCCCGCGCCGCATCATCCCGACAAAGGATTACGCCCGCGCCGGTGCCGCCATCGCCCCCGAGGGCAGCTGGCCCACCGCGCCCGACGATGCGATCGTCTTTGGCCTCAAGGAACTGCCCGAGGACGGCACCCCGCTGCGCCATCGCCATGTCATGTTCGGCCATGCCTTCAAGGGCCAGCCCGCCGGGCAGGTGCTGTTGCGCCGGTTCGCGGCGGGGGGCGGCACGCTGCTGGACCTGGAATACCTGACGGATGAGGACGGGCGCAGGCTGGCGGCCTTTGGCTATTGGGCGGGCTATGCGGGGGCGGCGGTGTCGCTGCTGGCCTGGGCCGCGCAGCAGGGGGGCGGGGTCTGCGGCCCGGTGCGCGCCTGGCCCGACCGCGCGCCGATGCTGGACGATCTGCGCGCCCGGCTGGACGGCACGGCCCGCCCGCGCCCGCGCGCGCTGGTGATCGGGGCGGGGGGCCGCGTGGGGCGCGGCGCGACCGACCTGATGACCGCGATGGGGGTGCCCGTCACCGCTTGGGACATGGCCGAGACCGCGCATGGCGGCCCCTTCCCCGAGGTGCTGATGCACGACATCCTGATCAACGCCATCCTGGCCCAGCCCGGCGCGCCGGTCTTTGTCCCCGCCGAGGCGGTCGCGCCGGGCCGCGCGCTGACGGTGATCGGCGACGTGGCCTGCGACCCGACCAGCGATTTCTCTCCCATCAAGGTCTATGACCGCACCACGACCTGGCAGGCGCCGGTCCTGCGCGTCGCCGAGGCGCCGGTGCTGGACGTGATGGCCATCGACAACCTGCCCTCGATGCTGCCACGCGAAAGCAGCGAGGATTACGCCGCCCAGCTGCTGCCGGTGCTGCAGGGGCTGGACGCGCCCGGGGACGGTGCCTGGGGCCGGGCGGCGGCGCTGTATCGCGATCATGCGGGGCGCCTGACGCAAACGTGAGGCGTTGTGACCCCGCCTGTGGGAACATGGGCGGGGACGGGGCATTGGGCCGGGTATTCAACGCACCGGAGGATTCCCATGACGCGCCGCATGACGACAAGCCTGACCACCCTTGCCGCCACTGGCTTTCTGGCCTCGATGGCCGCGGCGCAGGGTTTCAATGACGCGCCCCCGCATGGCGCGGCCTATGACCAGACCCCGGCCTTTGAGGGTCAGACCCGCGCCCCGGCGCTGGAGGCAGGCGATGTCGCCGTGACCCAGACCGTGATCGCCGAGGGGCTGGAGCATCCCTGGGGCCTGGTGCAGTTGCCCGATGCCAGCTGGCTGGTGACCGAGCGTCCGGGCCGCATGCGCATCGTGGCCGAGGACGGCACCCTGTCCGACTCGATCGAGGGCCTGCCCGAGGTCGATGCCCGCGATCAGGGCGGCCTGCATGACGTCTCCGTCGCCTCGGATTTCGCTGAAACGCGTCGCGTTTGGTGGACCTATGCCGAGCCGCGCGGCGATGGCGAGAACGCGACCGCCGTGGCCACCGGCATCCTGTCCGAGGATGGCACCACCATGGAGGAGGTCAACGTCATCTGGCAGCAGCAGCCGGCCTGGGCCTCGACCAAGCATTTCGGCGCGCGCATCGTCCATGACGGAGAGGGCCACATCTTTGTCGGCCTGGGCGAGCGTTCCGACCCCGAGCCCCGCGTCTATGCGCAGGACCCGCAATCGACCTTGGGCAAGATCATCCGCATCAACGCCGAGGACGGCACCCCCGCCGGCGCAGGCATCGAGGGCGCCCTGCCCGAGATCTGGTCGATGGGCCACCGCAACATCCAGGGCGCGGCCATGTCGCCCGACGGGCAGCTGTGGATGAACGAGCACGGCCCCCGCGGCGGCGATGAGCTGAACCTGATCGAGGTGGGCATCAACTATGGCTGGCCCGAGGCGACCTATGGCACCGATTACGACGGCTCGGAGATGGGCCAGACCGAGGTCGAGGGCACGCAGCAGCCGGTCTATTACTGGGACCCGTCGCCTGCACTGAGCGGCATGACCTTCTATGAGGGCGAGATGTTCCCCGACTGGCAGGGCCAGGCCCTGCTGGGCGGGCTGCGGTCTGCCGACATCATCCGTCTGGACATCGAGGACGGCGCCGTGGTCGGAGAGGCCCGCCACGCCCAGGGCATCGGCCGCGTCCGCGAGGTCGAGGTCGCCCAGGACGGCGCGCTGATGGTCATCATCGACGAGGAAGACGGCCAGATGATCCGCATCACGCCGGAAGGCTGATCCCCGGCATGAGAGAGGGGCGGTCCTTCGGGGCCGCCCTTTTCAGACAGGCCGCTGCAGGTCGTCCTCGGCATCCTCGGGCGAGATGCCAAGCGCCTCCAGCCCCGCCTCCAGCAGGTCGGCCAGCCGCGGTTCGCCCATCAGGTAATCCTCGGTCGGCACCGTGCGTTCATGGCGCGCGGTTCGGATCGCCTCGTCCAGTTCGGCGGCGTCGAAGCTGTCGCGGCCGATCCACATGACGGCGACCAGGCTGGCCTGTTCGTCCTCGTTCAGCCCCTCGATGAAATCATGCAGCTCGGTCCGGGTGCCGTGCTGGCGGCCGCCGCCCTGATGCGCCCATGCGTTGACGCCGCTGTCGTAATCCCGCGCCCGGATGATGACATGGGCGATCTTGTCGGTGGCAATTTGCAGCATGGCGGCACCCCCCTGGTTGCGGGCCAAGGATCGGCCCGCGCGGGCCCCGCGTCAATCCCTGCGGCCGAACAGCCGTTCGATGTCGGACAAAGCCAGCTTGACCCAGGTCGGGCGGCCATGGTTGCACTGGCCCGATTTCGGCGTCCGCTCCATCTCGCGCAGCAGGGCGTTCATTTCCTCCGCGGTCATGCGCCGCCCCGAGCGGACCGAACCGTGGCAGGCCATCGACGACAGCACCGCATCGATGCGCGCCTGCAGCCGGTCGGAGGCGCCCTGATCGGCCAGATCGTCCAGGATGTCGCGGATCAGCGCGCCCCCGTCCAGCCGCGCCAGCATCGCCGGAACCTCGCGGATCGCCACTGCGCCGGGGCCGAACGGTTCGATCACCAGCCCAAGCGCCGCCAGATCGCCCGCCAGCCCCAGGATGCGGTCGGCATCGGCGGGCGACAGCTCCACGATCTCGGGGATCAGCAGGGCCTGCGCGGGGATGCCCGATGCCTGGGCCTGCGCCTTGAGCCGCTCATAGACCAGCCGTTCATGCGCCGCGTGCTGGTCGACGATGACCAGACCGTCGGGCGTCTGCGCGATGATGTAATTCTCGTGGATCTGCGCGCGGGCCGCACCCAGGGGCGCGTCCGGTTCGTCCTCGATCACCGGCTCATAGCGGGCCGAGGGCGCCTCGGCGAACCCCTCGACCGGCATCTGCAGCGCCAGCCCCGCGCGGATCGCGGCCCCCGACGGGCGGTCGGGCTGCCAGGCGGGCCGGGCCGGTTCGACCTGCACCGCCGCCAGCGTCGCATCGCCCACCGTGCTGGAGGCGCGGTGCCCCGCCCCCGCCATCGCATGGCGCAGCGCGCTGACCAGCAGCCCCCGCGCCGCCTGCGGGTCGCGGAACCGCACCTCGGCCTTGGCCGGATGGACGTTCACATCGACCATCTGCGGATCGCATTCCAGAAACAGCACCGCCGCCGGATGCCGCCCCGGCGCCAGCACATCCATGTATCCCGCCCTCAGCGCCCCGGTCAGCAGCTTGTCACGCACCGGGCGTCCGTTCACGAACAGATGCTGCGCCACCGCCGCGCCGCGCGAATAGGTCGGCAGGGCCGCGAAGCCCGTCAGGGTGATCCCGTCGCGCTCGGCATCCATCGGCACCGCGTTGTCGATGAAATCGGCCCCCATCAGCCGGGTCAGGCGGGTGGTCATGGCGCCGAACAGATCGCCCTGTTCGGCATCGGCGCGAAAGATCTCGCGCCCATCGGCGGTCAGCGAAAAGCCGACATAGGGCTCGGCCATCGCCAGGCGGCGCAGCACCTCGGCCACGGCCTGGGTCTCGGCACGCTCGGTGCGCAGGAATTTCAGCCGCGCGGGCGTGGCAAAGAACAGGTCGCGCAGCTCGACCACGGTGCCGCAATTGGCCGCCGCCGGGCGGGGCGCGTCGATCCGCCCGCCGGTGACGGCAATCGCCGCCCCCTCGGCCCCCTGCGCGCGCGAGGTGATGGTCAGCCGCCCGACCGCGCCCAGGGAAGGCAGCGCCTCGCCGCGAAAGCCGAAACTGGTGATGGCCAGCAGGTCGGTTCCATCGATCTTGCTGGTCGCGTGGCGCGACAGGGCCAGCGGCAGATCCTCGGGCACCATCCCGCAGCCGTCATCGGTGACGCGGATCAGCCGCTTGCCGCCCTCCTCGATGGCGACCTGGATGCGGGCAGCACCGGCGTCCAGCGCATTCTCGACCAGCTCCTTGACCGCCGATGCGGGGCGCTCGACCACCTCGCCCGCCGCGATGCGGTTGGCGGTGGCCTCGTCCAGCTGACGGATCACGGGGCGCGCGTCGTGGCGTATCTTGGGTGCGGGGCTGTTCATTCCGCCATATCTAGCAGGACCACCCCGCCAGTGCCAGAGATTCGCGGTCGGCCCGCCCCATGGACCGACCGCGCCGCGCCCCGTCAGGGGCGCGGCGCCACCGCATCTGCCTCACTCCTGCGGGTCGCTCTCGATCCCCTCGGGCCGACCCACCAGCACAAACCGCAGCCGGTCGGGGTCCAGCAGCCGTTCGGCCACGCGCGCCACGTCCTCGGCGGTCACCGCCTCAACCTTGTCATTGCGCGTGTCGATATAGTCGATCGGAAACCCGATCAGCTGCATCCCCGCCAGGATCGAGGCGATGCGCCCGTTCCCGTCGAACCGCAGCGGGTATTCGCCGGTCAGATAGGTCTTGGCATCCGTCAGCTCCTGCTCGGTCACGCCCTCGGCCATGCGCGCCCATTCCGCGCGGATCAGGTCCACCGCCTCGGCCGTGGTGGCGTTCGATCCCGCCATGCCGCCCTGCCAGGTCTGACCGTACAGCCCCGTGGCCAGCCCCGTGCCCACGCCATAGGTCAGGCCGCGCTTTTCCCGAATCTCGGCCATCAGGCGCGAGCTGAACCCGCCGCCGCCCAGGATGTGGTTGGCCACGAAGGCGGCAAAGTAATCCGGGTCGTCGAGGGGCAGCCCGGGTCCTGCAAAGGCCACGACCGTCTGCGGGCTGTCCCAATCGATCACCGTCGTGCCGCCGGTCAGCTGCAGCTCGGCCGGGTCGGGCAGGGGGGCGGTCGCCTGTTCCGGCAGCCCGCCCAGGATGCGGTCCAGCAGCAGGCCCAGCTCTTCGGCGCTGATGTCGCCCGCCGCACCGATCACCACGCGGTCGCGGGCCAGCACGCGGTTCTTGGCCGCGACCAGATCCTGCCGGGTCAGCGACGCGACGCTGTCCATCGTCCCGTTGATCGAGGTCGCATAGGGGTGCGATCCCCAGGCCTGCGCCGCCATCTCCTTGGCCGCGATGCTGTTGGGGTCGGTCGCCTCAGAGCGGATCACGGCCTGCACCTGCCCGCGCACCCGGCTCAGCGCGTTATCGTCAAAGCGCGGCTGCGCCAATGCCTTGGCCAGCAGGTCGGCCGCCGCGTCGCGGTTTTCGGTCAGCGACTGAAAGCCCACCGACACGGTGTCGTCGCCCGCCGAAAAGGACAGGCGCGCGCCCAGATCCTCGACGGCCTGGGCAAAGGCGGTGGCGTCCTCGTTCCCCGCCCCCTCCTCCAGCAGGGCGGTCATCAGGTTGACCGCGCCGCGCTTGTCGGGGGAATCCACGCTGGCCCCGCCGCGGAACTGCATGTCGATGGCGACGAAGGGGATGCTCTCATCCTGGACCAGCCAGGCGCGGATACCCCCCGGAGAGGTGACGTCCTGAATCTCGATGGCTTGGGCGGGGACCGCCATCAGCGCCAGGATCGTGGCGATTGCTGCGCGGATCATTCCTGCACCTCAGTCTGTTCGGCGGGTTCTGCCAGGGCGGGGTCTGCGGCGGGTTCCGCGGCGGGCGGTGCCGCAGTGGCGTCCTCCTCCGGGGCTTCGGCAGGCAGCAGCCAGCCGGTCACGCTGCCCTGCGGGGTCAGTACCTGGCGGGCGGCGGCCATGACATCCTCGGCCGTGACGGCCTCCAGAATGGCGGGCCAGTCGCTCACGTCCTGCACGGTCAGGCCGGTGGACAGGCCCTGCCCGTATTCATAGGCGCGCCCATGCGCCGAATCGCGCGAATAGATCTCCTGCGCGCGGATGCGGGTCTTGACCCGCTCCAGGTCGGCAGGGTCGGGCCCGTCCTCCAGGAACTGGGTCAGGACCGCGTCCAGGGCGGCCTCGGCCTCCTCGGGGGGCGTCCCCTCGGCCGGGATCATCGACAGCGTGAAGCGCGTGCGGTCCAGCGACAGCCCGTCATAGCTGGCCCCCGCCCACAGCGCCGTGCCCGGCATCATCAGCCGCTGCGACAGCACGGATGTCTGCGACGACCCCCCCAGCAGCGCGGCCAGAACGGTCAGCGCAGCGGCCTCCTGCTGCGCGCCGGGGTCGCGCTCCTGCGCCAGAACGGCGCGGATCATTCGGGGCTGCGCGACGCGGGGGTCCGACATCTCCATCCGGCGGGCGGTGCGCTTGGGCGGCTCCTGCGGGCGCAGGCGCGGCTCGGCCTGGCCCTTGGCGGGAATGGCGCCGTAATGCTCCTCGGCCAGGGTGCGGGCCTCCTCGGGGGTGACGTCGCCCGCGATCACCAGGATGGCCTCGTTGGGGGAGTAATGCGTGTCGTACCAGGCGATGGCATCGTCGCGGGTCAGCGCCTCGATCTCGTCGCGCCAGCCGATGATGGGGCGGCCATAGGGGTGGTTGTCATGCAGAACGGCGTTCAGCTCCTCCATGAACAGCGCGGTGGGGTCGCTGTCCACACGCTGCCCCCGCTCCTCCAGGACGACCTGGCGTTCGGCCTGCCAATCCTCGTCGCGGATGTTCAGGTTGGCCATGCGGTCGGCCTCCATCTCCATGACCAGGGGCAGGCGGTCGCTGGCGATGCGCTGGAAATAGGCCGTGAAATCCCACGAGGTAAAGGCGTTGTCGCTGCCGCCGTTGGCGGTGACGGTCTGCGACAGCTCTCCGGGGGCCAGGGTGTCGGTGCCCTTGAACATCAGGTGTTCAAGGTAATGCGCGATGCCGGATTTGCCCGGCGCCTCGTCGGCGGCGCCGATCCGGTACCAGACCATCTGGACGACGACCGGGGCGCGGGTGTCCTGGATGACCACGGCCTCCAACCCGTTCTCCAGCGTGAAATGGCTGACGCCCTGGGGCATGGGGCCGCTGTCCTGGGCCATCGCTGGCAGGCTGGACAGGGCGGTGCCGAACGTCAGGGCCAGGGCCAGGCTCAGCCGCGGGGCGGGACGGGATGCGGGGTGACGCATGGGTGGTGCAACCTCCTCTTGCTGATCGGCAATCTGGACCGCAGGGCAGGGGCGCGCAAGCCACGCTCGCGCGAATGTGCGGCCCCGTGCGGCGGCTCCGGCGGCGCATGCCGCCCGCCCCGGTGCCCCTCTCGATGGGGGGCGCCGGCGACCTCCCTAGCGGCACGCGCCAGGGGTGCCGCGGCTCAGGGCGCCAGACGCAGCGGCAGCGACAGCGGCCCATGGGCCTGCAGGCCGGATTTCCAGCGCACCGGCCCGTCCAGCACCAGCGCGGGCGCCCGCGCCAGCAGGGCCGCGAACAGGATCTCCATGTTCAGCCGCGCCAGATTGTTGCCCAGGCAGACATGGACCCCCGCGCCAAAGGCCAGATGCACGTTGGGACGCCGGGTGATGTCGAACCGCTCCGGCGCGTCAAAGGCCGCCGGATCGCGGTTCGCCGACGCGTAAAGCAGCCCGAACAGCGTTCCCTTGGGCCAGTCCCGCCCGCAGATCGTCAGATCCTCGGACGCATAGCGGTGAAAGAACGGCAGCGGCGCGGCAAAGCGGAACATCTCCTGCACCGCCTGCGGCATCAGCGCGGGCTGCGCACGCAGCATCGCCTGCTGGTCCGGGTGCTCAAGCAGCGCGACCATCCCCGACCCCAGCACGTCGATGGTCGATCCGTGCCCCGCATGCAGGATCTGCATGATCGTCGCGATCAACTCGTCATGGGTCATCAGGCCCGCGCGCTCGGCCTCGATCATCGCGGACATCAGGTCGTCGCGGGGCTGTGCCGCGCGCGCGGCATACAGATCCTCCAGCAGCGCCGCGAACAGGCGCGTGGCCTCCTCGGCGCGGGCCTTTTTCTCGGGCGTGCGGTCGATGTCGAAATAGCTGACCACGTGATCGGACCATTCGGTCATCTGCGGCGCCAGGTCGGGGTCCGTGCCGATCAGGTGGCCGATCACCTGTCCCGGCAGATGCGCGGCCAGATCGGCGGTGAAGTCGATCCGCCCCTGCGGGATCAGCCGGTCCAGCGCGGCGTCCACCCATGTGGTGACGAACCCGCGCAGGCTCTCCAGCCGGGTCTTGGTGAAGAAGGGGAACACCGCCCGGCGCAGGCGACCGTGATCCGGCCCGTCCGTGTCCAGCATCGAGGTCTGCACATAGCGGTCGTGGAACGGCATGTCGTGGAAATTGCCCGCGACCTGCATGGCGCGCACCTGATCGGGCGGCGCAAAGGCCGCGGGCGCGCGGACCATGCGCCGGTCCAGCGCGATGGCGCGCACATCGGCCATGCGCGAGGCTAGATGCCCGTCAAAGCCCGGCCAGAAGGGCAGGCCGGGCTGGGCGCGCAGGCGGTCATAGGCGGGCCAGGGATCGGCCCCGAAACCGGGGGCCGTCAGGTCGAAATCGGCCTGCATCAGCGCGCCGCAGGGGCCGGTGCGGTCGAGGTGATGGCCCCCGCGCGCTGCCAGCGCTGCTGTTCCGTGGCCGCGTCCAGCGCCATCGGCGCATAGGCGCGCTGATAGACGGGGGTGCCGAAGATCCGCTCCAGCGGGCGGCGGCCGTTGCGGGCGCGCCAATCGGCATCGGACTGGGCCAGCCGCTGGCGGATCTGCGGATCGGTGCCCGCGCGGCCCGCATGCGCCACCAGCGCCTGATCCGCGGCGCCGATGCCCTGGTCGGCCAGCCGGGCGGGATTGCCGCCCAGGGCCGCCACCGCATCGCCCTGTGGGTTGGGGTCGGTGATGTTCGCACCGCCTGGCGTGGGCGCGGGCAGCACGGCCAGATCGGGCGGCATGGACAGCGCGCGCGTGGGCAGGATGGCGAATTCGTCCGGCCCGACCTGACCCGCCTTGATGTTGTTCAGCGTCCCGCCGCCACAGGCGGAAAGCCCCATCGCGGCCGCAAATCCGATCACCAGCGCGCTTGTCCGCATGTCCTGCCCCCTTGGTCCTTTGCGCCGTTCTAGCCGGGTTTTCCGTCGCCGTCACGACCCTGTTGGTCGGGGGCGGGGAACAGCTCGGCCTGACGCGGGGTGCCGGGGGCTGCGGGGCCGGGGGCCGCGACGGGTTTCGGCGCGGGGCGGGCAGGCTTTGCCGGGGCCTTGCGGGTCTTGTCGTCGGATTTCGCCGCGGCGGGCGTCGGCATCAGCACCAGCCCGATCGCCCCTGCAAAGATCGAGATATCGGCCACGTTGAAGCTGTAGGGGTTCTGCCATCCCGGCAGAGACATGTTCAGGAAATCGGCCACCGCCCCATAGAGGACGCGGTCGATCACGTTGCCAAGCGCCCCTCCGATCAGCAGCCCCGCCGAAACCCGTGCCAGCCGCCCGACCGGCGACCGCCAGATCCAGACCCAGACCCAGACGCAGATGACCAGCGCGATCCCGATCAGAACCCACCGCATCACCGACGCGTCCGACGCCATCAGCCCGAAATTCACGCCCTGATTCCACGCCATGCGCAGGTTCAGCCAGGGCGGCAGGACGTCGATCTCGCGCACGCGGTCCAGCTGCAGCATGTGGACAACGACGTATTTCAGCACCTGGTCGATCACGAAGATCGCCGCCGCCACCCAGATCACCAGCCGCATGTCGCTGCGCGGCGGGGTGGCCTTGCGGGGGGCCGCCTTGGGCCTGGACTTGCCGGGGCCGGGCTTGGGCGCGGCCTTGCGGGCGGCAGGCTTGGCGGGGGCGGCCATCAGTGGCGGAAGTGGCGCTGGCCGGTCAGGACCATCGCCAGCCCAAGGCGGTTGGCCGCCGCGATCACCTCGTCGTCGCGCATCGAGCCGCCGGGCTGGATGACCGCGCGGGCGCCGGCCTCGGCCAGGGCCTCGATGCCGTCGGCAAAGGGGAAGAACGCGTCGGATGCCACGACCGCGCCGATGGTCAGGGGTTCGGACAGGCCCAAGGCCTGGGCCATGTCCTCGGACTTGCGGCGCCCGATGCGGGTGCTGTCCACGCGGCTCATCTGGCCCGCGCCGATGCCGACGGTGGCCAAGTCCTTGGCATAGACGATGGCGTTCGATTTCACGTGCTTGGCCACGGTCCAGGCGAACATCAGGTCGGCCAGTTCCTGCTCGGACGGCTGGCGGTCGGACACGATCTTCAGGTCGGCGCGGGCCACATGACCGTTGTCGCGGCCCTGGATCAGCATCCCGCCAGACACTTGCCGGAAGGTCAGGCCGGGGGCCGCCGGATCGGGCAGCCCGCCCGTGGTCAGCAGGCGCAGGTTCTTCTTGCCCGCAAAGATGCGGCGCGCGTCCTCGTCGGCATCGGGGGCAATGACGACCTCGGTGAAGATCTTGACGATTTCTTCCGCCGTTGCGCCGTCCAGTGGCTTGTTCAGCGCGATGATGCCGCCAAAGGCCGAAGTGCGGTCACAGTCGAAGGCCCGCTTATAGGCCTCCAGCGCGGATGCACCCTGGGCCACGCCGCAGGGATTGGCGTGCTTGATGATCGCGCAGGCGGGGCCGTCTGCCGGGTCGAATTCCGACACCAGCTCGAACGCGGCATCGGTGTCGTTGATGTTGTTGTAGGACAGCTCCTTGCCCTGGTGCTGCGTGGCGGTGGCCACGCCGGGGCGCGCGTCGCCGGTGACATAGAAGGCCGCCTGCTGATGCGGATTCTCGCCATAGCGCAGCCCTTGGGCCAGCGTGCCGGCGAATGCGCGGCGGCGGGGCGTAGCCTCACCGATGGCATCGGCCATCCAGGTGCTGACGGCGGCGTCATAGGCGGCGGTGCGGGCATAGGCGGTCTGCGCCATCCGCTGGCGGAAGGGCAGCGTCGTGCCGCCATTCGCGTCCAGTTCGGCCAGAACCGCGTCGTAATCCTGGACGTCCACGACCACGGTGACGAAACCGTGGTTCTTGGCCGCGGCGCGGATCATCGCGGGGCCGCCGATGTCGATATTCTCGATGCAGTCGTCATAGGCCGCGCCCTTGGCGACGGTCTCCTCGAACGGGTACAGGTTCACCACCAGCAGGTCGATCGCGCCGATGCCGTGCTCCTCCATCGCGGCGATGTGGTCCGCATTGTCGCGCAGCGCCAGCAGACCGCCATGCACCGCCGGGTGCAGCGTCTTGACGCGACCGTCCATCATCTCGGGAAAGCCGGTCACGTCGGCCACGTCGGTCACGGTCAGGCCCGCATCGCGCAGCGCCTTGGCACTGCCGCCGGTGGACAGGATCTGCACGCCGCGCGCGTCCAGGGCGCGGGCGAAATCGATCAGGCCGGTCTTGTCGGAAACGGAGATCAGCGCGCGACGGATGGCTGCGGGGTCGGACATGGGGGCCTCGTGTCTCTGGGTGACGCCCAGTTACCGAAACCCCCGCCGAAGGTCCAGCGCCTCAGCGCCTGCGCGACGACAGCAGCTGCTGCGCCAGGCGCGCCGCCGCCACGACCATCACCGCCGTGCCGATCCCCGAGGCAAGCCCGCCCGCCCCGCGCGCCGCCGTGGTCGCGCCCCGCGTGCGCAGGACCATCTGCGCCAGTTTCAGTCCCATCGCGACGGTGCTCAGCTTCATCGGGTCGTCCTTTCCTTGCCGGGTTCGACAGGAAAAGACCGCATGCGGGGCGACGGTTCCGTTCAGATCGGCTTGCGCAGCCGCGCCATGTAGAAGCCGTCCATGCCGCCCCGGTCGGCCCAGAAATCGGGCCGCAGGCGCAGGCCGCCCTCCTCGGTGATCCAGGCGGGGTCGATGCCAGGAAGGTCAGGGCGTTCCACGGTCAGGCCGGGATGGCGGGCCAGCGCCTCATCGATCTGGACCTCGCCCTCGTCCGGGATCAGCGAGCAAGTCGCAAAGACCAGCCGCCCGCCGGGGCGCAGGATCGACAGCGCGTGGTCCAGCAAGGCGGCCTGCAGCGCGATCAGTTCGTCGATGCCGTGGCCGTCACGGATGAAGGGCAGGTCGGGATGGCGGCGGATGGTGCCGGTGGCCGAACAGGGCGCGTCCAGCAGGATCGCGTCCAGCGGCTCGTCCGGCTGCCAGGTCAGGGCGTCGGCGGCGACCAGCCGCGCGGTCAGCCCGCAGCGGGCCAGGTTCTCGGTGACCCGGCGCAGGCGCTGTTCGTTGATGTCCACGGCGGTGACCCGCGCGCCGCTGGCGGCCAGCTGCAGCGTCTTGCCGCCCGGCGCGGCGCACAGATCGGCGATGACCTCTCCGGCGGCGGGGGCCAGCAGGCGCGCGGGCAGGGCGGCGGCGGCGTCCTGCACCCACCAGTCGCCCGCCTCGAACCCCGGCAGGGCGGTGACCTGTGCCGGTCCCGTCAGGCGCCAGGACCCGGTGGGCAGCACATCCGCGCCCGGCACCGGGGCGGCGCCGGGTTTGGGCGTCAGATCCAGGGGCGCGCCGCGCTGATGGGCGGCCTCGATCGCGGTCATGACCGGGTCGCCATAGGCCTCGACCAGCGCAGGGCGCAGCCATTCGGGCAGGGGCTGCGGCGCAAGGTCGGCCCAGCCCGGATAGGCGCCCGCCTTGCGCAGCACCGCGTTGACCATGCCCGCCGCCGCCTGTCCGCGCGCGCCAAGCGTGCGGGTCAGATCGACCGCCGCGCCCACGACGCCATGGGCGGGGGCGCCCAGCTCCAGCATCTCGACGACCGCCAGGCGCAGCACATCGGCGATCTGGGGCGCGGGCTTGCGGGTGACAAAGCTGTCGATCACCACATCCGCGCGGCCCTGATGGCGCAGGGTCTCTGCCGCCAGACGCGCTGCGCGCGCCTGTTCGGCCACGGGCAGGCGGGCAAGGCTGCCCGACTGGTCGGACAGGGACCGTCCCTCGCGGACGCCCTGGATCAACCGCAATGCGCCCATGCGCGCCATATCGCCACCCGGCTTTGTCAAAACGCTTTCCTTTGCCTAGATCATGTTCAAGACTGACCGCAGCCCCATAGCCTCATTCGGAGGATTGATCCATGAGCGATGACACCCCCGCAACCCTGCCTGCCGCCGCCCAACGCGCCCTGGCCGAGGCAGAGGAGCGTCGCCGCGCCCGCGCCGCCCAGATCCTGCCCAAGGAATATGGGGGCCGCGACGGCCCCGAGCCCGTGCGCTATGGCGATTGGGAAAAAAGCGGCATCGCGGTGGATTTCTGAATGGCGCGGGTTTTCGCATGAACTGGCTGCGGGCATCGGCCACCCAGCAGGGCCGCGCCATCCTTGCGGGCGTTCTTGACCCTATCGACCAGACCGAGGCTTATCTGGCCGCGGCCAAGGATCACCCCGACAGCGCCCGCATCTTTGCCCGGCTGACCCCGGCCCGCGCCCGGTCCGAGGCCGTAGCCGCCCATGATCGCGCGAAACAGGAGCGCCGCCACAGCCTGCTGGACGGCGTGGCCATCAGCTGGAAGGACAACATCGACAGCGGCGGCACCGTGACCGAGGCCGGATCGCGCCTGCTGGAGGGGCGCATTCCGCGCAAGGATGCCAATATCCTGGCCCGCGCGGCGCGGCGCGGCATGGTCTGTCTGGGCAAGACCCACATGACCGAACTGGCCTTTTCCGGGCTGGGGCTGAACCCGCGCACGGCGACGCCGCCCAATGCGCTGGACCCCGATCTGGCGCCGGGCGGCTCGTCCTCGGGGGCGGCGGTGTCGGTGGCCTTGGGGCTGGCGGCGGCGGCGGTGGGCACGGACACGGGCGGCTCGGTCCGGGTGCCCGCGGCCTGGAACGGGCTGGTGGGCTTCAAGCCCACGCATGGCGCCCTGCCCGAAAAGGGCGTGGTGCCATTGGCGCGGAAATTCGACATCGCCGGCCCCATCGCCCGCAGCGTCGAGGATTGCGCCCAGATCTTTGCCATCATGGCCGATCAGCGGGCCCCCGATCTGGATGGTGCGACTGTCCAGGGCCTGCGCCTGATGGTGCTGGAGGGGCTGCCCTTCGACGATGCCGAAACCGGGCCGGTGATGGCGTTCCAGGATGCGGTGGACCGGCTGGGGAAGGCAGGGGCGCAGATCGCGCATGTCTCGACCGACTGGCTGGACAAGGCCATGGCGCTGTCGCCGCAGCTGTTCGCGCCTGAGGCCTATGGCATCTGGCGCGCCCAGATCGAGGATGCGCCCGAACTGATGTGGCCCCCCATACTGGAGCGGTTCCGCGGCGGCGCCGAGGTCAGCGGACCCGATTACGTCGCCGCATGGGAGAGCCTGGCCCGCATCCGCCGCAAGTGGATCAAGGAGGTCGTGGGCGGATACGACGCCGTGCTGATCCCCACCGTGCCGATCCTGCCGCCCGACCGAGAGCGGCTGATGACCGACACGGCGGAATTCGTGCGCGCGAACCTTTTGACCCTGCGCAACACGCGAATCGCCAACCTGCTGGGCCTGCCCGCGATCACCCTGCCGACGGGGCATCCGGCCTGCGGGATCAGCCTGCTGGGCCATCCGGGGCAGGACCGGCATCTGCTGCGCGTGGCGGCAGGGGCCGAGGCTGCGCTGGCCTGACCCGGTCTTTGCTGGACGCAAGGACCGGGGCGCGCTAATGTTTCGCCCAAGGAACGGGGCGCAGACCCCGAAAAAGCGAGGCAGAGATGGCATTCCCCGACCGGTTCTCGAACCTGCCGGATTACGCGTTCCCGCGGTTGCGGGCGCTGTTGTCCGATATCACGCCGGGCCTTGCGCCGGGCCAGGCCCCCATGGTGCTGACCATCGGGGAACCGCGTCATCCCATGCCCGATTTCGTCGGCCACATCATGGCCGACAGCCTGCACGAGCTGGCGAAATACCCCCCGAACGAGGGCGCGCCCGAATTGCTGGCGGCGATTTCGGGGTGGCTGGGCCGCCGCTATGACCTGGAGGTCGCGCCCGAGCGGCTGATGGTGCTGAACGGCACGCGAGAGGGGCTGTTCAACGCCGCCCTGGCCCTGTGCCCGGAACGGAAGAATGGCCAGAGGCCCGTCGTGCTGGTGCCGAACCCCTTCTATCAGGTCTATGCCGTCGCCGCCGCCGCCGTAGAGGCCGAGGCGATGTTCGTGCCCGCCACGCCCCAGACCGGCAACCTGCCCGATTACGCCGCGCTGGACCCGGCCGTGCTGGACCGGGTGGCGGTGGCCTATCTGTGTTCGCCCGCCAATCCGCAGGGTGCGGTGGCCGACCGCGATTATCTTGAGACGCTGGTGGCGCTGGCGGAGCGGCATGATTTCCTGATCTTTGCCGATGAATGCTATTCCGAGATCTGGCGCGACACGCCCCCGCCGGGTGCGTTGCAGGTGGCGACCGCAATGGGCCTGCCCGACCGGGTGGTGATGTTCAACTCTCTGTCCAAACGCTCGAACCTGCCGGGGTTGCGGTCGGGTTTCGCCGCCGGTGGCGTGGCCCAGATCCGCGAGATGCGGCGGCTGCGCAATTATGCGGGCGCGCCCCTGCCCCTGCCGGTGCAGCGCGTCAGCACCGCGGCCTGGGCCGATGAGGCGCATGTGCAGGCCAGCCGCGCGCTGTATCAGCAGAAATACCGCATCGCGGATGAGGTTCTGGCCGATTGGCCGGGATACCGGCCGCTGCAGGGCGGGTTCTTTCTGTGGCTTCCGGTGGCCGACGGGGAACAGGCCGCGCGGACGCTGTGGGCGCAGGCGGGCATCCAGGTGCTGCCCGGCGCCTATCTGTCGCGGGCGGTGGACGGGGTCAATCCGGGCGCGGGCTTCATCCGGGTCGCGCTGGTGGCGGATGCCGATCAGACGCGCGCGGCGCTGACGCGGCTGCGCGCCGTGCTGCTGGACGGAACGGGGGGCTGACATCATGGCAAGCTGGCATGCAAAACACCGCGATCCGCTGTTCGACCAGACCACCCGCGCCGCGTTGGAGCGACGCGGCAAGGAGGCCGCCGGGGCGATGCTGATCGTCCTGGGCATCCTGGTCGCGATGATGCTGGGCAGCTGGTCCCCCGACGATCCCAGCTTTGGCTCGGCCACCGATGCGCCGGCGATGAACATGCTGGGGGGCCTGGGGGCGATGATCGCCTCGGCGCTGATCATGATCGCGGGGATGGGCGCCTGGATGCTGGTCGTCGGGGCCTGGGTCTGGGGCCTGCGCCTGATGCTGCACCTGGGCGAGGATCGGCTGATGCGCGGGATCTTTACCCCCATGGCTGTGGCGCTGGTGTCGGTCTATGCCAGCACATTGGTGCCGGGCCCCGAATGGCAGCAGAATTACGGCCTGGGCGGGCATTTCGGCGACATGATCATGGGCGCGATGCTGAACCTGCTGCCGATGCCCGCGCAGACCGGCATCCGCGTCGCGGCCCTGCTGGTCGCGCTGGCGGTGCTGGCGGCGGGGGCCTTCGTGCTGGGGTTCGACCGGGTCGAGCTGACCGGCCTGTGGCGGCGGTTCCGCACCGGGCTGGGCACGGCGGCGCAGGGCACGGCCATCGCCGGTCTGGCCGCGACCCAGGCCGCGCAGCGCCTGCGCCAGCCGCGCCCCGCCCCCGAGGATGCGCCCCGCGCCGCCCCCCGGGTCACCCCCGCCCGCCGCAGGCCCGCCCCCCCGCCCGAATTCGAGCTGGAGGCCGAGATGCCCGAGCCCGAGCTGATCGAGCGCGATTCCGACTATGACGGCGACGCGCCCTCCGAGGCAGAGGTGCGCGGCCGCATCAGCGACGCGATCCGCTCAAGCGCGGCGAAATCGTCGGTCCTCAAGGCCGTCGCGTCGCGGCTGGCCCGCGACGGTGCGCCTGCGGCCCTGCCGCCCGAGGAGGAGCCCGCCGATCCGCGCCCCTTCGGCGCCGAGACGCAGCGCCAGATCGTGGCCCCCGCCCGCCGCCCCGAGCCGTCGCGCAGCGCGCGTGCCGAGGCGGAACCGGCCCTGCGCTTTGACGACAGCGGCGGCCCGGCCTATGAGCGCCCGCCGCTGGCGCTGCTGTCGGCGCCCTCCGACAGCGACGTGGTGCCCGTGTCCCACGAGGCGCTGATGGAGAACGCCCGCATGCTGGAGGCGGTGCTGGATGATTATGGCGTCAAGGGCCAGATCACCGAGGTCCGCCCCGGCCCGGTCGTGACGCTGTATGAGCTGGAACCCGCGCCGGGCCTGAAGGCCAGCCGCGTGATCGGGCTGTCCGACGACATCGCGCGGTCGATGTCGGCCCTGTCCGCCCGCGTCAGCACCGTCCCCGGCCGCACCGTCATCGGGATAGAACTGCCCAACGCGAAACGCGAAAAGGTGCTGCTGCGAGAGATCTTTGCCTCCCGCGCCTTCGGGGATGGCACGCAGCCGCTGCCGCTGGCCTTGGGCAAGGATATCGGCGGCGATCCGGTCGTGGCGAACCTGGCCAAGATGCCCCACCTGCTGATCGCGGGCACCACCGGGTCGGGCAAGTCGGTCGCGATCAACACGATGATCCTGAGCCTGCTCTACAAGCTGACGCCGGACGAATGCCGGTTGATCATGATCGACCCCAAGATGCTGGAACTGTCGGTCTATGACGGCATCCCGCATCTGCTGTCCCCGGTCGTCACCGACCCCAAGAAGGCCGTCGTGGCGCTGAAATGGGTCGTCGGAGAGATGGAGGACCGCTATCGCAAGATGTCCAAGATGGGCGTGCGCAACATCGAGGGCTATAACGGCCGCGTGACCGAGGCCCTGCGCAAGGGCGAGATGTTCAAGCGCACCGTCCAGACCGGGTTCGACGAGGATACCGGCGACGCGATCTGGGAGACCGAGGAATTCCAGCCCGAGACCTTCCCCTATATCGTCGTGGTCGTCGACGAGATGGCCGACCTGATGATGGTCGCGGGCAAGGAGATCGAGGCCTGCATCCAGCGCCTGGCGCAGATGGCGCGGGCCTCGGGGATCCACCTGATCATGGCCACGCAGCGCCCCTCGGTCGATGTGATCACCGGCACGATCAAGGCGAACTTTCCCACGCGGGTCAGCTTTCAGGTCACGTCCAAGATCGACAGCCGCACCATCCTGGGAGAGCAGGGGGCCGAGCAGCTCCTGGGTCAGGGCGACATGCTGTACATGGGCAACGGCGCGCGGATCACCCGCATCCACGGCCCCTTCGTCAGCGACGAGGAGGTCGAGGAGGTGGTGACGCATCTGAAATCCTTCGGCCCGCCCAGCTACAAGTCGGGCGTGGTCGAGGGGGTCGAGGATGACAAGGCCGACGATATCGACGCCGTGCTGGGCCTGGGCGGCGGCGATGGCGGGGATGACGCGCTGTACGATCAGGCCGTGATGATCGTGGCCAAGGACCGCAAGTGTTCCACCAGCTACATCCAGCGCAAGCTGGCCATCGGCTATAACAAGGCCGCGCGCCTGGTCGAGCAGATGGAGGAGCAGGGTGTCGTGTCCAGCGCCAACCATGTCGGCAAGCGCGAGGTGCTGGTCCCCGAGGTCTGACCCCGCGGACCCGAGGAGAGAGCCATGCCGATCTGGCAGTTGCACATGCTGAACGCGCGCAGCGCGCTGACCCCGATCATGGCCGAGATCCGCGCCCATGCGCGCGAGATGGTGGCCGCGGTCGAGGCGCATCTGGACCTGCCGCGATTCGATCTGGTGGTGCGGGCGGGCGACGGGGTGTTCCCCGAATGGGGCATCGCGGGCCATGCGCCCGCCGCCGGCATCATCGAGATCACGCTGGACCCGTCCCGCGTCGCGCCCGAGCATTTCCGCCGCACTTTGGTCCATGAGATGCACCACCTGGCGCGGTGGGAGGGGCCGGGATATGGGCGGTCATTGGGCGAGGCCCTGGTCAGCGAGGGGCTGGCGGGACATTTCGTGCTGCAGGTGCTGGGCGGGGCGCCTGACCCCTGGGATGCGACGCGGCCCGGATCGGGATCGCTGAAGCAGGCCGGGACGCTTTGGGCGCGGCGCGATTACGACCATGGCGAATGGTTCATGGGGCGCGGACGGATGCGGAAATGGACAGGCTATGGGCTGGGGCACCGTCTGCTGGCCGAGCATCTGGCCGAGGCCGAGGGACAGTCTGCCGCATCGCTGGTCGCGGAACCCGCGGATGCGTTCCGCCCGGCGCTGCGGCGGTTGCTGGCGATCGAGGGCGTGGAGGAGCCTGAGGAGGCCGCCCCAGAGTCAGAGGCCGAGGCGCCTGACGGGGATGCGGCGCAGGATGCGTCCCGCGACGCCGGGGGGCAGGCCCCCCGGACCCCCCAGGGCGCGCCTGACGCCGGGACGGATCAGACGTCCTAGCGGCGCGCGGGTCCGGACAGGGCGAAGGCGATGCCAAGGACCAGCCCGGCAAGCCCGCCGCCCAGATGGGCCTGCCAGGCGATCGCGGGCATCAGCAGCGTCAGCACGATGTTCAGCCCCAGGATCAGCGCGGTGGCGCGGATCAGCGGGGCCATGGAGCGGTGGCGGCGGCGCAGGCTGATCGCGGCATGGCCGACCAGCGCGCCGGCCAGACCGAAGACCGCGCCAGAGGCGCCGACCATCGGGCCCGCGGCGGGCTCCATCCAGGCGAACACGGCACCGGCCACGATCTGGCTGACCAGATAGGTCAGCGCCATGCGCCCCGATCCGATCATGCGGACCAGTTCGCGCCCCACCGCCGCCAGCGAGATCATGTTCATCGCCAGATGCGGCACCCCGCCATGCAGCAGGCCATAGGTCAGGAACATCACCACGCCCTGACCCGGATAAAGCCCCGCGGCCCCGGACATCAGCGGCGGCCAGAACCCGCCCAGCATCACCCCCGCCACGCGGGCCGAGCCCAGGCCCAGCATCGGGCCGGCCCAGGTCAGCGCCTCGATCAGGCAGCAGGCGACGATCACCCCGCGCAGCCACAGCGGCAGCGGCGCGGGCCCACGGTCGGCGCGGGCCACCTGCGGAAAGGCGACCGGGCGGCCGGGATCGGTCATGGGCGGGTGTCAGTCATCGGCGCGGATCTGGCGGGCCTCGTCGATCAGCATGATCGGGATGCCGGAGCGGATCGGAAAGGCAAGGCCTGCCGCGTGGGACACCAGCTCTTGTGCGGCGGCGTCATAGCGCAGGGTGGTGTGGGTCACCGGGCAGACCAGCGCCTCCAGCATGTGGCGGTCATAGGGGGCATCGGTCATTGCAGACGTTCCTCGTTCTCGCCGCCATGCAGGGCGAATTCGATCAGGCCGACCAGCAGTTCGCGCCGGTCCGACAGGGTGGGGGATTCCAACAGCGCCTGCTTGTCGCCGGGGCCGAAGGGCAGCATCATCGACAGCGAGTTGATCAGCAGCTCATCCTCGGCCTCGGCGGCGGCGTCCCAATCGGTCGACAGCTCCTGCGTCTGCATGTAGCGGTCCAACAGCGAGAACAGCGCCTTGCGGTCCAGGCCCGGGTCCTGCTCGGGGCCGCCCAGATCGCGGGCAAAGGACGACCAGTCCACCCGCGCCTGCAGATAGGGGGCAAAGCCCTCCTCGACCTCCTGCAGGCGGAAGCGTGACACCGCCCCGAGCGAGATCATCATCCGCCCATCGCCGGTCTCGGAAAACGCCACCACGCGGCCCGCGCAGCCGATGGCGGACAGGCCGTCGCCCTCGGGCTGGATCATGCCGATCAGGCGGTGGTCGGTCTTGAGCGTATCATCCAGCATCTGCAGATAGCGCGGCTCGAACAGGTGCAGCGGCAGGCGGGCGCGCGGCATCAGCACGGCGCCCGGCAGCGGGAACAGGGGGATGCGGTCGGGCAGGTCGAAACGCAGCACCATCGGTCAGGCGAAGATCAGCGAGGACAGGCGGCGGCGGCCCTTCTGTCCCACCGGATCGGTGGGCTTGAGGCTGTCGAAGATGGTCAGCAGCTGCGCCTTGGCCGCGCCCTCGTTCCAGTCGCGGTCGCGGCGGAAGCTGTCCAGCAGCACGTCGATGGCGGCCTCCAGCTGCCCGTCGGCATGCAGGGCCTGGGCGTATTCCAGACGCGCTTGCTGATCGGCGGGGTCGGCCTCGACCCGGGCGGCCAGATCGTCCAGGGGACCGGCGCTGGCGGCCTGCTGGGCCAGGGCCAGCTGGGCGCGGGCGGCCTCGATGGGGCCGGCATGGGTTAGGGCTGGGGGGACCTGGGTCAGGGTGGAGGCGGCCGCAGCCGGATCGCCCGCCGCCAGATGGGCGCGGATCAGGCCGCCCCAGGCCTCGGGGCTGTCGGGCAGCTCTCCGATGATGGCGGTGAAGGTCTCGACGGCATCGGCGGCCTCGTTGTCCTCGATCATCTGCTCGGCGGCGGCCAGCGCGTCGGCCAGGCCGCCGTCATCGCCGGACAGGGCGGCCAGCTTGTCGACGAACTGCTTGATCTGGCTGGCGGGCAGCGCGCCCTGGAAGGCATCGACCGGCTGGCCCTTGTAGAAGGCATAGACCGTCGGGATCGACTGCACCCGCAGCTGACCGGCGATCATCTGGTTCTGGTCCACGTCGATCTTGGCCATGCGGATGCGGCCCTTGTGGCGGGCGACCTCGGCCTCCAGCGCGGGGCCGAGGGTCTTGCACGGCCCGCACCAGGGTGCCCAAAAATCGACGATGACGGGCACCTCCATCGAGGCCTCGACGACCTCGGTCATGAAGGTCGCCTCGGTCACGTCCTTGATGAAGTCGTCGGTCTTGGGCGTCTGCGCCCCGTCGAAAAGCATGGTCATGGCGTCCCCGTGGGTCGAAAGCGTTGGCCCCAATATGGGGCAGGCATCCGGCCAGCGAAAGGGCCGATCATGTCACAGATCAAAGCTGGCCAGCACCGGGACATGGTCGCTTGGCTGGTCCCAGCCCCGCACCGGGCGCAGGATGCGGCTGGAATGGGCGGCGCCCGCGATGTCGCGGCTGGCCCAGATGTGATCCAGCCGGCGGCCCTTGTCGGCGGCGTCCCAATCCTTGGCGCGATAGCTCCACCAGCTGTAAAGCAGCCCCTGCGGGATGTCCTGGCGCGTCACGTCGACCCAGTCCCCGGCATCCTGGGCGGCCAGCAGATGCTCGACCTCGATGGGGGTGTGGCTGACGATATTCAGCAGCTGCTTGTGCGACCAGACGTCGTCCTCGCGCGGGGCGATGTTCAGGTCGCCCACCAGGATCGACCGGGCCGGGCGGTCGGCATGAAAGACGTCGCGCATCTCGGTCAGGAAATCCAGCTTTTGCCCGAATTTCAGGTTCTGCTCACGATCGGGTATGTCGCCGCCCGCAGGCACATACATGTTGTGGATCACCACCCCGTTGGGCAGCCGCGCCGAGACATGCCGCGCATGGCCCAGGGCGGCATAGTCGCGGTCGCCCGCATCCTCCAGCGGCAGGCGCGACAGGATGGCCACGCCGTTATACCCCTTCTGCCCCCGCGCGACGATGTGGCCGTATCCCAGTTCGGCAAAGCGGGTCAGGGGGATCTTGTCCACGGGCGCCTTGCATTCCTGCAGGCACAGGATGTCGGGGCGCTCCTCCTCCAGGAACCGGGCGACCAGCCCCTCGCGCAGGCGGACAGAGTTGATGTTCCAGGTGGCGATGGTGAACATGGGCGCGCTCCTTTTGGGCGCGGACCCTAGCGGCGCGGGAGGGGGGTGTCGAGACGCGCGGCGCAGGCTTGTCATATCCCGGATGCGCGTTATGCATGAGGGACCGCAGGAGGGCCGTGATGAAGCTGACCATCGACGAGGCGCTGACGCGCGGCGGCACCGGCCGGTTCCAGTGGCGGCTGCTGGGCATCTTCGGGCTGGTCTGGGCCGCGGATGCGATGCAGGTCATCGCGGTCGGCTTTGCCGCGCCCTCGGTCGCGGCGACGTTCGGGGTGGACCGGGTGACGGCGCTGCAGATCGGGACGGTGTTCTTTCTGGGCATGTTCCTGGGCGCATTCGGGTTCGGGCGCCTGGCCGACCGCATCGGGCGCAAATGGGTGCTGGTGGGGACCGTCGCGATGGACGCGGTCTTTGGGCTGGCCTCCGTCATGGCGGGCGATTTCACGGTGCTGCTGGTCCTGCGCTTTCTGACCGGGGTGGCGGTGGGCGGCACGCTGCCCGTCGATTACGCGATGATGGCCGAATTCCTGCCGCCCCGGAATCGCGGTCGCTGGCTGGTCTGGCTGGAGGGGTTCTGGGCGGTCGGCACGATCATCGTGGCGATGACCGCATGGGCGGCGGCCAGCTGGGGCGCCGCGGCCCCTTGGCGGTGGATCTTTCTGGTCGCGGCCCTGCCCGCGCTGATCGGGTTCGTCCTGCGGTTCTGGATACCGGAAAGCCCGATGTATCTGGTCCGCAAGGGCCGCCAGGCCGAGGCCCGCGCCGTCATCGACCAGGTGCTGCGCGTGAACGGCGCGGCCCCCCTGCCACCCGCGGCCCATCTGCGCCCCGCCCCCGTCGCCGAAGGGGCCGCACGCTCGATCATGGACGGGCCGCTGCGCCGCGCCACCATCGGCATCCTGGCGGTGTGGTTTCTGGTCTCGCTGTCCTATTATGGGGTGTTCGTCTGGGTGCCCGGGCAGCTGGCGACCGAGGGGTTCGGCTTTGTCCGGGGATACGGCTTCCTGGTGATCCTGGCGCTGGCGCAGGTGCCGGGATACGCGCTGGCGGCCTGGGGGGTAGAGGCCTGGGGCCGCCGCCCCACGCTGGCGGGGTTCCTGATCCTGTCGGCGGCGGGCTGCGGGCTGTTCGCCTTTGCGACCAGCGGGGCGGTGGTCGCCGCGTCGCTGATCGTGATGAGCTTTGCGCTGCTGGGCAGTTGGGGCGCGCTTTATGCGTTCACGCCAGAGCTGTATCCGACGCATCTGCGCGGCACCGGCATGGGCACGGCCAGCGCCATGGCGCGCTTGGGCGGCATCCTGGCGCCCAGCCTGCTGGCCGTCGTGTTCGCGCGCGGGTTCGGCCTGGCCATCGGCAGCTTTGCCGTGCTGCTGGTCCTGGCTGCCGCCGCCCTGACATGGGTCCGAATCGAGACGCGCGACCGCGCCATCGGCTGAGCGCGGAACAACGGGCGCGCCCGCCCGTTCCCCTGCCACATCAAGGAAAGGACAGATCATGGGCCAACTGGTCGACGGCGTCTGGAAGGACGAATGGTATGACACCGACAGCACCGGCGGCGCGTTCAAGCGCGACGAATCGAAATTCCGCAACTGGGTCACCGCCGACGGCAGCGCCGGACCCACCGGGACGGGCGGGTTCAAGGCCGAAAGCGGGCGCTATCACCTGTATGTCAGCCATGCCTGCCCTTGGGCGCATCGCACGCTGATCTTTCGGGCGCTGAAGGGGCTGGAGGATCACATCGCGGTTTCGGCCGTGCATCCCGACATGCTGAAGGACGGGTGGGAGTTTCGCACCGATTTCGACGGCGCGACCGGCGACCGTCAGTTCGGGTTCGCCTATCTGCGTGAGGTCTATCTGAAGGCGAAACCCGATGCCTCGGGCCGGGTCACGGTGCCGGTCCTGTGGGACCGCCAGACCGACCAGATCGTGTCGAACGAAAGCGCGGACATCATCCGCATGTTCAATTCGGCCTTTGACGGGGTGACCGGGAACACCGACGATTACTGGCCCGAAGCGCTGCGCGACCGCATCGCCCCGATCAACGACCGCATCTATGACACGGTCAACAACGGCGTCTACAAGGCGGGCTTTGCCACCAGCCAGGAGGCCTATGACAAGGCCGTCCATCCGCTGTTCGACAGCCTGGACTGGATCGAGGGGCTGCTGACCAAGAACCGCTATCTGACCGGCGACCGCATCACCGAGGCCGATTGGCGGCTGTTTACCACCGTCCTGCGATTCGATGCGGTCTATCACACGCATTTCAAGTGCAACCGCCGCCGGATCATCGACTATCCGAACCTGTGGGGATGGGCGCGCGAGCTGTATCAATGGCCGGGCGTGGCGGAGACCGTGCATCCCGACCACTTCATCCGGCACTATTACTACAGCCACGACACGGTGAACCCGCATCGCATCGTGCCCATCGGTCCCGATATCGACTGGTCCGAACCCCATGGGCGCGGCTGAGCGGGCCCTGTGAATGAGATGGGATGGTCGAGAGCGAGCCGGGGCTATCCCGTCCCTGCTTGGCGCGCTGGCCGGGCAGGATCAAAGGGCAGGGTTAGAGGCAGGTCCGGTTTCGCAGTGGCTGTAGAGCGGCCTGGTCGAAACCGGATATATGCGTCAAGACGCGGCACGTGACGGCGGCGCTGTCGGCGTGGATCAACAGGACGGACAGGAACGACGCGCGGCATTGACCAGGTGATGCGCGTTGGCCTGTTTCGCCCCGTCCACGTCACGACAGAGCGGGGCTCAGAGATCAGAATGTTGCTGACGTGCAAATTCCTGCAGTCGACGATCATCAGTGCCTTGCGCAAGTTCGGCTTGAAGGCTGGCGTTGTCACGCGACCACAGGTCGAGGCACTGGTGATGGGTCTGATCAAGGAATGCTCCCACCTTGCGATGACAATCGCGCCGCTGCTTGGAAGTCCGGCGCGCGCTTCGTAAGGCGTATCAACGCCTGCACAAGGCCATAAACCGGCTGGACGCAGACGATGGCATCTGCCGTCTGCTCATGACCGCACCGGGGGTCGGTCCGCCCGTCTCACTCACCGTCAGGGCAGGCATCGACGAGGCTGCCCGCTTCGGCCGATCACGTCGCCCGCCCCATTTCGGCCTGACACCCGCGCGCGATCAATCAGGCGAGTTGGACCGCGAGCGGGGTGCCTTCCAGTGTGGAGGTGCTGGTGTCAGATGGTCGCGGGTTAAGGCAGCTGGCATCATCATGCGCCAGAGGATCAAACGCGCTCCATCGAAGGTCTAGTACATGGCCCAGGCCAAGTGCCGCGGTTCTGCTAAGGCCCGCGTTGCTGTGGCCCGACATCGGGCGACTACCTGCATCGGATGTGGATCGACAATACGGAACGTCGCTAGGCCGTGTTGACAAAAGGGATTCACAACGCGGTTCGGGCATGATTCAAGCTGGTATCTGCGATCGAGACCAGCTTGGCACGAGACCTGATGTCGGACGAGGAATGGGCGTTCTTTGAACGGTTTATCCTGGCGGTCCGTGCGCCGAACGGGCGCAAACCGACCAACCACCGCCTTGTTCTTGATGGGATATTCTGGATCGCTCGCACCGGTGCCCCATGGCGCG
>NZ_SUNH01000083.1 GCF_005048265.1 Paracoccus hibiscisoli
CGCGGGCGAGGATCTGGCTCTGGCGATACAATGGCAGGTGATCGGCATACTTGCTGACGAGGACATGCGCGAGGGCGCCCTCAGTGGGCAGGCCGCCCTCGATCAGGTGTGCGGGTGCCGGGGCCTGGGTCACGCCCTCGGCGCAACGACGGCACGCATATTTGGGGCGCACAATCACGATGACCCGCAGTTGCGCGGGCACGATGTCCAGCCGCTCGGTCCGGTCTTCGCCGATGCGGTGCATCTCACCGCAGCCACACGGACAGAGCAGGCTGTCCGGCTCGATCACCCGCTCAACGCGGGGCAGGCTTTCCGGAAGATGCCCGCGATTGCGGCGAGCAGCCCGGCGCGGGGGCGTGCGGGGCGCAGCCTCCGCATCCTGCCGGGTCTCGGCCTCTGCCACGGCGGTTTCGAGATCCTCGAAAGCCAGCTGACGCTCGTCGTCGTTCAGCTTCTCGGAGCGTTTGCCATGCACGGCCTGGTTCAGCTCAGCGATCAGATGCTCCAGCCGCCGGTTGCTTTCCCGCAGCGCATCCCTTTCGCGTAAGCGACGGCGAGCACAGCTGCACGCTGGCTTTCGGGGATGACGGACAGGTCGATGGAGGGGACTGTGGACATGTCGCGATCATAGCCCGGTCAACCTGATATTGCTCGTCTTTTCTGTTGTTTAAGTCATTCCGCAACGGCTGGCTTCGGGGTCTCCAGAGGCCGGACCCGCCGCCAGTCCAGGCCAGCAAAAAGCGCCTCGAACTGCGTGCGGCTCAAGGTCATGGCGCCGTCCCGGATGGCCGGCCACGTGAAGCTGTCGGCCTCCAGACGCTTGTAAGCCATCACCAGGCCGCTGCCGTCCCAGAACAGGATCTTCAGCCGGTCGGCGCGCCTTGAGCGGAACACGAATATCGTGCCGGTGAAAGGGTCTTCCGCCAGCATCGACTGCGCCAAGGCTGCCAATCCGTCGTGCCCCTTCCTGAAGTCCACCGGCTTGGTTGCCACCAGGATCCGCATACCCTGCGACGGCATCAGCACGGTGCGGCTCCGAGCGCCCGGACGATCTCGGCCAGCCGAACGGCGGGCATGTCCGCGGCCAGCTCGAGCCTCACCTCACCGATCACGATCCGGATCTGCTCAGCAGCCGGCAGCCGGTCGCAGGAAGGGGGTGCTGGCGCCGGATCGCAGACCACCAGCCGCGCAAAGACAGGCTCGTCAGGTGCTACAGCTGGCAGCACCAGCTTGCCCTGCTTGGCCAACCGCCGCCACGACGACAGCTGGTTCGGCTGCACGCCATAGCGATCCGCCACCGCGTTCACCGTGGCACCCGGCTCCAGTGTGTCGGCGACGACAAGAGCCTTCACCTCATTCGGCCACCGGCGATGGCCTGACGGATAGATCTCGACGCCCAAGGAAATGAGAAACGAAGTCTTGGCACACATTGCGAAACGCACTCCCCATCAACCGATGAAAAGGACTTCGCAGCAGCGCGTCAGCCAAGCAACGTGGGGTTCAAACGCCGCTTACTTTGGTGAGGACGCAGGCAGCGATGGATCAGCATGACGAACTCCGTCTCCTGCGGGGCGTTGTTGCGTAACTCACGCGTGAGACGTGATGCCCCCTTTCCCCGTTGTCATCAGTCCACGCGGACTATCTCGGCCGTTCCGATGGCCGAGAAGCGGTTCATGAGTGCGATGCGGATTTGGAT
>NZ_SUNH01000084.1 GCF_005048265.1 Paracoccus hibiscisoli
TGTTCAAAAACGATCCAGACCGTGTGAAAACTTGCCGAGGTCTGATGGTGTGCAGGGGTTTTGGCTGGATCGGAGATTTTCCTTTAGGGGATCCGGATCAAACGCTTGATCGTGGGTTTTGGGGTCCTGTGGGGGTTTCTGAAGGCGAATATGGGCTGATACTTGAGGAAATATTGAGCCTTTACGGTCGAACGGCCGCAATCAACGCCGGAATGCCGACAAGGCTGATCGCTCGACGCAAATTGTAGGCGATGGCCGTCAGGCTGAACTCGGCGCGCACGTTCTCCAGCCTGCGCATCAGGAATGCGCCCTGGCCCATCCATTGCTTTACGGAGCCGAACGGGTGCTCGACGCTCTCACGCCGCTCATCGAGCACCCCGGGCCGCGCGGCAAGCCGTTTCGCCATCCGGTCCAGCACGGCCTCGTTCTCGTAGCGCGCAACCTTGCGGTAGGCCGCAGCGGTGCAACGTGTTTTGAGTGCGCAGGACTTGCAAGCAGCCGAATTGGCATAGTCGAACACGCGGATCTCGCCACGAACCGGGCGGCTGTGCACATGTCGCAAAGCCGCGCCGCCCGGGCATGTGTAGATGTCTGCCTCGGCGTCATAGCGGAACTGGTCCTTGGGAAAAAATCCCTTGGCAACAGCAGATCCGCGCTGCGGTTTGGGAACGTAAGGCACGATGCCTGCCATCTCGCAGGCATCGATATCTTCGATCTTGAAGTAGCCCCGGTCGGCCACGGCATCGATCTGCGCAACATCGAGGATCTCACGGGCAGCCTTGGCCGTCTCGGTCAGCAGGCCCAGGTCGCTGACCTTGTTGTGGACCTGCTGCTCCGCAATCAGTTTGTGCTTGGTATCGACCGCGATCTGGATGTTGTAACCGACCCCGACACGGCTGCTGGACTGCATCGCGCGTGCGTCCGGGTCGGTCAGCGAGATCTGGTCCTCGCCGCTGTCCGCAAGGGTCTTGCTATGATCATTAAGGCGTTCACGCCGCTCCCGGAGCGCTGCAATCTTTTCCTGAACCCTCTCGACGGTGCCCCTCTCTGGCGCGTCCTCACCGTCCTTGTCGGCCTCATCAAGCTGCTTGAGATACCGCGCCAAGCGCTCATCGCTTTCCGCCATCGCTTTGGCCAGCTTGGCCTTGGTGAAATTCCGCTCCCGGCTGTTCACCGCCTTGATCCGGGTGCCGTCGACCGCGATTAACTCTCGTCCGAACAAGTCGAGTTCGCGACACAGCACCACGAACTCTCGGAACACCTGGCGGAACGCCGTCCGGTTGTCACGTCGGAAGTCTGCGATTGTCTTGAAGTCGGGCGTCAGGCGGCGGAGCAGCCAGATGACTTCAAGGTTGCGTCGCGTCTCGACCTCCAACCGGCGGCTGGACCGCACCCGGTTCAGGTATCCATAGATGTAGAGCTTCAAAAGATCGGCCGGATCATATCCCGGTCGACCGGTACTCTTCGCCTGGACCCGCTCGAAGCCAGCAGCCTTCAGATCGAGCCCGTCAACGAAAGCATCGATAAACCGGACAACGTTGTCCGACCCCACATAGTCGTCCACAGAGTCCGGCAAAAGCAGGAGCTGGGACCGATCACCGCCTGAAATATGTGCCATGCCCAAGAATACCACGGCCGCTCAATGCTGGAAATCCGGTTCAAGTTTTCACACGGTCTGGATCGTTTTTGAACA
>NZ_SUNH01000085.1 GCF_005048265.1 Paracoccus hibiscisoli
AGTCGAGAGATACCGTGACGCGTGCCGGGCACCGATGCAGCGCCGAGCGTGTCAGGTGCGGGATGGATGGCTGCAGAGCATAGAGGCGTTCTGCGCTACCAACGATCCCCCGGATCGTTTGCTTCACCCTCGAACTCCAGCGACAGCAGCGTGTGCCGCCGAAAAGCGATAACGGTCGCCTCCTCCGCCTCGGTCAGGATCGTCGAGCGGGGCTCCTTCGGCCCCGTCTTGAGATCCTCGACCGTCTGTCGTCTTGCCACTTCGCGACCGTCTCCGGATTGATGCCGAGCTTCCGGCTCAACGTCGCGAGCGAAGATTGCGATCATTCCGGCCAGGCCCTCGGACCGATGGCGGGCCGGCCCTCGTTATTGCAGCTCTGACGGCGGGCGTGGTCGTGGCGCTTCCATGGCGAACCTGGCCCATAATGCTTCCTTCCATTCCTGAGAAAGGATCGCACCATCAAACCATGGGACTGAACACCTTATGTGTTTCGTCTCTGCTATAAATGGCCGGTCCCGGCCAGGACCAGCGACGGGTAGGATACAGCGCTGAACACCTTGTGGCCTGACCACGTGCGCTAGCTGGCTGATCCCGCCTCTCCTCACCGTCTCGAACAATTGACGGCGGCCCATTTGCGGGACCGCGAAGCATAAGGAAGAGAGAGTGACATGTCAGCAGCAACCACTGTGGTCGGGATAGATGTGTCCCGTGACTGGCTGGACGGATTTTGTCTCCCCGACCTTCAAAGGTTTCGGTTCGCCAATTCACCAGAAGGACATGAAGAGCTGATCTCAATGATCTGTCAGATGTCCGCTCCAGTTCATGTCGGGTTTGAAGGCCATGAGGATCAGAAATTGACCCGGGGGATCAATTTCCCGAATGGCGGTGGGCAGGAATGGGTTCTGTGGACCGCGCTTGTGGAGGCGGGGATCGAGGCGCGCCAGCTCCCTCCTGCTTAGATCAAGGCCTTTGCCGTGTCGCGAGGAACACGGGTCAAGACAGACCGGATTGATGCAGAACTCATTGCCCGTTTCATGATGTTCCGGCCCGAGGCGGGGCGGGCGCTACCGAGTGATAACCTGCGCGTTCTCAGAACCTTGACGACGCGACGCGCTCAGATCGTAGAGATGCGCAAGCGGCTTGCGGCACAGATGTCGGCACGCAGAAAGCAAGGCATCCCTGCCAATATTGAGGATCTCGACGATGCGCTCAAGGCCATGCTGGATGCTCAGATCAGCGAACTCGAGCAGCGTATCGAGTGCGCCATTGCGAGCGAGCAAACGTCCCCCACCAAAGCCGGGCTTCTTCGTTCCATCCCCGGCATCGGCCCTGTTTCCGCGGCCATGCTGGTCGCAGAAATGCCGGAGCGTGGTCGGATGGCAGCAGGTGAGGCCGCAGCCATGGCCGGCCTGGCGCCGGTGCCGCATGACAGCGGGGTCATGCGCGGCAGACGGGCCATTGCTGGTGGACGGCGTGCCTTACGACAGGTGCTCTCTCAGGCTGCACTCGCCGCCGCATGCCACAACCCGGTGCTAAAGCCCCTGGCAAAACGCCTGAAGGGACGCGGCAAGCCGCATAAGGTTGTCATCATCGCCATTGCACGCAGGCTGGTCACCATCGCAAACGCAATCCTCAAAACCGGCAAGACATGGCGGACTCAGCCCCGCTGATAGACGCAATTGCTAGGCG
>NZ_SUNH01000086.1 GCF_005048265.1 Paracoccus hibiscisoli
GACAACGTCCTAGCTCGGGAACAAATCGCCGTTTAGGGCATCAGATCACGGGGCATCCGAGTGACCGGATGCTCTGAAGATGTTTGCCCAAGCGGGCTCCGCCGTCAAGAAGTGGTCTCTTCCATAGCAAATACAGGGTCGGTCTGGTTGCCGCCCTCACCGTCCTTAAGACGAGATCCTAAATCCCAAGCGGAAGGCCCGAACATTATCTACGAGGTCGCGTCATGCGCCTCCACGGCCCTTTGAGAGAGAGGTCCTTCCGCTCGGGCTCGCCCCCTCGAAGAAGGGGCGATAGGGTTCGCCGGATTTGATCACGGCGTGAATGGTGCGTGCCATCTTTGCGGCGATGGCGGTGTAGGCCTTGCGGCGTAGATCTGGGTTGTGGCGATCCTGCGCGATGTAACGTTCGAACTTGTCCCGAAAGCTGTTGGTCTTCTTCAGAACCGCTGTCTGGCCCGCCAGCCATAACGTGCGTCGGAGACGGGCATTGCCATACTTCGATATCTTGCTCCGACCGCGGAACATGCCGGACTGGACGGTGGCCAGATCCATGCCGCAGAACTTCAGAAACTGACGGTGATGTTGGAACCGGCGCACGTCACCCGTCTCGGCCAAGATCGTCAGAGCGTTGATCGGCCCGATGCCGGGAATGGTGCGCAGCAGTTGATAGTCGGGGCGCTCGGCCAGCAATTCGACCGCCCGATCTTCGATAGCATTGCGTTGGCGGATCAGGTTTCGCCCTTCGGCCAGCATCATGCGGAACATTCGGATGGCGTCTGAATCCGGCGATACGGGCAGCCCGGTAGACACCTTTGCCGTCTCGTAAATATCTGACAACAGGAGAGACTTCTCGACCTTGCGCCCGACCACCTCCCAAGCAGCCCTGGTGAACTCCTCCTTGGTCATGGCGCTGATCATGTGCGGAGAGGGGAACATCTCGAGGAACGCCAGAAACCAATCCGTCCGCGAACTGCGGTGGAAACGGTCAGCTTCCGGAAAATAGAGCGGCAGGTAATGGGTCAGGATGCGATGCCACAGCTCGGTCTTGGACCGCGACACGGCATCATGGGTCTTGGACAATTCCTGAATGTCGTTCGTGCCGGCCACCATCGGGTCCTGGAAGATCTGCACCGCGCCGATCTGCAGCATATGCAAGATGACTTGGGCATCCTTCGGATCGTCTCTGGGCTTACGCGGCCCCACTGGGGCCACGGTCCCTTCGACTGTCCCAGCTGTTGTGCAGCGCCTCCCGCGTCCGGGCCAAAGCGACCGAAGACACCAGCTTCAGGTCGAACCCGGCGACACCCAGATGATACATCAGCACACGGTGATAGTTGCCTGTGGCCTCAAAGCCGATCCGGACGGGCAAGCCATATTCCCGCAAGATTACGATCAGCCGCATAAAGTCATCGGCGCTGTTGGTGATCGTCAGGCGCCGGCGACGCGTCTTGCCCGGGACGGAAATCAGCACCTCGTGCCGGTGCTTGGAAATGTCGATGCCTACCAGAACACGGGCATCCGAAGTATGCTCAACCTTGGCCATGGCCGGTCTCCTCTGTGGTGTGGTTCGCAAAACCACCATAGAGACCTGCGACCCGGTTATGGCCGCCTGCTGCGCAATTTTGGGGGCTGCGCAGGCGGCCATAACCTTCAACAGCGCGTCATTCCCAACATGCTACGG
>NZ_SUNH01000087.1 GCF_005048265.1 Paracoccus hibiscisoli
CTCACTCATCAGAACAAGTCCCATATCGCTGTTCCTCGTGACCCGTTTCTGGATGGCCCAAGGGTCATCCGTCAGGGCAGAGGCGACAAATCAACTTTGCCAGTTCGCGACAATTCTATCTGGGTTTTACAATTATTGTTGTCACCAAGTTAAAATGTCGCGTGTCCCGCCATTTAGAAATGTCGCTGCGGTGCGGATAAGCGCTGAGCCGGCCCCGGCCCGCTCTCTCCATCAAGGGCCGTAAGGACGGGGCCGGCGGCGCCAAGGTTTGCGGGTGCCGCGCTTGGATCCGCATCTGCACGGGCGCGGTCATTCTCCTGGGGTTGAAGGCATGACGAGAGCGTCAGCCGCGCGACGCTCTGGCAAATAGACATAGCGGTAGATCGTTTGGTGGCAGGCACGGCGCCGGGCGCCTTTATGCCGCATCCGCCCGGCGATCTGTTGAGGTGACCAGCCGGCCTTCAGGACAGTAATCACACCCTCACGCAGCTCATCACCTCGCAAAAGCTTGGCCAGCCTCTTGCGACGGCCGGCGGCCAGGTGCTGGGCATTCATGTGCCAGTATCCCGTCACCATCGGCACTTCCGGATCATTTCAGAAGTTGCGCCGGATCTCGCGATGGATCGTCGATCGGTGCCGGCCGAGCTGAACGGCGATCTGCACCACGCTGATCTTGCGCTGCAGCATACCACCGACAATGCGGCGCTCGGAAAGGGTAAGATGCGACGTCCCGGGGGAGCTCCATGCGTGAAACGGCTTGACTGAGATGACCCCGTTACCGAAGTCCTGACCCTGAGGCAGGCGATGCGGCAGCGGGTGTAGAAGACCAGCCTCTCATCACGTCTCATCTGGGAGATCCAGACGAGCTCACACGGTAAGACGCAACTCAAACATCAATGGGCAGAGGCGGCCAACACGTAAGAGTTAGTCTTCAGTGCCGACGTGGGTGCCATCTGGCGCGATGATCGTGCTGGTGCCACCGACGTGGGTGCCATCTGGCGCGATGATCGTGCTGGTGCCGCCGACGTGGGTGCCATCTGGCGCAATGATAGTCTGAGCTGCTGCCATTCCAGCGGAGCAAACAATCGCAATAAGAAATCCGAGTGACGTTTTCATTTTACTACTACCAATTTCATCCAACCCTTGGTGGGCACTGGAACATAATCTGATACCACGAATGATCTCAACGATTCTTAGTCGCCTTCATTTATGAGGCACTGTTCGACAGCGTGTAATGTATGCGCCGTTCCCGCCATCCGCCATCGTCGTCTCCTTCTGAATCCTCAAAACGAAACTCGCCGCCACGTCAGCGCACCAGAACCGCGGAAATCAATGGGACGGGAACGGCGATATCAAACGTTATTGCAGGCCTGACGCCTTCGCCAACTCTTCGCGGAAGACCTCGGCCGGCGTCCTGTAGCCGAGACATTTTCGGGGCGTGGTGTTCATCCGCTGAGCCAAGCCCAGCAACTCTTTCTGCTGGATTGTCAGCAAGATCGTGTCGCGCGGAAGCCAGCGCCGGACGCGGCGGTGGTCGTGTCTCGGAAGTGGTAGAAATTGTCTGGCGGCGTAATCTCCGGGTGAACCAACACCCACCCAACCGGCGGCGGCAACCGCCAGGGAGATCACGCCATGAAGCAGAATACCGATAGCTCGTCC
>NZ_SUNH01000088.1 GCF_005048265.1 Paracoccus hibiscisoli
GATGGCTGGGAAACCCTTTCTCAGCCTCTCGTGCCGATGTCTCTTGACCTCGCGGCCTGACCGGAGCCAACGTTACATGCTCGGAGCGCGCTGCTCGCCAATTTCCACCACATTCGCGACACGACCCGGGCCTGATGTTCCTGTAGTTCAGGGAAAGTTTTTACCATGTTTAGCCTTCCTGTCACGGACGCGACCTCCACTTTACCGGGTCCCCACACATCAACCAAGTGCGAGCAGCAGCGCTATCAGTGTCACAGCAACAGAGGAACGGTCCAGAACGGCTATCCTGAAATGACCTCCAACAGCTGGAGCTGATCGGCACCTTGACACCCAGCCGCGGGCAAAGCCGCATCGACACGTGCTGCAAGTAGCGAGCTGATCCTGCCAGACCAATGAAAGTCGTCAGCTTCATTTAGAAGGCGTCCATGGTTGACGTCCTCTAGGCGCGTCGTCAATCTATAGCCTGATGTCGAGATGATTTCCGGACCGCATGAAAAGAGCTGCGTTACTTCTGTCACTGGTCGCTCCGACGCCGTTGGCCGCGCAAGGCGTGCCGACGGACTACAATGCAGAAACCATGCTCAAGCTTTGTCGAGGTGCTGCTGATGGCGATCCGGATATGCAAAGCATGATCTGCACATTCCGCATACAAGGGGTCGCAGCAATCACGGGTGAGAACTGTCTTAGCAAAGATTAAGGTTACGAACCGCACGACGCCCTTGCATCAGCCCCACCGCCTTCCCGGGGCTCTGCACGACAAGCATTCACTAACTACATGAATGCAAACCCGGACGCGTGGGGGCTTCCGTGGCATATCGCAGTATCATTGGCACTGTCAGACGCTTTCCCCTGCATGGAATGAGTCGTTCATGGGCTTGATTTGCGGGCAAGAACACGTCGGGCGCTGCGGTGTCCTAACGTCGATCCTCAATACCTGACAGCAGCAGCGGCGCCCTTGGCCAACACTTGATGCCATGGCGGCCCATAGCCGCCGGTCAAGTGCGTAGTATCGCCGCACTGCAGCTTCCCCGAAGCGGTCGTTCAGGCTGCGGCTGCGGCGTTGACAGGCAATGTAACTGATGGGGTCCAGTCATCCACTTGCTGCGATAGCAAAATTCGTTCCTCGTGCGGCTGCTTCATGTGAGGCGGCGCGCCCAAGGCAGTGACAAATCCTGGCATCTGTTCTCTCTGCGGTCCAAGATAAGCGGTATCGGGCACAGCAGTGATGTCACCCTGCTACCTGGGCCGCAGACCAGCGTCGAAAGGAACCATCATGTCTGATCGTTATCTTTGCCGTGTGGTCCGCTTCCATCAGCTTGGCGGTCCGGAGGTGCTGCGGGTCGAGCACGAACAGCCTCAAGCACCAGCACCGGACGAGGTTCAGCTGCAGGTCGAGGCGATTGCCCTGAACCGGGCGGATGCAATGTTCAGAAGGGGAACCTACCTGGAGAAGCCAAGCTTTCCGGCTCGCTCCGGCTTCGAGGCCGCGGGCGTCATTGTGGCAGTAGGTGCGTATTCCACGGAAGATGGGCATCGATTCCACGGCATCGTGGGCAGCCATTCCACGCCTCGGGCAGTCTGGCCGACTGGTGCATGGGGTCAGGCCCGACCTGACAGGTCAAGCGGTTTCATGGTG
>NZ_SUNH01000089.1 GCF_005048265.1 Paracoccus hibiscisoli
GCGGTTGCAGCAGAGGACAGGGCGCATCCGGTCAGGAAAGCGGCGACGGCCGCACCGCGGCGTGTTTGGCAATAGATCATATGAGGCTCCCCCGATGAATGGTGCATCGTTTGTTGCCCTTGCTTGCTGGGGCGTCAATGGCCAGTGGGCAGATGGGTGCGATGCTTCGAGACGCCCCATGCCTGCCGTCAATCTAGCTCAACCTACGACAGGGGTCGTTACTCGTCGCCAGAGGTGGTCGCAGGAATACGGACCAGTCGCTAAGCTTTGGCGATTGACGAAGGACTGTCCGCATGACGAAACGGAAGCGCCATTCGGCTGAGTTCAAGGCGAAGGTGGCGTTGGAGGCCATCCGCGAGGAATTGACCACGGCCGAGTTGGCCAAGAAGTATGACATCCACCCGACCATGATCACGGGCTGGAAAAAGACTGCTATCGAGAAAATGACCTTGGCCTTTAGCAGCAAGGGCGCTGCTGAACTGACGATTTTCGATCAGGAGGTCGAGAAGCTGCATGCCAAGATCGGCCAGCTGGTGGTGGAACGGGATTTTTTGTCGAAAGCCTCCAGTCTCATTCTCGGCGCTGGAGGCAAAAAGCGGTGAAGCAGGATCACCGTGATCTCAGCGTCCGGCGGCAATGCAGCCTGCTGTCGCTGGCGCGCTCTGGCCTTTATTGCCAGCCACGTGGTGAAAGCGCCGAAAACCTGAAGTTCATGGAGATCATCGACCGGCAGTTCCTCGAGACGCCGTGGTATGGTTCACGGCAAATGGCCCGACACATGGAACGAGAGGGGCATCGATGCGGGCGCCATCGGGTCCGCCGGCTGATGAAGCTCATGCGACTTGTGCCGATCTATCAGGAGCCCAGGACCAGCACAAAGCATCCAGCGCACAAGATTTACCCGTATCTGCTCAGAGGCTTGGCCATCACCCGCCCCAACTTGGTCTGGTGCACCGATATCAGCTACATCCCGATGCGCCGGGGATTTCTCTACCTGGTGGCCATCATGGACTGGCACAGCCGCAAGGTGCTCAGCTGGCGGCTGTCGAACTCCATGGACGCGAGCTTTTGCGTCGAGGCTCTGAAGGAGGCACTGGTCAAATACGGGCCGCCCGAGATCTGTAACTCTGATCAGGGTTCGCAATTCACCAGCACCGACTTCACCGGGGTGCTGCTCGACGCCAAGGTGAGGATCTCCATGGGCGGACGCGGTCGCTGGATCGACAACCGGATGATCGAAAGGCTGTGGCGTTCCCTCAAATACGAATGCGTCTACCTGAACGCCTTCGAGACCGGGGCCGAGACCCGCAGGGGGATCGGCGCTTGGATCAGCGATTACAACGAAAAACGCCCGCACTCATCGCATGGGTTGCTGACGCCCGCTGAGGCCTATGATACCGCCGCCCTGAACCTGAAAGCCGCTGCCTGACATGAAAACCATGCCAAAGCTTAGGGAGGCGGCAAACTGGTCGAAAAACCCCGACCACCTCTTTCCGCGTTATGTCCATGCGCCGCCTGGTGCCTGTGGTTTGCGTCAACCTGGGGTCTGACAGACCCTAAGTTGACGCTCAGATGCACTTCGGCCGAGGCGCTGGCGTAGCAATTCTGACGACCGAGTGC
>NZ_SUNH01000090.1 GCF_005048265.1 Paracoccus hibiscisoli
TCCGGATGGGCCGAGCGGCGCAGCAACCGGCCCGCTGGCGTCTGCGCGACAGAATAGCCGAAGCCCAGGATCAGCCACAGGACCAGCAGCGCGCCATAACTGCCTACGACCATCCCGGAGGCCGTTCCGACAATCGAGGTCGCGGCACCCACGATCATCACCGGCCTGTCGGACCCTCGGTCCAGAAGACGCGGCAGGGTCAGGGCGGCGACCATCGATCCCGCACCGAACGCGGCCAGCGCCAGCGCCACCTGCGGCTCCGCCCGACCGAAGCCTGTCTTGACCAGCACGACCGTGTTCACGATCACCATCGATCCGGCCGCCGCGACGGCCAGACTGATCGCCAGCAATCCGCGCAGACGCGGGGTCGCCAGATAGAGGCGCATGCCGCGCGTCGTCCGGTCCCAGACCCCACGCCGTGCCGCTGGCTGCGGTGAGGGCAGACGGACGCTGAGGACCAGCGCAGCAGAAGCGAAAAACCCGACGACCGTCCCCGCAAACAGGCTGTGAAAGCTGATGACGCTCAGCAGCGCCGCCGCCAGCATGGGCGAGACAAGGTTTTCCAGATCGTAGGCAAGACGCGAGAGCGACAGGGCGCGGGTATAGTCCTCTTCCTTGGGC
The DNA here is from genome assembly GCF_005048265.1 of Paracoccus hibiscisoli. Taxonomy (GTDB): domain Bacteria; phylum Pseudomonadota; class Alphaproteobacteria; order Rhodobacterales; family Rhodobacteraceae; genus Paracoccus; species Paracoccus hibiscisoli. The sequence goes on from NZ_SUNH01000090.1 coordinate 622, forward strand.
AGGATGTCGGGGATGGTCGCCTGGAATGTCGGGGTGAATCCGGCAGACGCGGCCTGCAGCAGGAAGATCAGCAGGTAGATCTGCCAGATCTCGGTCACGAAGGGCAGGCACAGCGCGATGCCCCCCCGGACCAGGTCCAGCGCGACCAGCACCGCCCGGCGCGGCAGGCGATCCGTGAACGCCTGCGCCACCGGCGCGACGCCGACATAGGCAATCATCTTGATCGCCAGCGCGGTGCCCAGAACCGCCCCCGCATCCGCCCCGGCCAGTTCGTAGGCCAGAAGGCCCAGGGCCACGGTCATCAGCCCGGTGCCCAGCAGCGCGATCACCTGCGCCGCGAACAGGTGTCGATAGGTGCGGTCGCGCAGGATGGCCAGCATGGGGTGTCCTTACAGCAGCTTGGTGATGGCCTTCATCTCGTCCAGCGTCTCGGCCGCGTCGTGGACTAGGCAGTGGTCGATGTGATCGTGGATCAGCGCCCGCTTGGCGGAGGTCACGGCGCTTTCCACCGCCGCCAGCTGGCGGGCGATGTCGAGACAGGGCTGCTGTCCCTCAATCATGCCAATGACGTGGCGCAGATGACCTTCGGCACGTTTCAGCCGGGCGACGAGGGCGGGGTGGCTTGCGTGAACATGCGGGTGTGACATACAGTCAGGCTATCCCCCCCTGGGGGATAGAACAAGACGGTGTGATCAGCGCGCCGCGAAACGACGGGCAGGCCGGTGAAACAGGTTCGGACATTGATGCACAGCGTGCTTGCAGCACTCGTCTGCCTGTCGCTTGTCGTCTGGTCCCTTGCACCAAGCGCCAGCCATGTCCCTTCCGTCTTCGACGTGGTGGCCGAGCATACCGACATGATCGCTGATCATGGCCACTCGCACGGGTTCGCAGAGGATCTTGTCTGGGCGCTGCACGGTCACAGCCATGACGTGGCCGACCATGATCACAGCCAGGC
>NZ_SUNH01000091.1 GCF_005048265.1 Paracoccus hibiscisoli
GCGACGGTTGAACGGCTCTCATGTGGGGGTTGGCCGCTGCGTGACTGTGGTGTCGTCCTGGGGCAGCCTCGTTCCAACTGGCGGGCGTCAACAATGTCGGCCCATGACAGGGCACGAGGGTTCTCTGCCGCGTTGCGTCCCCGACCTTGGGCATTGGCATGATGGGGGGCTGTTGTCTCCTCAGCCTTGGGTCTTGGCCTGGCAGACAGGAGCGGTCGTTACGGCCCTCTGCGATGGCCCGGATGACGGCCGCTCTCTTGCGCGCGATTGCCGTGATGACCACCCCCTTCGCCGGTCCGGCTGCGACGGGATGGCGGTCGCGCGGGCACGTCCTGAGCGGTCCGTTCCATGGCCCTGTCGCAGACAGCCGTCGACAGGGCCTCCGACCGGGGATGGCGGGTCGGGGTGGCGCTGGCCTGTATCCGGCAGAGCCATGGATCTGCGCGCGTCGGGCAAGCCCGCTGCCCGCCCTGGTGACTCCACCCCGACAGAGGCTGGTGCCGCCGGAATGCCCGGACGGGGTTAGTCCCGGACAAGCCCTCAGTTGGCGCGGGTCGTCGACGCGCTGGAGATCCCGGACCTGGGCCATCACCATTACGGCCGCGATGAATGCAACCCCGCGCATCGCGTGAACGGCCGCAACGACCGGCGCGAGGCTTCCGGTCGGCAGAAGGTCGGCGATCTGCCCGGTCCAGACGCTCGACCCGCGCCTCGGCATCCGCGACGGCATCACTGTCCTGAGGGACGATCTGCTGCGCCGGATGTGTTTGATACACCGTCGCCGGCCCGAGCCGGCATGGACCCGTCCTGCCCGTCCTGCCGGGACAGACCCGGCCGTGGCGGGGCGCGGGGCGACGGTCGGTGCGTGCCACGTCGCATCATGGGCGAGGAGGGCCGCCTTGTCACATCGACCGCTTGCCGGGCAGCATGGGGACGAGGCTGGAACGGAAAGCGGGCGGAGGCTCAGGGCAACCTGAGGACGGTCGCGCAGGCGTGGGCCGCAGGGACGTCAGTCGGTCAGCCCGTCATCCTTGATCGTCTTCAGCACCAGGAACGTCTGGGCGCCCTTGACCGCGGGCAGGGACAGCAGGTGGTCGTCCAGAAAGCGGTTATAGGCGGGCAGGTCGCGGCAGGTGACGTGCAGGTGGTAATCGGCGGCCCCGGTCGTCGCATAGCGGGCGCGCACCGCCGGCGTCGTGCGGGTCATGCGGATGAAGTCCTGGACCAGCGCCTGGTCGTGCCGCTCCAGGTTGACATGCACGATGGCCTTGAAGTGATCGCCCAGCACGTCGTCATCCAGATCGACGGTATAGCGGCGGATCGCGCCCGTCTCCTCCAGCGCGCGGACGCGGCGCCAGCAGGAGGAGGGCGACAGGCCCACCCGCTCGGCCAGGGTGGCGTTGGGGATGCGGCTGTCGCGGCGCAGCTCGGCCAGGATGCGGGCGGTGGGGTCGTCGGCTGGCATGGCGTTCCGGTTTTCAGGGGTCTGGCGGTCAGATTATTCGCCGCGCGGCGATTTGGCCAGAAGTCTGGAGAAAATGACCGCCGCCCCAGGGGTATCATCGGCGGATGCG
>NZ_SUNH01000092.1 GCF_005048265.1 Paracoccus hibiscisoli
GACCTGCCCCTCGGAGGAGACAAGGACCGAGCCGAAGGGTTCGTGTCCTTGGGCCAGCGCCTCGGCTGCAAGGTCGACGCAGCGCTGCAGGTGCCGGCGGTCGGTATCATCGATCATGGGGCCTCCTCTCTGTCAGGTGTCTTAGGCCATCGTCACGGACCGCATCCGATGCGCCGGGTGCCAGACACCCGTCAGTCCAGCGCCGCCGCGATGGCATCGAACACGACCAGCGGGTCGACCGGTTCGCGGCCCAGGGGCTTGGGCTGCGCCATATGCGTGGCGATCACGACGTTCCGCGCCGGGTTGATATAGATGTTCTGCCCCTGGATGCCGATCGCGGCAAAGGCACCGTCGGCGATGGACGGCTCGGTCCAGCCGGGCCACCACATGTAGCCATAGTCGATCGTCTCGCCGCCCGTCAGCTCCTGCGGCAGACCGGCGGTTTCCGTCCAGCCGTCGGGCAGGATGGCGCTGCCGTCGATCACCCCGCCCTCCAGGAAGAACTGCCCGAAGCGGGCGAAATCGCGCAGGGTGGCGGACAGGCCGCTGCCGCCGATCTCGACCCCGTCGGGGCTGTCCAGCCACCAGGTGGCGTCGGCCTCCATCCCGTAGGGCTGCCAGATCTTTTCCGCCAGATAGTCCGACAGGGGCATGCCGACGGCGCCGTGGACGACCTCGCCCAGAACCTGCGTCTCTCCGGTGGAATAGGTGTGATGGGTGCCGGGGGCGTGCGCGCGGGGCAAGGCGGCCATCACCTCCATCGCGGCACCGGGGCGCTGTTCGATCTGCGCGCGCAGCAGCTCGCGGCGGTCGGAGCTGGGGTCGGTATAGGTCTCGCTCCATTCCACCCCCGAGGCCATCAGCAGGATGTCGCGGATGCTGACCCCGTCATAGGCGCTGCCCGCCAAGGCCGGGACATGGTCGGTGACCAGATCGTCCAGCCCGCCGATATGGCCATCGACGATCGCGGCGCCGACCAGGGTCGAGGTGATGGACTTGGCCACCGACATCGACATCCAGCGCGTGTCGGGCGTGTTGCCGCGCTGATAGGTCTCATAGACGACCGCGCCGTCCTTGAGCACGATCATCCCGGTGACATTGTCCAGCGACAGGAAATCATACAGATCATAGGTCGCGTCATCGACCTGATAGCGGACCATGCCCGGCAGGTCGACGGGAGCCTCCGGCAGCTCGCGGGGGGTGTCGCTGGCCGGGATGGCCCGGGTCGGAAACAGGCGGTCGATGTTGCGGAAAGTGCTGACGGCCAGATCGGGCGTCAGGTGGCCGTCATAGACATCCTCGATCGTGCCGATGGGTTCCTCCGCATGCGGATAGTCCTGCGCCTGCAGGGTCGCCGGCAGGGCCAGGAAGATCCCGCCCAGGCTCAGCAGGATACGCGTCCGATAAAGCGGGCTGTGGGTCATGCCATCCTCCATCCATTTGCCCCATGAGACGGCAGTTCTGCACGGTGTGCAAGCGGTGTCCCGGGCATGGTTCGGCGATGCCGCTGCGCATCC
>NZ_SUNH01000010.1 GCF_005048265.1 Paracoccus hibiscisoli
GGCCCTTGGCGGCCGACCGCCGGCAGTGGTCTACTCACTGCAAATCGAAGTCATGCAACCCGATCAACAGGAGCAACTCAGAGCTTAAAAAGCGCCAGATCCTGTCCAAGGAAGGGGGAGCACCTCAATTTGACATGCTCAGCTTACACTGCCTCTCGGCTTTTAGGCAGAAGCCTGAGGTGCAGTATCGGCTAGGCTCAACATGCGGCAGTCCAGCCGGACAGTTCACCTGAACAGGAAGTGAGCGCCTGTTCAGTCAGATGAGCATGCGCCCCGGCGGAGCGACCCCTGTTCTTGCGGTTGAGAAACCAGATACAAACGGTGCCCCAGGAAAAACAGGTATCTGTATACGCGCTCGGCCCACTCCGGCCGTTCGAAGCGACCGCCGATGCGGCAGCGCGGCGTCACCGAATCCGCCGTTCGGGCTTGGCGCAGCATTTCCGACGCTGCGAGATCGGCAGAGCGGACGAAGCTGCTTCTCGCGCGGGATACATTCTTCAAATTTTACGCCTAAATATGAAGGCTGTGGCGCGGACAATTGAGCCGAGGAAGATGACACCGCATCTCTCACGATAGATCACTGTTCCCGCCTACGACGCCACATTATTACTGAACAGGCCGAACGCGCGGAGCGCGGCTACCTCGACTTGCCGTCGATCACTTGCTACCGTCATGATTGAGATCTTCGGCGGAGTGGATAACATATGGCAACGTTGGCTGAACTCGCTCATGCGGAAGCCGTTTTGGCAGAGTGCGTCGCCATTGCGGAACGCGACCCGGCCAAGGATCATAACAAATACAGGTCCGACATTGACGGACTCAAGTGGAAGGTTACAGAGATCAGACGGTCGCTGCAGGCCGAAGGTCTTCTGGAGCGGAGCCCTGAGGAAGCCCTTCATCGCGCCCTTGACACAGCATTCCCCAGAGCTCGAAGCCGCGAGATCTGCACCTACCAAGGAAGGCAGTATCGGAAGGAAGCTTTCGCCGCCCACAGCAGCCGGTCCCGCAATACGGTTTATGCTTGGGACCACCGCTGGGTGGATGTTGCCAAACAGGCCAAGTTCGAAGCTGACCGGCGAGCACGAAGCGTCAATCGTCCACCCATCGTTAGCCTTAGGGAAAAGTAGCATCCACGGCCTTGATGCAGCGAGGGCAGTTGAGCTCATCAGGAAAAATGATAGGCACCAGCCACAAGCGGCGGCTCAGTATTCAAAGCCGCCATGGGCTCCCCTTTATCACCTGGGATAGATCGCACTGCGACCGGCCCATTGAGGCCAGACAGCCCCGGTCTGGTGCCGCCTTGCAGCATCCCCAGACCGGACGTTCGTGCTTGGCGCAGCGAGATCGTCGGGTCACAGTCTGCTCTGCGGGACGGCGCCACCATTCAGCCCCATGAGACTTTCAGCTGCAAAACAGCAATGTTCTCGATGGCGTAAGCAATACCGTCGACAAGGAGGCCGTCAGGCAGCTCACAGCCAAGCGGTTGTTGCGCTATTTGCCTGAAGCCCAGCTTCTGCGCCAAGCGCGCACTTGCCGTATTGGGCGCTGCGTGGCCTGTCGTTACAAAGCGTGCATCCAACACTTTAAACGCAGTCCGTATCATCGCATTCACCGCCTCAGCTCCATACGCCAGCCATCATCCGGGCAAAGACGCCCTTGTCGCTCCACCGCTTCCAACGGTTGTAGAGGGTCTTCGAAGGGCCATATTCCTTCGGTGCATCGCGCCACCTCAACCCATTGCGATTGATGAAGATAATGCCGCTCAACACCCGTCGATCATCGACGCGCGGCTTATCATGGCTTTTGGGGAAGAAGGGCTGCAGTCGCGCCATCTGCGCGTCGCTCAGCCAGAAAAGGTTGCTCATCGATCAGTCTCCTTCCAGAAGCTGAATCACGCCGCGAGCAGATCATCAATAGGTCCTGTCCCTAGGTAGCCTGCACAGTATTCGACGTAGCTGCTTGCGGAATTTCGATCATCGTGCTTGGCTCGCCTTCTCGAATGAAGTTCATCAACGACAGCAAAGATGCCTCCATGTTCGAAGTTGAAATGCTGCACTCCCAAATTACGACGACCTTCCACCCTGCTTCGATAAGGGCTGCTTGCACGCGCTGATCACGCGCTACGTTAGAGGCAAACTTTCCCGCCCAAAAATCTGGTCTTGTTGCGGGCACGCTGGCCTTCGGACAACCTCCGTGACGGTGCCAGAAGCATCCATGCACGAAGATAGCCGTGCGCCATTTACTTAGAGCCAGATCTGGAGCACCGGGAAGTTTCCGCACATCGACACGGAAGCGAAATCCGGCCGCATGCAACGCCTTGCGAACAGCAATTTCCGGTTTTGTGTCTCTTCGCCCGATGGCAGCCATCATTCTTGAACGCACTTCCGGCGTGACGATATCTGCCAATCTCCATTCCTTTCCGTTTTCACCTGGCGCTGACCTCGCGATGTGCCTACAAGATGCTGCACTGACGAGAGAAGAAATGACCAAGCACTTCGCCATCATCGACCTGTTCGCTGGGCCGGGGGGACTCGGCGAAGGCTTCTCGGCGGCCGGACGCGAGACTTCGATCAAGATGAATATCCGACTCTCTATCGAGAAGGAAGCGGTTGAAGTTCGAACGCTCAGGCTACGTTCGTTCCTCAGGAGCTTCGGAGAGGCGCTGCCTTCAGAATATTACGAGGCACTCAATAGGGGACGTGCGCTTCCGGACTGGGAGACATCTCATCCGCGGCAGTGGACGCGCGCGCAGGACGAAGCCCGCCAGATGGAGCTTGGACAACCCGGCGTGTTCGAGGAGATTGCTGCAGTTCTTGACGAGGCTCGCGAGTCTTTCCACGGCGATACCATCCTGATCGGCGGGCCTCCTTGTCAAGCATACTCTTTGGTCGGACGATCCCGCAACAGGGGGAAGGCCAACTATGTCGCCGAAGACGATCTTCGGCATTTTCTCTACCGCGAATACGTATCGATTTTGGACCGGCTGCGCCCGGCCGCCTTCGTGATGGAAAACGTCAAAGGCATGATCTCTAGCCAAGTGGACGGTGGCGAGATCTTCGAGCGCGTCTTGGAAGATCTTCGCACCGCAGGTGACGGTTACACGCTTTTGCCGCTTTCGGCTACCCGGAACAAGGCAGTTCCGGACGCGCGGGACTTCATCGTCAAGGCGGAGGATCACGGTGTTCCCCAAGCGCGACACCGCGTGTTCGTAGTCGGGATCAGATCTGACGTCAGACCACCCGGTGACGCTGCGCCTCTTCTTCCTGCAATTAACTCATCCGAGCGGGCGGATGTCTGGTCGGTGCTGTCAGACTTTCCGGCCCTTCGTAGTGGCCTAAGCCGAGGCGTTGACAGTGCTCAGCTTTGGTCAACAGTCATTGGTGATCATGCGAACCGGATCATCGCCAGCAACGACGTGGGCGAAGACATTCGAGGCGCCATGCAGTTCCTGAAGTCTGGAAGCCTAGGCACTGTCCGGCTGCGAAAATTCGAACAGGCCGAGCCGAGGCCGATACCGGAAACCGAACTCGGCCGCTGGCTGCACGATCCCGCTCTAGTTCGCATCCTTGGGCATGAAACTCGGGCCCATATTTCCGAAGACTTGGGGCGCTATCTGTTTGCATCCGTTTTCGCACAGGAGCGGCGTCGGTCGCCGAAGCTTCAAGATTTTCCGGAGTTCCTTCTCCCTGAGCACAAGAACCGCTTGAGCGGGAAGTTTGCGGATCGGTTCCGGGTCCAGCGAGGCGACCGGCCTTCCAGCACGGTCACCAGCCATATCTCCAAGGACGGACACTATTTCATCCATCCCGACCCTACCCAAGCAAGATCGCTGACAGTCCGGGAGGCCGCTAGACTGCAGACCTTCCCGGACAACTACTTCTTCTGCGGGAACCGAACCCAGCAGTATCATCAGGTCGGCAACGCCGTTCCGCCTTTCCTCGCCCTGAAGATCGCTCGCGTGATCCGAGATATCATCGGCTGATCGAGATCAGCGCTTCCTGAATCGCCAGGCATTGCTGCTCCGGAAACCTGCTTAAAGATGGTCGACATCTCCCGTGAAAGATCAGCATCAGACAGAAAGGCAAAGTCGACAACCTGATTGCGTAGCCGTAAGAGTTTTATTGCACGACGCATTACATCCTCCATTCGTCCGCGGCCCAGCTTTTTCGACGTCCCGACCCATGCAATCCCGAGTGCCCGAGCTAGGCGGGCATCGGACGCGATAGAGGCCCGTTCGAAAATCTGAACCATCGCGTCCTCGCTGAGGCTCGATATGAGCTGCCATCGCTCCGGCGCTTTTTTTCCCAGATCAAGCGTGCGTCCCCGCATCCATGCCCTCTGGAACGTGTTCCTCACCCCTCCGGCGAAGCGCGCCTTCTGGTCCGAAGAAAACCGCCACTGGGCGAATTCGCGCAGAAGGACGCAGGTCATGCAGGCCCAAACATCATCTCGCAAGGCTTCGCCCCCGCCGAGATCCGGATGCGCTCCTAGGAACTTTGCGACCTCTTGATCGAAGGCTGTTTTCTGGCGTTCCGAAGCCGGTGAGGGAAAAGCCTGTCCACGAGCGATACGGCCGATCTCAATCGTTATGGCCTCAAGAAGATTCGTGTTCACTGACCCGCCGCTCGCGCCATACCAGATGTATGCCTCATGCGAACGCAGACGATCCTCAACGTTGATCGACAGGTCGGACCGGAAGGGCGCAGCATTGCGCAGGTCCTCAATGCACTTGTCGACACCCATTGGGGTAAGCCGGGGAAGAAGGATGGTCATTCCGGATCTCCGATCTCTGCTGCGGCATGCAGGGCAGCATGGAAGCTGCCTGGCCGCGTGTTCCGGATCGAACGGATGGCATTGAGCGCTTGGCTGGGGAAGGCGGTGGCTAGCCACCCGATGATTTGTCGTCCAACCGAGCCATCCTCGCAGGTGGCAACCGTTTCTGAAAAGTCTTCTTGGTCCAATGCCATGTTTGCCAGCTGGACCATCACGTCTCCTAGCATCGCCTGCAATACATGAGGATCCCCATCGATAACACGTTGTGCGAATGCCGCATGATCGGCGTTCACGTAAAGACGCACCGTTCCAGAGAAATCGCCGTGAAAACTCGTGCCGCGGAACGAAAGATACCAAGGTGCGTGTTCGTGTGGCCAGCTTTTGAACGCCTTTGAGAAAGATACGATTTCCATGGGAAATCGGGTATCTCCTCCATCTTCCAAGGCAGCTTCGGCAATATTTATCCAGAGACGCGCGCCCGGCAGGTTGGGAGAAAGCGGTGAATGCGCTGAAGGACGTTCTGCAAGAAGAACTTCCGTCCTCACATAAAGTCGTCCCCCCAACGATTGACCCGGAAGGATGACCTTGAGTTCCCTCGGAGCCGGGCGCCGATTGTCGACGTCGATCCGAAGCACGCGATCCATACGACGAGGAAAGCGGCCGAGACCCGAACCGATCTTCACGATGATCGCGAGCTTCAGTTCGCCGACGTCAATCTGCAGGGATCGGGCGGCTGCCCGGAGGTCGAAGGTTAGCGATGTCCTCAACTGGAGATCTCGAGCATAATCCCAGTTCTCGATCATCCTACCCACTGGAATGAGAGGTTGGCCCGGATCTCCGACAAACCAGCCGTCGAATCCGACATCAGTATCTCCCAGAACAAGGAAGGGTGGCGCGATGGAAGACGTCACGGGCGCTCCGCCACGACGTCCAAACGCAGCCCAACAGCCGCGTCAGCGGGCATGCTGACACGGCACATAATGACGCCGCTCTTGGTTCCGATGCTGATGATGCTACCTTTCTCCTTGCGGTCATTCAGTTCCACGTCGATGACCCGTGCTTCATATCCGGCAGGCAGGTCGGACGTATCTGTCATGGCCCCGTCAAGGATCAGATATGCTGTAACATCTAGGCACATGCCGGGAGAACTGCCGTCGTTCCTGATATCCGCTTCGAAACGGGCGATCCTCCTCCCTTCCGAAAAGTCCAGCCCGGTGAACCGTGGTGGCGAGATAGTAATCCCTTTCTTCCTGCCTCCCCTGCTACCGGGTGCCGAAGTGGCACGACCGGGACCTTTACTCAGAGTCATGTCAAGATGCTTGCCGAGTAACGCGGCTGTCTCGGCAATCGACGGGGCTTTCGTGGCGGTGCCCACTATCCCTTCCTTGGGCTGAACATACGACGAGGCATGTCTGGCAAGCTCCCGCAGTCCTACGTTGACGAACGTCTTCCTGTTGCCTTTCGGCAAGTTGTTCGGGACCCAGTCGTCGTGTGCGGGAGGTTCGGCTTCGGCGAAAGCGGCCTCAATCTCCGGATCCTCCGAACAGATGAAGACCCCGGCCCATTCGTAGCGGCTGTCAGGAAAGGCATTTCCTTCGAGATACCGGACCACGAGTTCGACCGGTCGCATCAGGGCAATGTGTGAGGCTTGCTGGGACAAGGGCGAGGACCGTCGATCGATCCGCGGATCACGCTGCGCCCGCATGCCACGAGCCATTCCCAAGCTTCCCAACACGGCCTTTGGCCGCTGGCTTCGGATGATTTCTCCCTTGCCCTCTCGAGCGATTGTCAGCGCCTGACAATAGAGGTCGAGCGGAGGAAACTCCTCGGGCGGCGGAACATTGATGAGCCTTCCGCCGACATCGATGCTCACCTTCAATTTGCGTCCGGGATCTGTGGCCGCGCACATACGTGGCCAGAAGTTCCAGAGAACGGTTTCCAGCAGATCTGGCTCGAGGCTGCTTTCATTCTCAAGAAGTGGCGAGATGATCGCAATTGTCGTTCCGGTCCGGGTTTCGTCCCGTTCAGGAAATCCAAGGGCACGGGCGAGGCGCTCTGCATCGCCGCCTTCGAGTGGGTCAACCCCGCCTTCGCAGTCCGTCCTGCCCCACCAGTGGCGACCGGTGAAGCGACAGCGCCTGCCATCAACATCTTCGTCGAACGCGTTTCCCAAGTGACACCCCATGATGCGCCGCGCAGGCTGTCCACCCGACATCGTCTGGCTGTCCACGATGATCGTAGAGCAACTGCTGAGGGAATAGAGGGAGGTCTTGCCGTATCCGTAGGTTCCCCCACCTTGTTGAGTGTCCCGGGGCGCTCCCACGTTGCGAAGGAAGTTGACGAAGTTGAGGGGCTCCGTTTCCGAAGCAATGTCAGCTCTCGACGGGCCGCTCAGGCCGCTCGTGCCGAAATCGGCAACCTCGAAGATGGCCAGCCTATCTGCTGCCAGCACGTCGTTAAGGTGCATACGGCCCTCGTCTTCGGTTCCAAGCTCACTAGCGCGAGACGGAAGGGCGGCGAAGGCCAATCGGCGAAATGGCTCCAGCTCGTGCCCTAACAGGACGCGACGTCGCAGCAGAATCTCGATTGGCCGCAATCCGGGAGATGCGTCAATGGAATTTTGGAGTGCCTCGCGGATGACCGCCTGCAACATGCTGAGAGCCGGTCGCCCCAGCAGGCGGCGGAAACCCTCTGCGGCCATATTGCCGGTGCGTGCGAAACGCTCACTGTGAAGATCAAGCGGTGTCACAGGCAAAATCCCCGGAGCAGTTCCGTTGTCTCGACCTCGGGAAGCTTGCAGTCTCGTGCATGGAAGAGGTCCACCATGTAATCTAAATTGGAAATTCCTGGCGGCAGGACACCTGCCGGAAAGATCTCAGGAATGATGCGCGGAAAGTTCTTGTTGACCGCGTAGATATCGAAGCCTTCGAGAGAGAACGCTATTTCGTTCCATTCCTCCGCATCCGGCGCACGACATCCAACGGCGTGCAGTCGATCTTCGAGAAGGACTTCGTCAGCTCCTCGTCCGACGATCCGCGAGAAGATGCTTGCGACGGTTAGATCCCCCTTGTCAGCGCGTTCCGCCCTGATGTGAGCGAGGAAGAGGGCTGAGCCAAGCGGGGCCTGAAGCTGCTCGCCCCCATGGACCGCGATTTTGGTTGCGTCGGAGCGCATTGAAGTCTTTGTCTCGATTGCCAATGCCCCACGACGGAAATCGTGTCGCTGGCCGGTGGGACCGACCCAAGCATCCACCATTGCAGGGTCATGAGCACACAATTGATCCAGCACGAGTAGTTCACCAATCAGCCCCGCAATCTTGTTGGCAGGCACCTCTCCGATGGGTCCTGCGGCAAGGAGCTTCCGAAAGTCGTCAATCGTTCCCTTCACCGCGGTGTCGGGAGGAGTCCCCACGCCAATGCGAGACAGAATCTCCTCTGCTAGATCGGCGAAAACGCCGGCAAGTCTGGCATCGCGGAGCATGAGGTCGATGAAATGCTCGACTTGCGAACCATTCCGATAGCTGGCGTAGGATACGAGCAGGCTCTGGTTTCCCGGAGGCATCCTGCCACGGCCGGGACGTGCGACGGGAACAAGCAGGCGGGCCTCTCCCTGTGGCCCTGTTGCCAGGCGCACCTCTCCGTAGCCGGTAGAAACTCCAGTTGCACGGCTCGGCACTTCCAAACGACCGTCACCTTGGCCGCTCCTACGGATGCGGTCCCATTCGGCTGCAAGGGCAATCATGTCAGACGAGCCCCTCGATTTCGGCCAACTCGTCGGGACCCTCTTCGGTATCTTCGACAGCTTGGGCATCGATGTCGACCGAGAAATATCCTCCGCTTCGATCCTTCTGTCCCGGGAAGACGATACCGAACCCCATCAGATCGCCCGCAGCGTTCAGGCTTTCACGGGAGGAAGGCTTTCCTGATTTTGCTTTGCGTTCTTCAGGCTCAGATAACGCGTCGATCGGATAGAGGAGGAGAAGGGGCTTGTCCGGCCTGCACTCCTTGAACCCGGACCAATCATCCTTTTCAGGCTTGCAGTCCGCATCGATGAGGATGTCTGCCTTTGACATCAATGCCTTGATGTCAGCGTAACGCGGATTCTCGGACTTCAGCTTCGAGCGCCGTAGTGTAACGACCGCGCCTAACTTGCCGAGCGGCCTTGTCGAACGGGTGCCTGAGGCAGGCTGAACAAGGCCGACGTTCCATTCCGACAGGGATGCCGCCGCGCTGTCGAGATATTCCAGAAGATATGCCTGCTTGAGGTCCATGTGCTCTTCCGAGATGTCGGTGGCAGCGATAAACTTACGGACTGCCGAAAGTGGAACATTTTCAAAGAGGACGTCACCCTTCCCTGACTTCGGGGGTTGTGCGGTTCCTGCAACATCGATCAGCTTGGCAGCAGCTTTCCAGTTGCCAGCAACTACTTGGGGATCAGTGTGGTTGAAGCGGATGGTCTGCACATGTTTGCCGGCAAAGCTCATGTTCGTCCGATGGGCGTGCTTCATCTTCGTGGCGGCAGTGATCGCCATTCCCGGTATCGCCCGCACACGGACCGCAAACTCCCGCGGCGTAAGATCGTTCTCGCGATACATGGCGATGTCGCTGCGGATCTCTTCTTCGATCACCGCAAGAGAGCGGAATTTCGATGCAAGATCCTCGGTCGTCCAGAGGCGTGGGAGATCGTCGTAGCCATGCCGATAGCCGAACCAGCGCCCCATCTGCAGAAGCGTATCATATTGCTTGGACGTCCTCAGGAAGAACGAGACACATAGTCCCTCGAGGGTAAGACCCCGTGCCAACACGGTGCCTCCCACAACGATGCAGGTTACGGGGTCCCCCGTGTAGTCCAGCCGAAAATCCTCCTCCGTTTCGCCGTTCTCCACAGGATATGTCATCACTGCGAGCACCTCGGGAAGAGATTCCGTAACAGCCTCGAACTTTTCGAGAATGTGCGCCCCCCTGGCCGCTGCGGTGCGCAGGCGCTCGTCCTCGAACACCTCCCGCAGACGCTCCGCCACCAAACCGGCCCCGGCGATCAGATCATCCTTACGGTCCTCGATCCAGTTCCGTATGAGGTCCGACATGTATTCATGCTGACGGACAAACGGAGACGAGTGAACCAGCATCGACATGTGCTTGTCCGCCTGCCCCCGCGCCCTCCGTAGCGCACAGGTGCAGAGAAACCACAAAATCGCGTTTTCCAAGGATCGCGTCATCTGGGGACGGAAGCTTTCCTTATCCTTCATGGACGCCGGCTGCAGTAGAGCAGGCTCCTCCATCTCGAGATGGCGGATCATGTCCCGCTCTTCGGCTCCTTCGTCGGCACTATCGCCTCCGAATACCTCCCGAGCTCCAAAGTATCCCTCCGGTCGCTCCAAGGCAGTGATGAAGTCCCGCGGATACAAATCGTCTAGGGCTTCCTCCTCGCCATAGGGATAGGGATTGATGAAGACGTTCGCAAAGGGGGTGGCCGTGTAGCCGACGTAGGAGACGGCCGGAATTTCTGCCAAGATTCGCCGGATCTCCTCATTGATCTTTGTCATGTCGAACTCGCCCTTGGCCGAGTTGACGGAGGCTTGGTCGCATTCGTCGTCGATCATGAGGACGCGGAGCTTCCGTTTCACCGCAGCCTGCGTGCGCTTGAACGTCTTACGGAGTTGCCGCAGGCGACTGCCCTCCTTTTTCATGACCACAAGCTGGGCATGGCCTGGAGACGGCATCACAAATCCACCATTAGGAGGCTGGACGAAGTCTCCGTCAGCAGCACTGGTCGTGTAGAGCTGCCAAAGCCCCCGATGCCGAAGCACGTCCTGTTCGAATCGATCTTGGGTCTGCTTCCGCAGCTTGTTCGTTACGCCGCCCAGCACGATTATCATGTTGTAGCCTGCGTCCACCGCCTTCGCCATAACGGCTGTCATGTTCGCCGTCTTGCCGGACTGCACGTAACCCACGACAAGTCCCCGGCAGTCGAACTTCTCGGAGGTCGGGTTCCCCAAGAGCGATACGACTTCGGTTGACGCACTATCGAGTGATCTTACTGTGTCGCTGTTCCAGCCTTTCGTCTTCAAATACTCGTGCAAGGCTGACCAGTGCCTACCGTCGGGGCGAGGGCCGGAATACCACTCCTCTCGTTTGTCTAAAACGGAAAAGCGGCGGAGGATCTCTACCTCTTGGAATTCCGCTTTTACCAATCCGACAGCGGCAGCAAGCGCGTCGAGCTGAGCCGAACCAAAGTCAAAGCCTATGGCTGTGGCGTCAGTGCGTATTGCTGCTGCGGTCTCTTCTACGCTCTCGTAATTGACTTGGCGCTGACGTAACTGAGTTGCAAAGGCTTGAATCTGGGGTGAGGACATGGATTGGACCTAATGAAAGCAATTGCCTGAGCCTAGCGCGGCGGCTACTCTCGCATCAAACAAATTCCCCCCAGAACACACCAAACCGTTAGCTGCGGGGGGCTTCATCGCAACGGTATTTGTCAGGGTGCTGGACATGCCCAGCTCTGACGGCTCCGACACATGGCATTAGCAAAGTTACGAGCCTTCGGCCGAGCAATGCGACCTCCGGTGCGAAGGAGGTGCGGTGACCCCTGATAACTCGTCCATCTGATGCTAGAGTCTGGGCCAGGGAGAGGACCGGACCATGAAGCGATCGAAGTTCACGGAAGAGCAGATCATCGGCATCCTGCGCGAGCAGGAAGCGGGAGGGAAGATTGCGGAGCTGTGCCGCCGGCACGGGATAGGCAGCGCGACGTTTTACGCCTAGAAGGCCAAGTTCAGTGGGATGGACGTGTCGGACGCGAAGCGGCTGAAGGCGCTCGAGGAGGAGAATGCCCGGCTGAAGCGGCCCTTGGCGAGTCGCTGCTCGACCAGGCGGCGTTGAAGGATCTCCTGTCGCGAAGGTGGTAACGCCCGCCCCCAAGCGAGAAGCCGTCTCGATCCTCTTGGAGCGCCACGAGATGAGCGAGCGGCGGGCGTGTTCCGTGATCGGCACGGACCGGACCTCGATCCGATACCGCGGCCGACGCCCCGACGATCACGACCTGCGCGAGCGCCTGCGGGCGTTGGCGTCGGAGCAGCGCCGGTTCCCCGCCCTTGGCGTTGATCCTGTGCCGATGACACTGAGCGGGGATTGAGTGTCTGCTTCTTCGAAATGCTGCATCCGCTCTGCCGCACCGCCGTCAGGCGGCTTTTCTGCCCTTCGCGTCGGGTTAGGCGGCCGTGAGGCTGCACCGAGGTCGAATGGCCGCTTTTGCGTCTTGAGGCGGCTAGTTCGCTGCACTGCCGAAAGGCCGCTCCCCGCCCTTCGCGTCGCGTTACGCTTGGCAGAAACGGGGCCGATTGACCGCTTCCGCGATATAGGAAAAACGCTTAGCGGCACTGTTCAAAGGTCGCCTCCCCAACTTCGATTAGATCTTGGGCGGAAGGTCGACGCCAAGGGCCCCCTTGATTCTTCGATAAGCCTGCAGGCATAGGTCCGCCTTCTATCGAAGGGAGTGTCCGCATTGGCCTTGCTGCACGGAATTTCGCCTGTCGCCCGTGAAACCGTGCCGTCGCTCGTCGCCAGGCTTGCCGCGTCGAAGGGCGTATCGCTGCATCAGCTGGTGCTCGATCTGGGCGGCTCGATGAAGCGGTTGGTCAGCCAGGATCGCGAGCTGTTCGAGAACCTGATGGCTTGGGCCGGGCTTGACGATGCGGAGCTGGAAGAACTCCTGTCCTGGACGGGCGAGCCGATCGGCGATGTCCGGATGCGCTTCCGGGGCGAGATCTTTGTTTCCCGGGCGCTGCGGAACCCGGTCGTGCAAGGATGCCCCCGGTGTCTGAGGGACGATGCCCTGTCAGCTCCGGAAGATCCATTGGCCGCGATGGCAATGCGTGGGCACTGGCAGATGCGCGAGATGGTGACCTGCGCCACGCACGGCGCGCTGCTGGTGCCTCTTTGGACGGCGCCGCATCCGACCGCCCGGAACGACCTGACGGCCCGGCTGACCGAGATCCTGCCGACCATTCTCTCGGGCAGCCTCGACGGTCCGATGGCCACTCCAACCGGATACGATCGGTGGCTGGAACACCGGCTGGACAGGGGCGAGGATGCATCCTGGCTCTCGGGCCAAAGCCTCTATGCCGCGACGACCTTCTGTCGCTTGCTCGGCGGGGAACTGCTGCACAACGACGGCAAGGATGACGCTGATCCGCAGGCTGTTCGGCATGCCTCATTGGTAGCGGGGTTCGATGTGGTGCGTCATGGTCCCGATGCCATTCGGCACGCACTGCACGATCTGGCCGCGGGGGCGAACGGCTCTCTGGATGAGCCACAGAAGGCATTCGGACCACTCTGGAGGGATATGCGGGACTACCATCAGGACAATGAAGCGTTCGAGCCATTTGCGGACATCATTCGAGGCGTGGTTCTGGACATCTGGCCCATTGCGGAAGGGACCGTGCTGCTGGGACAGACGGTGTCGCAGCGAAAGCTTCACTCGGTCGGCACCGCGGCGTTTGCACTGCGCGTCGCTGAGGGGCGGTTGCGTCCATTGCTGGTCGAGGCTGGAGTTATCGCGGTTGACGATCCGCGGCCGGACAGCCGCGCCGTTTTTGACGCGCAGGCGCATGGCGGAACACTTTGCGCGATCGGGTCGCTGGTCACGGACCAAGAGATGCGGTGCGCTGTCGGCATGACCGAGGCCGAGCTGCGCGCCCTGGAGCAGGACGGCGTCCTGCAGCCCCGGACGCGCCTTCCCGGCGCGCGGCTTCGCTGGCTGGAGGCGGATGGCAAAGCGCTTGTCGACGAGCTGAACGCGCTTTCAGACGCGAACCCGGGGTCCGCCAAATGGGAAACCATCCAGAGGGCGCAGGCCAACAGCAAAGTCACGGTGGGGCGCATCATCACCGCCATCCGGGCGCGAAAGATCCGGGTCCATGCCCCGGCAGGCAACAGGTCCTATCACGGCTTCAAGGTCTGCCGGAGCGAGTTCGGGGCAATCGAGTAGCCTCCGCGACAGGTCATGCTGCTGGGAAAGTGCAGACGAGGCGGCACGCAAGACAGAGGTGCAAGTTGATGCAGCCAAACTGGTGCCGGATTCTTTACAGTAATAAAGCATTCCATATCAGTATCTTGTGTCGATTCCACTGCAGTGCTGCAGAAACAACTTGACGCAAGGTGTGCACAGGAACTGCAAAACGTGCACTCTTATGCTTCATCGTCAGCAATTGGGTTTTCTGGTGACCCCGACAGGATTCGAACCTGTAACCTGCCCCTTAGGAGGGGGCTGCTCTATCCAGTTGAGCCACGGGGCCGACCACCCGACCAATAGCCGCCCCCAAGGTCGTTTGGCAAGGCGCAGGTCGCGGTTGTGGGGGGTGCTGTCCTTCGCTAACATCGGGGTCTTACAGATCGGATGCCCCATGCTGCCCATACGCCCGCGCCGCCCGCTGACCCTTCGCGACGTCTCAGAGGCGTCGGGCGTGTCCGAGATGACCGTCAGCCGCGTCCTGCGCAACCGGGGCGACGTTTCGGCCGCCACACGCGAGAAGGTGCTGACCGCGGCCAAGGCCCTGGGCTATGTCCCCAACAAGATCGCGGGCGGGCTGGCCAGCCAGCGGGTCAACCTGGTCGCGGTGGTCATTCCGTCCCTGTCGAACCTGGTCTTTCCCGACGTGCTGGGCGGCATATCGGCGGAACTGGACGATACCGGGCTGCAGCCGGTGATCGGGGTCACCAACTATTCGCCCGCGCGTGAGGAGATGGTGCTGTACGACATGCTGTCCTGGCGTCCCTCGGGCGTGATCCTGGCGGGGTTGGAGCACAGCCGGGCGGCGCGGGCCATGCTGCAGAACTCGGGCATTCCGGTAGTCGAGATCATGGATGTCGACGGCGAGGGCATCGACACGCTGGTGGGCATCTCGCATATCCGCGCGGGGCGCGAGATGGCCGACCGCATCCTGGCCGCGGGCTATCGGCGCATCGGCTTTGTCGGCACCCACATGCCCGAAGATCATCGCGCCCGCAAACGCCTGCTGGGCTTTGAGGAGGGGCTGGCGGCCGCCGGCATCCAGCTGGAGGCGCGCGAATACTATCAGGGCGGATCGTCCCTGCTGAAGGGGCGCGAACTGACAGAGCGTATCCTGACCCGCGCGCCGGACCTGGATTTCCTGTATTTCTCGAACGACATGATCGGGGCGGGGGGGCTGCTGCACTGCATCGACCGGGGCTATGACATTCCGGGTCAGCTGGGTCTGGCGGGGTTCAACGGGGTCGATCTGCTGGACGGGCTGCCCATGCGGCTGGCCACCACCGATGCGCGCCGCGTCGATGTCGGGCGGCGCGCCGCGCGGCTGGTGTCGGGCAAGGATCGCGCGCCCGACGACCGCATCATCGCGCTGACGCCGACCTTCCTGCCGGGCGACACCATCCGCGCCATCGCGGACTGACGTCGCGCCTTGTGGGCGGGACTGCGCCCGCCTATCTGTGTCGCATGCGTATTCCCCTTCTGTCCCGTTTCCTGGCCCGCAGGCCCCGCGTCGCGGTCATCCGCCTGTCCGGCACCATTGGTGGCGCGGGCCGGGGAGGCGGCCTGAACGACGCGGCCCTGGCGCCGCTGATCGAACGCGCGTTCCGGCGCGGCAAGCCGCTGGCCGTGGCGCTGGTCATCAACTCGCCGGGCGGATCGCCCGTGCAGTCGTCGCTGATCGCGGCCCGCATCCGCAGGCTGGCGGATGAGACGGACATTCCCGTCCATGCCTTTGTCGAGGATGTGGCCGCCTCGGGCGGCTATTGGCTGGCCTGTGCGGCTGATGACATCTGGGCCGACGAAAGCTCGATCGTCGGGTCGATCGGGGTGATCTCGGCGGGCTTCGGCTTTCACCAGCTGATCGAGCGGTGGGGCATCGAGCGGCGCGTTCATACAGCGGGCACGTCGAAATCGACGCTGGACCCGTTCCGGCCGCAGAACCCCGATGACGTCGCCCGCCTGCACACCATCCTGGAGCCCATCCACCAGGCCTTCAAGGACCATGTCCGCGCCCGTCGCGGCACCCGGCTGGCCGCCGACCGCGACCTGTTCACCGGAGAGTTCTGGGCGGGCCGCGAGGCCGTGCGCCTGGGTCTGGCCGACGGCATCGGCCATCCCGTCCCGCGGCTCGAGGCGCTTTATGGCGACAAGATCCGCTTTGAGGTTCACGGCATGCGTCGCCCGCTGCTGCGCCGCCTTGGCTTGTCCGCCGACCTGCTGCTGGACGCGGCCGAGGATCGCGCCGCGTTCCAGCAATTCGGCACGCGCGGATGATGCTGCGCGCCGTTCTGCTGTTCCTGCTGGTGATGGTGGTCATGGCGCTGGTCAGCGGGCCGGGATTTCGTCGCTTCATCAAAAAACTTCTGGGGATCAATCGTCGTGGTCGTTGAAATTCTGCTGGTCCTGGGCGGGCTGGCCCTGCTGGTTCTGGGCGGTGACCTGCTGGTCAAGGGCGCCGTGGGCCTGTCGCTGAAGCTGGGCATGACGCCGCTGGTCGTGGGCCTGACCGTGGTGGCCTTCGGCACCTCGGCGCCCGAATTGCTGGTGTCGCTGTCGGCGGCGCTGAAGGGGTCCAGCGGCATCGCCATGGGCAATGTCGTGGGCTCCAACATCGCCAATGTGCTGGTGATCCTGGGCGTGACCGCGCTGGTCTCGGTGATCGTGACCAAGGGGCATGACCTGCGCGAAAGCTGGGCGATGATGATCGGCGCCTCGGTGCTGATGATCGCGCTGGCCTTCACCGGAGAGATCGGCCGGATCGAGGGGATGATCCTGCTGGCCGCCCTGGCGCTGGTGCTGTGGCGCCAGCTGACCACCGGACGTGCCGACGAGGCCGATGTGGATGGCACCACCCTGGGCGCGGGCTGGGGCCGCATCGCGCTGTGGCTGGGGGCGGGGCTGGTGCTGCTGCCCCTGGGGGCCAACCTGCTGGTGGCGGGCGCCAGCGACATCGCGCGCGCCTTTGGCATCAGCGATACCGTGATCGGCCTGACGCTGGTGGCCATCGGAACCTCGCTGCCGGAACTGGCGGCCTCGGTCGCCTCGGCGCTCAAGGGGCGGGCGGACATGGCCCTGGGCAATGTCGTCGGCTCGAACATCTTCAACCTGCTGGCGATCCTGGGGATCACGGCGGTCGTCTCTCCGCTGCCCGTCCCGCCCGAGATGCTGCGCCTGGACCTGTGGGTCATGCTGGGGGCGTCGTTGCTGCTGGCGCCGTTCCTGCTGCGCGGGGTCAGCCTGTCGCGGCCCGTCGGCGCGGCCTTCGTGGTGATGTACGGCGCCTATGCCTGGGTGCTGCTGTGAGGGGTGTGGCGCTGGTCACCGGCGCGGCCCGCCGCCTTGGCCGCGCCATGGCGCTGGAACTGGCGGGACGCGGCCATGACGTGGCCATCCATTACGCCGGTTCCGCCGATGAGGCCGAACAGACCGCCGCTGATGCCCGAGCCCTGGGCGTCGCGGCGCAGACCTTTCAGGCCGACCTGCTGGACCCGGAGGCGACCGCTGCGCTGATCCCGCAGGTGTCGGCGGCGATGGGGCCGTTGACGGTGCTGGTCAACAACGCCTCGATCTTTGACTATGACACGATCCGCAGCGCCACGATGGAGGGCTGGGACCGGCATCTGGGCTCGAACCTGCGCGCACCGTTCCAGCTGATCCAAGCCTTTGCCGCCCAGGCCGCCAAGGCTGCGCCGGACGAGAACGGCGAACCGCAGGCCCGCTGTCTGGTCGTGAACATGGTCGATCAGCGCGTGCTGAAGCCCACGCCCGAATTCATGACCTATTCCTTGGCCAAGGCAGGGCTGTGGTCGCTGACCCGCACCGCGGCGCAGGCCCTTGCCCCCGACATCCGCGTAAACGCCATCGGCCCCGGCCCGACCCTGCAGGGCGCCCGCCAAAGCGCCGCGCATTTTGCCGCCCAACGTGCCGCCACCGTGCTGGGGCGCGGCGCCGATGCGCGCGGCATCACCGACGCCCTGGGCTATCTGCTGGAGGCGCGGGGCGTCACCGGGCAGCTGATCTGCGTCGATGGCGGACAGCATCTGGGATGGCGCACGCCCGACGTGCTGGGCCCGGAATAGGCCCGGATCGGGCCTGTTCGCCGATTTTGTCCACTTGACCCCGCAGCAAAGTTCCAACCTGCAGATTCCGCATGGTTTTTCTGTCTGAATCTTGCGCGGATAAAACTTTCCCAACGAAAACAAAGCCCTTCCGATCTGCCTAAAATCCGGGCAGGTTCACTAAACTGTAACGATTGCTGGCCCCGCAGGGTCATCCTCACAGGCCGCCCACAGAATTATCCACAGATTCCGTGGAAAGCTTAACGGTTGCACTTGGGGTCCGGAACTTGCAGCGGGGCCCAGAATCACCAAGTTGACGTCATGACCCAGAAAACCGGCCACGCCCTGATTCAGGATTACCTTCGCACGCTGGACAGCAGCCCCGGCGTCTATCGCATGCTGGATGCACAGCAGGCGGTCCTCTATGTCGGCAAGGCGCGCGACCTGCGGGCGCGGGTGTCGAACTATGCCCGGCCGTCGGGCCATTCGGGGCGCATCGCGCGGATGATCCGCGAGACGGCCTCGATGATGTTCCTGACCACCAATACCGAGACCGAGGCGCTGCTGCTTGAACAGAACCTGATCAAGCAGCTGAAGCCGCGCTACAACGTGCTGCTGCGCGACGACAAGTCGTTCCCGAACATCCTGGTGGCCAAGTCCCACGATTATCCCCAGATCAAGAAGCATCGCGGCGCCAAGACGGAAAAGGGCGATTACTATGGCCCCTTTGCCAGCGCAGGGGCGGTGAACCGCACCCTGACCCAGCTGCAGCGGGTGTTCCTGCTGAGGAACTGCACCGACAGCGTCTTTGAGTCCCGCACCCGCCCCTGCCTGCTGTTCCAGATCAAGCGGTGCAGCGCGCCCTGCGTCGGCCGGATCAGCGCGCCGGACTATACCGCGCTGGTCAACGACGCGGAACGCTTCCTGCAGGGCAAGACCACGACCATCCAGTCCGACCTGGCGGCCGAGATGGCACAGGCGGCCGAGAACATGGAATACGAACGCGCCGCCGCCTTGCGCGACCGGATCAAGGCGCTGACCGCCGTGCAGTCGGTGCAGGCCATCAACCCCAAGGGCGTGGCCGAGGCCGACATCGTGGCGCTGCACATGGACAGCGGGCAGGCCTGCGTTCAGGTGTTCTTCATCCGCGGCAATCAAAGCTGGGGAAACCGCGATTTCTACCCGCGCCTTGGCGGGGCCGAGAGCCCGGACGAGGTGATGCAGGCGTTCCTGATGCAGTTCTATGACAACACCCCGCCGCCGCGCCAGATCCTGCTGTCCCACCCGCCCGAGGACCCCGACCTGACCGCCGAGGTTCTGTCCGAACGCGCCCGGCGCAAGGTCGAGGTGGCCGTTCCCCTGCGCGGCGAGAAATCCGACCTGGTCACCAACGCCCTGCGCAATGCGCGCGAGAGCTTAGCGCGCCGCATGTCCGAAAGCGCGACCCAGCTGCGCCTGCTGGAAGGGCTGGCCGACGCGTTCGAACTGCCCGCCCCCCCGCGCCGGATCGAGGTCTATGACAACAGCCACATCATGGGCACCAACGCGGTGGGCGGCATGATCGTGGCGGGGCCGGAGGGCTGGATCAAGAACCAGTACCGCAAGTTCAACATCAAGGGCACCGAGATCACCCCCGGCGACGATTTCGGCATGATGAAGGAGGTGCTGACCCGCCGCTTTGCCCGCCTGCTGAAGGACGATCCCGATCGCCAGACCGAGGCCTGGCCGGACCTTCTGCTGATCGACGGCGGCGCGGGGCAGGTGTCGGTCGTCCACGAGATCATGGCCGAGATGGGGGTCGAGGACATCCCCATGATCGGCGTCGCCAAGGGCCAGGACCGCGACCACGGCAAGGAGGAGTTCCACCGTCCCGGCCAGCGCCCCTTCGCGCTGCGCATGAACGACCCGGTCCTGTACTTTGTCCAGCGCCTGCGCGACGAGGCGCATCGGTGGGCCATCGGCACCCACCGCGCCAAGCGCGCGAAATCGCAGATGGCCAACCCCCTGGACGAGATCGCGGGCATCGGCGCCGCGCGCAAGCGCGCCCTGCTGCAGCATTTCGGCAGCGCCAAGGCCGTGGCGCGCGCCGGTCTGACGGATCTGCAGGCGGCGCCCGGGATATCAGCCGCGATGGCGCAGAAGGTGCATGACCACTTCAACACCCGTGACTGAGCGGGGCCCCGGGCGCGGCGGCGGAAACCCGCGATCACGGCTGCGTCTGGGTGATGCTTGGGCCTTTCCAACCGCCGCGACAGGGACTAGCGTGCGGTCATGCGCTGGACCCTTCCGAATATCCTGACCCTGATGCGTCTGCTGGCGGCCCCCGGGGTCCCGCTGATGTTTCTCTATTTCCACCGCCCCTGGGCCGATTGGGCGGCGCTGGCGCTGTTCCTGCTGGCGGCGATCACCGATTGGTTCGACGGCTATCTGGCCCGCGCCTGGAAGCAGGAGAGCCGGTTCGGCGCCGCAATGGACCCGATCGCCGACAAGGCGATGGTGGTGATCGCGCTGGTCGTGATCACCGGCTATTCTGGCATGAATCCCTGGCTGATCCTGCCCGTGACGATCATCCTGTTCCGCGAGGTCTTCGTGTCCGGCCTGCGCGAATACCTGGGCGACAAGTCGCGGATGCTGGCCGTCACCAACCTGGCCAAATGGAAGACGACGCTGCAGATGGTCGCCATCTCGGTGCTGTTCCTGGGCACGGGGCTGACCTATGTCGAACACGGCCTGGCCCCCCGCGTGGGCGAGACGGGGCTGGTCTGGTCGGTCAGCTGGGCCGCGCTGGCCACCCATACGGGCCTGACGCTGATCTGGATCGCCGCGGCGCTGACGGCCTGGACGGGGTGGGATTATTTCGTCAAGGCGCTACCCTATCTGAAGGAGCCCGGCCGTGACGGTTGAGGTCCTGTATTTCGCCTGGATGCGCGAACGCGTCGGGCACCCGCGCGAGACGGTCCAGACCGACGCCGCCACGCCGCGCGCCCTGATCGCCGAACTGGCCGCCCTGTCCGAGGGGCATGCGGCGGCCTTTGCCGACGGCGCTGTCGTGCGCTGCGCGGTCGACCAGGTGCTGACCGATCTGGACGCCCCCCTCGGACAGCCGCGCGAGGTCGCGTTCTTTCCTCCGATGACGGGCGGCTGATGGTCGCGCGCGTCCAGGCCCTACCGTTCGATCTGTCCGCCGAGATGGCGGGCTTTGGCGTGGGGGCTGGGGCGGTCGTGACCTTTACCGGCGTCGTGCGCGACGATGGCGGCGATCTGGCCGCGCTGGAGATCGAGCATTACCCCGGCATGACCGAGGCGGCGCTGCGCGATCACGGCCTGACCGCCGCCGCCCGATTCGGGCTGAGCGACTGGCGGATCGTCCACCGCTTTGGCCGCATCCCGGTGGGCGGGCCGATCATGATGGTCGCCACCGCCGCCCGTCACCGCCGCTCGGCCTTTGACGGCGCCGATTTCCTGATGGACTGGCTGAAATCGCGCGCGCCCTTCTGGAAACGAGAGATCGCGCGGGACGGCAGCGCGTCATGGGTTGCGGCGCGTGCGGCGGATGAGGACGCGCTGTCGCGATGGTAGGCGCGGGTTCCGCCCCCTTGTCCGGCTGCGCCCCGTGATCCGGCCCGATCTGCGCGCCCTCCTGGTGCGGCATGCGGAAACGATGATCTTTGTCGGGCTGACGCTGGCGGGTCTGTGGGTGGCCTTCAAAGGCGGCTGGTTCTGGGCGGTGATCGGCGGCGGCGCGGCCCTGGTCGCGGGCAGCCTGGCGCTTGGGGCGATCCGCCGCACGCCGTTCCGCCGCCCCGTCGCGGCCCCCGGCGTCGTCGAGGTGGTCGAGGGCGCGATCCGCTATTACGGCGCGACCGAGATGGGCGGAGAGATGCCCCTGCGCGATCTGGCCGAGATCCGGCTGCTGCGCCTGGATGGCCGCGCGCATTGGCGGCTGCGCAGCCTGGGGGGCGAGGCGCTGCTGGTTCCCGCCGATGCGGCGGGGGCGGGCGCGCTGGCCGATGCCTTCACCGCGCTGCCGGGTCTGGACATGGGCGCGGTGTCCGCGGCGCTGGCGCAGATCGCCCGGCAGGGCGATGCGATGCGCACCGTTTGGCGGAGGCCGGGCTGAGGCGGCTTGACTTGGCCCGCCCGCGTTGCCACCTGTGGCCGACCGGAAACCCTTGAAAGGCCTCATCGTCCATGTCCATTCCCCAGCAGGGCGGAGGCCCCATCGAACATCGCGACCAGCTGGCCGCCTATATCGCCAGCGGTGAAAAGCCCAAGGATGCCTGGCGCATCGGCGTCGAGCACGAGAAATTCGGCTATGACGACGCGCAGAAGATGCCGCTGCCTTACGAAGGTCCGGTGTCCATCACGGCCATGCTGGAGGGACTGCGCGACCGCTTCAACTGGACCCCGGTGCTGGAGGCGGGCAAGCTGATCGGGCTGGAGCGCGACGGCGCGAATGTCAGCCTTGAGCCCGGCGGCCAGCTGGAGTTGTCCGGCGCGCCGCTGGAGACGATTCACCAGACCTGCGACGAGGTGAACGGCCACCTGGCCGAGGTCGAGGCCGTGGCTGCCGATATCGGCGCGGGGTTCATCGGGCTGGGTGCCGCGCCCATCTGGGGCGCGGGCGACATGCCGATGATGCCCAAGGGGCGCTATCGGCTGATGACCGATTACATGGGCCGCGTGGGCACGTTGGGCACGCAGATGATGTACCGGACCTGCACCGTGCAGGTGAACCTGGATTTCGCCTCCGAAGCCGACATGGTCCAGAAGATGCGTGTCGCGCTGGCGCTGCAGCCGGTGGCGACCGCGCTGTTCGCCAATTCGCCGTTTCTGGACAACAAGCCCAACGGCATGAAATCCTGGCGCGCGCATATCTGGCAGAACCTGGATGCCGCGCGGACCGGCATGCTGCCCTTCGTCTTTGAGGAGGGCTTCGGCTATGAGGCCTGGGTCGATTACGTTTTGGACGTGCCGATGTATTTCGTCTATCGCGACGGAAAATATATCGACGCCCTGGGCCAGAGTTTCCGGGATTTCCTGAAGGGCCAGCTGCCGGCGCTGCCGGGCGAGGTGCCGACCCTGTCGGACTGGGCGGACCACATGACCACCGTGTTCCCCGAGGCCCGCGTCAAGAAATACATCGAGATGCGCGGCGCCGATGGCGGCCCGTGGCGGCGTCTGTGCGCGCTGCCGGCGCTGTGGGTCGGGCTGACCTATGACCAGGGGGCGCTGGATGCCGCGACCGACCTGATCAACGGCTGGGACGCCGAGACGCGCGAGGCGCTGCGCGTGGCCGCGGGCCGCGACGGGCTGCAGGCAGAGGCGGGTGGCGTGAAGATGCACGATCTGGCCCGCGAGGTTCTGGCCATCGCCGAGGGCGGTCTGAAGGCCCGCGCCCGGTCCGGCAATGAAGGGTTGGTCCCCGACGAGACGCATTTCCTGAACGCGCTGAAGGAGAGCGTCGACAGCGGCAAGGTCCCCGCCGACGAGCTGCTGGAGAAATATCGTGGCGCATGGGGTGGCGATCTGACGCGGATCTACGACGAATATTCCTACTGAGCGCCGGGTTGCGTCCCGCGACGTGCCGGGGGGACTGCCGTCCCCCCGGACCCCCCTACCCACCGCCTGCCGCCGACCTGTCCGCGACCGTGATGCACGCGAGTGTGAGCGGGTGGCCTGCGGCGGTGACTTGAACTGGCCCGCCTGCGGTGGCACCCCCGTCGCAAAACCGGTGGGGGCATGTGATGCGTGGTGATGTGATGCAATGGATGGGGCGGCTGGTCGCGGTCGTCTTTGGCCTGGGGGTTCTGGCGCTGATCGGGGCGGTCGTCGTGCTGATCCGGCAGGCCGAGGGCGTGCCGCCGATGCCGGTGTTCCTGGGCCTGCTGGGGATGACGGTGCTGATCCTGCTGGCGGGGGCGTGCCTGGCGCTGATCTCGATCGCGGTATCGGCGCGGCGCGGGGTCGAGGCGCTGCGCGGCATGGGCGGCGCAGCCCCCATGGCCGTCGCCGAGGAGGAGGCCGAGCCCGAGATGCAGGGGCCGCCGTTCACGTCCACGGGGCTGGCTGAGGCCATCGCCCCGCCGCGCCCCCCTCGGCCCGGGCGGGTGCTGGTGGCCGAGCGCTGAGGGCTATTTCCGGCCGATCCGGGGTTCCGTCCCGGCCAGCAGGCGGCGGATGTTGGCGTGGTGGCGGATGACGATCAGCACCGCCATGAAGGCCGCCGCCGCCGCGATGTCCGGGCGTCCCAGCCCCCAGGCAAAGGCCGGGGCCAGTGCCGCCGCCAACAGCGCGCTGAGGCTGCTGATGCGGGTGACCGCCGCCGTCACCGCCCAGGTGGCGCAGGCGATCAGGCCCACGGGCCAGCACAGCGCGATCAGCGTGCCGAGGAAGGTGGCGACCCCTTTGCCGCCCTTGAACCGCAGCCAGATCGGAAAGCAATGGCCCAGAAAGGCCGCCGCACCGGCCATTTCGGCGGCGGTCTCGCCGCCGAAATGGCGGGCCAGCAGAACGGCGATGGCGCCCTTGCCACTGTCCAGCAGCAGGGTCGCCAGGGCCGCGCCCTTGTTGCCCGTCCGCAGCACGTTGGTCGCGCCGATATTGCCGGACCCGATCTGGCGCAGATCGCCCAGGCCCAGGGCGCGGGTGATGACCAGCCCGAAGGGGACGGACCCCAGAAGATAGCCGAAGATCGCCCAGAAGATCATGCGTGGTCTCCGAAAACGGGGGTGCCTGCGACCCAGGTGCCGATCACGCGCCCCTGCATCCGCGCGCCGTCAAAGGGGGTGTTCTTGGATTTCGACAGCAGCGCAAAGCGGTCCAGCACGAAGGGCGCATCGGGGTCGAACAGCACCAGATCGGCGGGCGCGCCGTCCGACAGCCGCCCTGCGGGCAGGCGCAGGCGGCGCGCCGGGTTCAGCGCCATGGCGCGGAACAGCTGCGGCAGGGTCAGGCCGCCTTGGTGATAGAGGCGCAGCGCGGCGGGCAGCAGGGTCTGCACGCCGACCGCGCCAGGGGCTGCAGCCTCGAAGGGCAGACGTTTCGATTCCTCGTCCTGGGGGGTGTGAAAGCTGGCGATGGTGTCGATCAGGCCCTGGGCCACGGCATCGACCATCGACAGGCGGTCATCCTCGGACCGCAGGGGCGGGGTGAAGCGGAAAAAGGTCCGGTAATCGCCCACGTCGAATTCGTTCAGCGTCAGGTGGTGGATCGAGATGCCCGCGCTGACGTCCAGCCCCGCATCGCGCGCCCGCGCCAGCGCCGGCAGGCTGGCCGCCACGGTGATCTGGTCGGCGTGATAGCGCCCGCGCGTCATCGCGACCAGCGCCAGGTCGCGGTCCAGGCCCATCACCTCGGCCATGGGGGACACGGCGGGGATGCCATAGAGGGAGGCGAACTTGCCGCTGGTGGCCGCCGCCCCGTGGGACAGGGACGGGTCCTGCGGATGGCCCATGATCAGCGCGTCCAGACCCCGCGCATAGGTCATGCAGCGGCCCAGCAGCTTGGTGTCGCGCACCACGCGCACGCCGTCGGTGAATGCCACCGCGCCCAGATCGGTCAGAAAGCCGATCTCGGTCATCTCGCGGCCCTCGCGGGATTTGGTGAGCGCCGCCATGTGGCGGATGTTCACGGGCGCGTCGCTGGCGCGGCGGGCGACGAATTCCAGCGCCTCGGGGGTGTCGATGGGGGGCGTGGTGTCGGGGCGCGCGATGATCGTGGTGACGCCGCCCGCCGCCGCCGCACGGCCCGCGCTGCGAAAGCTTTCCTTGTGACGTTCGCCCGGCTCGCCGATCTTGACGCCCCAGTCGATCAGGCCGGGCGCCAGCGCGCGGCCGCGACAGTCGATGACGGTGGCACCCTCGGGGCTGGGTTCCTCGGGCGCGCCGCGTCCGGCGATCAGGCCATCCGTCACGCGAAGGCTGCCAAGGTCGTCGGTCTGGGCTTCGGGGTCGATCAGGCGGGCGTTGCGGAAGATCAGGTCCATCACGGCTCTCCGACGGCGGTGCGGCCACGGCTGGCGCGCAGGTTGCGGGCCAGCAGGTCCAGGGCGGCCATGCGGACGGCGACGCCCATCTCGACCTGGTCCTGGATGACGCTGCGGTTGATGTCATCGGCGAGGGTGCCGTCGATCTCGACGCCGCGATTCATCGGGCCGGGATGCATGACGATCGCGTCGGGCGCGGCCAGGGCCAGCTTTTCCGCGTCCAGGCCAAAGCGATGGAAATACTCGCGTTCGGACGGGATGAAGCCGCCATCCATCCGCTCCTTCTGCAGGCGCAGCATCATGACGACATCGGCACCGCGCAGGCCCTCGCGCATGTCCTCATACAGCTCGACCCCCATATCCGCCACGCCTGCGGGCATCAGGGTGGCGGGGCCGATCAGGCGGATGCGGTTCTCCATCTTGCCCAGCAGGATCAGGTTCGACCGGGCCACGCGGGAATGCGCGATGTCGCCGCAGATGGCGATGGTCAGGCGCTGCAGCCGCCCCTTGGCGCGGCGGATGGTCAGCGCATCCAGCAGGGCCTGCGTCGGATGTTCGTGCCGCCCGTCGCCCGCATTGATGACGGCGCAGTTCACCTTTTCCGCCAGCAGGTTCACCGCGCCGGAATGGGGGTGCCGCACGACCAGCAGGTCGGGCTGCATCGCGTTCAGCGTCAGGGCGGTGTCGATCAGCGTCTCGCCCTTCTTCACGGACGATTGCGCGACGGCCATGTTCATCACGTCGGCCCCCAATCGCTTGCCAGCCAGCTCAAAGCTGGCCTGGGTGCGGGTCGAGTTCTCGAAGAACATGTTGATCTGGGTCATGCCCGCCAGCGCGTCGGAATGTTTCACCGTGCGGCGGTTCAGGGCCGCGTATTCCTCGGCCAGGTCCAGCAGCGACACGATCTCGTCGGGCTTGAGATGGTCGATGCCCAGAAGGTGGCGGGCGCGAAAGCTCATGTCTGGCCTCGGGGTCAGGGGGTCGCGCGATCTATCGCAGATGGACCGGGGGGCGGCAAGCGTCCGGGTTTCTGCATGACGTGCAATGCGGCCCCTTGCCGCGTTTCGCGCGCGCGGATATGGCAGGGGCATGCACGCGAAATACCGCCCCCATGTTCTTGCGACCCTGTCGTTGGGCCTGCCGCTGATCGGCAGCCACCTGGCGCGCATGGCCATCGGCGTGGGCGACACGGTGATGATCGGCTGGTACGGGGTCGAGCCTCTGGCCGCCCTGGTCATCGCCACCAGCTTTTTCCACATCCTGTTCTTTCTGGGCATGGGCTTCGGCATCGGCGTCCTGGGCCTGATCGCCACCCATGTCGCCGCCGGCCGAGAGACTGAGGTCCGCCGCGGCGCCCGCATGGCGCTGTGGCTGTCGGCGGGATTCGCGCTGGCGGTCATGCCGCTGATGTGGTGGTCCGAACCGATCCTGCTGGCCCTGGGCCAGACCCAGACGGTCAGCGCGCTGGCGCAGGATTACCTGCGCATCGCGGGCTGGGGTCTGGCGGTGGTGCTGGGCCAGCTGACGCTCTCCTCCTATCTGGCCGCGCTGGAGCGGACGCAGGTGGTGATGTGGGTGACGCTGGCCGGTCTGCCGCTGAACCTGTTCCTGAACTGGGTGCTGATCTTTGGCAACCTGGGCGCGCCCGAACTGGGCGTGCGCGGCGCGGCCATCGCCAGCGTCACCGTCCAGGTCGTCCAGCTGGCCGCCCTGATCGCCTATGCGGCCTGGGTGCCCGTGGCGCGCAAATACAACCTGTTTCAGCGGTTCTGGCGTCCGGACTGGCAGGCGATGTGGCAGATCGCCCGCATCGGCTGGCCCATCGGCCTGACCATGGTGGCCGAGGGCGGGCTGTTCGTCGCCTCGAACATCATGATGGGCTGGATCGGGACGGCGCAGCTGGCCGCGCATGGCATCGCGCTGCAGATCACCTCGATCACCTTCATGGCGCATCTGGGGCTGTCCAATGCCGCGACCGTCCGCGTGGGTCAGGCCAAGGGCCGCGGCGACCGCGCCTGGATGCGCGATGCGGCGCTGACGGTGATCTGGATGTCGCTGGCCTTTGCCGCGGTGGCCATCGCCCTCTATCTGCTGTTCTCGGAACAGCTGGTGCGGCTCTATCTGGACCCTGCCGACCCGCAGGCGCCGCAGATCGTGACGCTTGGGGCAATGCTGTTGATGTATGCGGCGCTGTTCCAGCTGACCGATGCGTTCCAGGTGATCGCGCTCGGCTTTCTGCGCGGGGTGCAGGACACGCAGGTGCCGATGTGGATCGCGGGTTTCAGCTATTGGGTCGTGGGCATGCCGGTGGCCTGGGCGCTGGCCTTTCCCCTGGGCTTTGGCCCGGCGGGGCTGTGGCTGGGCCTGTGCGTCGGGCTGACGCTGGCGGCGGTGCTGCTGATGCGCCGGTTCTGGCGGGGCCACGCGCGCGGGGACTGGACCCGCGCCACCGCCCCGGTCTAACCTGCCCCCGAAACGAGAGGTCCCATGCGCGCCGTCTTTGTCCAGTTCCGCTGCGATCCCGGCACCACCTATCAGGTCGCCGAAGCCATCTACGACCGCGAGGTCGTGTCCGAGCTGTATTCCACCTCGGGCGATTTCGACCTGATCGCCAAGGTCTACATCCCCGAGGATCAGGACGTCGGCCGCTTTCTGTCGGACCGCCTGTTCGACATCCCCCATATCAGCCGCACGCTGACCACGATGACCTTCCGCGCCTTCTGATGCGGTTTGCACCCCTGCCGGCGGGCCTGCCCGCGTCCGTCCCCTTCGTCGGCCCTGAAACGCTGGAACGCCAGCGCGGCGCGCCCTTCGCCGCCCGTCTGGGCGCGAACGAGAGCGCGTTCGGCCCCAGCCCCCTGGCCGCCCGCGCCATGCGCGAGGCCGTGGGCCAGGTCTGGAAATACGGCGATGCGCCCAGCTTTGATCTGACCCACGCCCTGGCCGACCATCACCGCATGTCCCCCGCCAATATCATGGTCGGCGAAGGCATCGACGGCCTGCTGGGCACGCTGGTCCGCCTGATGATCGCGCCGGGCGATGCGGTCGTGACCTCGGACGGGGCCTATCCGACCTTCAACTATCACGTCGCAGGCTTCGGCGGCGTACTGCACAAGGTGCCCTATCGCAACGATGCCGAAGACCCCGAGGCGCTGCTGGATCGCGCCCACGCGACCGGCGCGCGGCTGATCTATCTGGCCAATCCCGACAACCCGATGGGCAGCTGGCATGACGGCCCGGTCATCACCGCGATGCTGGACCGCCTGCCCGACGACTGCCTGCTGGTGCTGGATCAGGCCTATGCCGAATTCGCCCCCGCCTCGGCCATTCCCGACATCGCGGCGGACGACCCGCGGGTGATCCGCATGCGGACCTTTTCCAAGGCCTACGGTCTGGCGGGGGCGCGCATCGGCTACGCCCTCGGCGCGCCGGACCTGATCGCGGGCTTCGACCGCATCCGCAACCATTTCGGCGTGAACCGCCTGGCGCAGGCAGGCGCGCTGGCCGCGCTGGCCGATCAGGGCTGGCTGGCCCATGTCGTGGCCGAGGTCGCCACGGCGCGCGACCGCATCGCCGCCATCGGTGCCGCGAATGGCCTGACCGCGCTGCCCTCGGCCACCAATTTCGTGGCGCTGGACACCCATCGCGGCGGCGCCTTCGCCCGCACCTTGATCGCCGCGCTGGCACAGCATGGCGTGTTTGCCCGCATGCCCGGCGTGACACCGCTCGACCGCTGCATCCGCATCAGCTGCGCGCCCCTCCACGAACTCGACGTGTTCGAGGACGTGCTGCCCCGCGCCCTGTCCGACCTCGCCACCCGCTAGCGCGGCCCGGCTTCTTCTTCACCTCAATATCCCCGCCGGAGGCATCCGCCCCCGCGGGCAGGCACCTCCGGCGGCGCAGGCTCACATCGCCGCCAGCTGCGCCAGCGCGGCCTGCAGCCGGGCGATGTCATCCTCCAGCGCGGCCAGCTTCTCGCGGGTCTCGTCGATCACTTCGGCCTCGGCATTCTCGACGAATTTTGGGTTCGACAGGCGCTTCTGCAGGCCCTCGGCATCCTTGCGGGTCTTGCCTTCGGCCTTCCGCAGGCGCGCCGTCTCGGCTGCCACGTCGATCACGTCACCGATCGGCAGCGCAAAGGACGCCCCCTGCACCGACACCGAAATCATCCCCTTGCCCGCGGTCCCGTCCGCCGGGGCATTCACCCGCGCCAGCCGCTCGATCAGCGGACCGTTGTCGGCCAGGGCCGCACGCGCCGCAGGGTCCGCCTCGGTCACGACCAGGTCCAGCTTGGCCCCCGCCGGCACGCCCATCTGCGCGCGGGCCGACCGCACGCCCTCGATCAGCGCGATCACCCAGTTCATCTGGCGGTCCGCGTCGGCGTCGATCAGATCGGCGTCCAGTTCCGGCCAGTCGCCATGAACCAGCATGCGGTCGCGGTCGGCGGTCAGCGCCCACAGCTCCTCGGTGACAAAGGGCATGATCGGGTGCAGCATGGCAAAGCACTGGTCCAGCACCCAGCCCATCGTGGCCCGCGTCTCATCCGCATGCTCGCCGTCGAACAGCGGCTTGGCGAATTCGACATACCAGTCGCAGACCTTGCCCCAGACAAAGGCGTAAAGCCCCGTCGCCGCGTCGTTGAACCGATAGCTGGCCAGCGCCTCGTCGGTCGCCATCAGGATGCGCGCGGTCTCTCCGATGATCCATCGGTTCACGGTGTGGCTGGGCTGGGGCCGCGCCCCGCCGCCGCGCACGCCGTTCATCTCCGCGAACCGGGTGGCGTTCCAGATCTTGGTGACGAAATTGCGGTTCACCTCGACATGCTTGGGCCCCAGCTTGGGGTCGCGCCCCATCGCCGCCATGCTGGTCAGCGTGAAGCGCAGCGCATCCGCACCGTAAGCATCCACCAGCGTCAGCGGGTCGATCACATTGCCCTTGGACTTGGACATCTTAGCGCCTTTTTCGTCGCGCACCAGCCCGTGGACATAGACGGTGCGGAACGGCACATCGCCCACGACCTCCAGCTGCATCATCATCATCCGGGCCACCCAGAAGAAGATGATGTCAAAGCCCGTGACCAGCACGTCAGTCGGGAAATACCGCTCCAACTCGGGCGTCTTCTCAGGCCAGCCAAGCGTCCCGATGGGCCACAGGCCCGAGCTGAACCAGGTGTCCAGCACGTCGGGGTCGCGCGTCAGGGTCTTGCCCGGCGCCATGGCCTGCGCCTCGGCCTCGGTGGGGGCGCAATACTGGTTGCCCTCGGCGTCATACCAGACCGGGATCTGGTGGCCCCACCACAGCTGGCGGCTGATGGTCCAGGGCTCGATGTTCTCAAGCCAGTTGAAATAGACGCGTCTGTGCTGCTCGGGCAGGATCTCGGTGCGGCCCGACCGCACGGCCTCCAGCGCGGGTTCGACGATGCGCTTGGTGTCCACGAACCATTGGTCGGTCAGCATCGGCTCGATCACCACGCCGGAGCGGTCGCCAAAGGGCTGCATGATCGGCTTGGCGTCGATCACGGGGCGGCGTTCCAGATGCTCGGCGCCGGTCTCGGGTTCGATCTCGCGGTGCAGATAGGTGACGGCCAGACCTTCGGCGGTGATGGCGTCGATCACGCGCTTGCGGGCCTCGAACCGGTCCAGGCCGCGCAGCTCGTCCGGGACTAGGTTCACGGCCGTGACGTCGCCCACATCCTCGCCTGCGGCGGCGCGGGACGCGATGGCGGCGCTGTCGGCATAGGACAGCCCGTCGGCGCGCATCGCGCCCTTGGTGTCCAGCAGCGCATAGAGCGGGATGCCGTTGCGCATCGCCACGCCGTAATCGTTGAAATCATGTGCGCCGGTGATCTTGACCGCGCCGGACCCGAAATCGGGGTCGGGGTATTCGTCGGTGATGATCGGGATCAGGCGGCGGTGCTCCTTGGGCCCGACCGGGATCTCGACCATCTGGCCGACGATGGGGGCATAGCGGGCATCAGAGGGATGCACCGCCACCGCGCCGTCGCCCAGCATCGTCTCGGGGCGCGTGGTCGCGATGGAGATATAGTTGCGCGTCTCGCGCAGGGTCACGCGGCCGTCTTCGTCGCGTTCGACGTATTCATAGGTCGCGCCCCCGGCCAGCGGGTACTTGAAGTGCCACATATGGCCCGGAACCTCGCGGTTCTCGACCTCCAGATCGCTGATCGCGGTCTCGAAATGCGGGTCCCAGTTCACCAGCCGCTTGCCGCGATAGATGATGCCCTTGTTGTACAGGTCCACGAACACCCGGATCACCGCATCGTGGAAATTGCCCTCCTCGCCCGCAGGCGCGCCGGGGGCCCCGGACATGGTGAAGGCGTTGCGCGACCAGTCCGCACTGGCGCCAAGGCGCTTCAGCTGGTTGATGATCGTGTCGCCGGATTCCCGCTTCCAGTCCCAGATCTTGGCGGTGAAGGCCTCGCGCCCGATCTCGCGGCGGCCCGGCTCACCCCGTTCGGCCATGCGGCGTTCCACGACCATCTGGGTGGCGATGCCCGCATGGTCCTGACCCGGCTGCCACAGCGTGTCAAAGCCCCGCATCCGGTGCCAGCGGACCAGGATGTCCTGCAGCGTGTTGTTCAGCGCGTGACCGATATGCAGGCTGCCGGTGACGTTGGGCGGCGGGATCATCACGGTGAAGGTTTCCGCCCGCCGCGCATTGGCCCCGGCGGCAAAGGCGTTCGCGGCCTCCCACCCGGCGGCGATCCGGGCCTCGGCATCCGCCGCGTCAAAGCTTTTTTCCATCGTCATCGCATCACCCCATCTGTTGCAGCGGGATTAGCGAATGCAGGGCCAAAGGCCAAGCCCGTCGGCGACCCGGTCTGTCAGCTCAGATCCAGGATGGGGGCAAAGCCGCCCCAGAACATGCGCGCGCCGTCAAAGGGCATCTCGCCCATCTCGGGGTGGTCTTCTGACATCATCGCGGCCCATGCCGCATCGGCAGTCGCGCGGTCGGGCCATTCGATCCAGGAAAACACCGGAACCTCGCCCTCCTGCGCGTGGGTCGCGCGATAGAAATCGGTCTGCTTGCCATGGGGCACGTCCTCGCCCCAGCATTCGACCATCCGCAGCGCGCCGTGGCGCTTGAACATCGGCCAGGACGCCTTGGCGTGGGTGATGTAATCGTCGCGCCGCTCGGTGGGCACGGCGGCGACAAAGCCGGAATAATAGGTCATGACGGTCCTCCTCTGCGACAGACTGTCCGCCCGTCACAGATTCGGATCAAGCCCGATCAGACCGCCCGGTCCAGTTTCGTGGACAGGTGGATCAGGCTTTCCGACGACCGCACGCCCTCGATGCCCCCGATGCGGTCCAGCGTATCGTCCAGATCGCTGGTCGAGGCCGCTGCCAGCTGGATCAGCAGGTCGACCCGGCCGCTGGTGGTGTTGACACGCTCGACCTGGGGAATGACCTTCAGACGCGACAGCACGGCAGGTTGGGCGCGCGGCTCGATCCCCAGCAGCACGGTGGCGCGGATGCGCGCGGCACGCGCCGCCTCACCCAGACGCAGGGTATAGCCGGCGATGGCGCCCGACGCCTCCAACCGCTCCAGCCGGGCCTGCACGGTCGATCGCGCGACGCGCAGGCGGCGGGCCAGCACGGCCACCGACATGCGCGCATCGCCCGACAGCTGCGCCAGAATGTTGCGATCCAGGTCGTCCAATGCCCCGTCCACCCGCCTGTTTCGTCAAAATGACATGAACTGCGTCATAATAACCGGGACAGGGCGCGATTCTACCCTTTTCATCGGTGAAATCGGAACCCAAAAGCGCCATTCTGGGTTGAGGAACCTTAGCCCCATCACCACCAGCCTCCTGCGAAAGGAACCGCAATGGGACAACAGAAGACCGTCTGGGATAATCCGGCCGAGGTCATCCGACATCTGGCCCCGGAACATCCGGTCATGGTCTTCGCGCCGACGGTGCTGCAGGACCGTGCGCGGCAATTCATCGACGGCTTTCCGGGGCTGGTGACCTATGCGGTCAAGTCC
Organism: Paracoccus hibiscisoli; assembly: GCF_005048265.1. Classification (GTDB taxonomy): domain Bacteria; phylum Pseudomonadota; class Alphaproteobacteria; order Rhodobacterales; family Rhodobacteraceae; genus Paracoccus; species Paracoccus hibiscisoli. Next base: position 33,835 of record NZ_SUNH01000010.1, read on the forward strand.
AACCCCGAAGAGGCCGTGATCCAGAACCTGGTCGCCGCCGGCATCCAGGGCTTCGACGTGGCATCGCCCTTCGAGATCGACCTGATCGGCCGCATGGCCCCGCACGCGGCGCGCCATTATCACAACCCCGTTCGCGCCCGGACGGAAATCGCGCATGCCGTGACGCAAAACATCCGCGCCTGGTCCGTGGACAGCCGGTCCGAACTGGACAAGCTGTTCGACCAGGTGCCGGTGACGGTGGACGGGCAGGGGGTCGAGATCTCTCCCCGGTTCAAGCTGCCGGTGCTGGGGGCGGCCTATGATTTCGGGTCCAAGTTCGGCGCCTCTCCCGAGCTGGCGGCCGAGCTGTTGGCCGAGGTTGCGCGCCGCGGCTATGTCCCGTCGCTGACCTTCCATCCGGGCACGCAATGCACCGACCCCATCGCGTGGGAAAGCTATATCCGCGTGTCCAAGGACATCTGCGACATGGCGGGCGTGCGCGCGGTGCGGCTGAACGTGGGCGGGGGCTTCCCGTCGCACCGGGTCATCGGGGTTGAGCCGGACCTGACGTCGATCTTCCAGGAGATCGCCGACACCGTGACCGAGATGTTCGGCACCGACGCCCCCGCCCTGGTCTGCGAACCGGGTCGCGGCATCGTGGCCGACGCCTATGCGCTCATCACCCGCGTCAAGGGCGTGCGCGACGGTGGCCATGTGTTCCTGAACGACGGCGTCTATGGCGGTCTGGCCGAGCTGCCGATCATCGGCAACATCGACCGCATCGAGGTTCTGGACCCCCAGGGCCGCCCCCGCACCGGCGATGCGGGTGGCCGGGTGATCTTTGGCCCGACCTGCGATTCGGTCGACCGCCTGCCGGGCGAGCTGTCCCTGCCGGGCGACGTGGCCGAGGGCGATTATGTCATCTTCCACGGCGCCGGTGCCTATTCGACCGTCACCAACACGCGGTTCAACGGCTTTGGCGCCATGACCCACGCGACGGTGATGCACCTGTCGTAACGGTTTGCTCATGCCCGCATGCTAGCATCGCGGGCATGAGCACCATTCGACCGCCCATCACCCATGTCGTTCTGATGGATGGCACCTTCGCCTCGCTGGCGGACGGGCGGCGCAGCTCCATCGGGCGCATCTATCGCCTTCTGTCGGGCCAGCTGGGTCCTATGCCGCCGGGCCGCCTGCGCCTGCATTACGGCATGGGCCAGCAATGGACGCGCTGGCGCACCCTGCCGGACCTGGCCATGGGCCGCATCCTGGAAACCCGCATCACCGAGGCCTATGGCTGGCTGGCCAGCAGCTATCATCCGGGCGACCGGATCTTCATGCTGGGCTATTCCCGCGGGGCCTTTGCGGTGCGCAGCCTGGCGGGGATGATCAGCCGCATCGGCCTGTTGCGGGCGGATGCAGCCACGGAACGCCATATCCGGCTGGCCTGGCGCTATTACCATCACGGCGGCACGCCACAGGCGCTGGCGGCCTTTCGGCGCAGGCGCTGCCATGCGCAGGCCCCGATCCGCATGGTCGGCTGTTTCGATACGGTGATGGCCCTGGGCCTGCGCCTGCCGCTGCTGTGGATGCTCACCGAGCCGGGCTTTCGTTTTCACGACGCGCATCTGGGGCAGGGGATCGAGCACGGCTTTCAGGCGTTGGCCTTGGACGAGACGCGCGCCGCCTTCGCGCCGCTGCTCTGGGATGACGACCATGCGGCGGGGCGGGTGGAGCAGATGTGGTTCCGAGGGGCCCATCCTGACATCGGGGGCCAGTTGTCGGGGTTCGAATTCGCGCGGCCTTTGGCGAACATCCCGCTGGTCTGGATGCTGGACCGCGCCGAATCGGTGGCACTGCCGCTGCCCCCCGACTGGCGCGACCTGTTCCCTTGTGACCCGACCGCCCCGTCGATCGGCAGCTGGCGGAACTGGGGCAAGGCCTTTCTGGCCCGCGCGCCCCGCCTGGCCGGGCGCACGGGAACCGAAGCCCTGCATCCGACCGTCCCGCAGCCCTATCCCGGCCCCGCCCTGCTGACCGGCGAGCTGGCCGCGGCCGCCCGCCCCGCGCGCCGCCGCTTCAAGCGACGCCACGCCCCGCCGGATAGCCCGGCTGAAACCGCAAGCCCTACGGCGCAGGCTTCTTCTTCATAAAAATATCCTCTGGGGGTCCGGGGGGCGAAGCGCCCCCGGCCACCGCCCGCCCGCAGGCGGGCCGTCAGGCGACGGCTTCCAGCCCCGGCTGCGGGCGAACGCCCAGGGCCGCACAGACATCGCGGGTCAGCTCGGGCCGATTCAGCGTATAGAAATGCAGCCTGTCCACCCCGCCCGCGATCAGCTGCTCGCACAGGTCGACGCACAGGCCGGTGGCCAGCTGGCGCGTGGCCTCGGGTCCGTCCAGCGCGGCCAGCTGGAACGCCTCCTCGGCCCAATCGGGCACGGTGGTGTTGCAGGTCGCGGCAAAGCGCTTGGTCCCCGCCCAGCTCTGCACCGGCAGCAGCCCCGGAATGATCGGCGCGTCGATGCCCGCCGCCGCGCATTTGTCGCGGAACCGAAAGAACGTGTCCGCCTCGAAAAAGAACTGCGTGATCGCGCTGGTCGCCCCGGCATCCAGCTTGCGCTTGAGCCAGGTGACGTCGGCATCGCCGTCGCGGCTGTCGGGATGCGGTTCGGGATAGGCGCCGACGCGGATGGTCATGTCGCCGCGCGCGGCGATGGCCTCGATCAGCTCGACCGAATTGGCAAAGCCGTCGGGATGCGGGGTGAAGCGGTCGGCGCCCTTGGGGGCATCGCCGCGCAGGGCCACGATCTCGGTGATGCCGGCATCGGCATAGGACTGCACGATCTCCATCGTCTCGGCGCGGGTCGCCTCGACGCAGGTCAGGTGGGCGGCGACCGTCAGCCCGAACTGGCGGTTGATGGTGGTGACGGCCTCATGGGTCAGCTGGCGCGTGGTGCCGCCCGCGCCATAGGTGACCGACACGAAATCGGGCGCCAGAGGCGCCAGCGCCCGCGCCGCCTCCCACAGCTTGAACGAGGCCTCCAGCGTCTTGGGCGGAAAGAACTCAAAGCTGATCTTGGGGGTGCTCATGGCGAATCCTTTCTGTTGGCGCATCTTGTGCCATGCGGCGCGCTGTGAGACAAATTCATAATCCTCAAGATCAACCTGAGTTTCATTCATCATGCACTTGGAACTGCGCCATCTGCGAACGGTCCATGCCATCCACGAACAGGGCGGCCTGGCCCGCGCGGCCCAGGTGCTGAACATCACGCAATCCGCGCTGTCCCATCAGGTCAAGGCGCTGGAGGCGCAGTCCGGGGTCGAGCTGTTCGTCCGCCGCGCCAAGCCCATGCGCCTGTCGGCGGCGGGCATGCGCCTGCTGCGCCTGGCCGAGCAGGTCCTGCCCCTGGTCGCCGCCACCGAGGCCGAGTTCAAGGGCGTCGAGGCCGGTCGCATCGGCCGGTTGCACATCGCGATGGAGTGCCACGCCTGCTTCGACTGGCTGCTTCCGGTGCTGGACATCTTTCGCCGCGCCTGGCCCGATGTCGATGTGGACATCCGCCAGCGGCTGGCCTTTGGTGCGTTGCCCGCGCTGGTGCGCGAGGAGGTCGACCTGGTGATCTCGTCCGACCCTGAGGATCTGGCGGGCGTCACCTTTCAGCCGCTGTTCGACTATGCCCCGACCCTGGCCGTGCCCGCGGGGCATCCGCTGGTGGCCAAGGGCTATGCCGACCCTGCCGATCTGGCGGGCGAAACCCTGATCACCTATCCGATGGACCGGGCACGGCTGGACGTGTTCAGCCAGTTCCTGACCCCCGCCAATGTCGAACCGGCCCGCCAGCGCATGGTCGAGCTGACCGCCGTGGCGGTCATGCTGGTGGCCTCGGGGCGCGGGGTCGCGGTCATGCCCGACTGGGTGCTGCGGCGCGAGGCGGCAAACCCCGAGCTGGCCCTGCTGCCGCTGGGGCCGCAGGGCATCCGGCGCAGGCTGTACGCGGCGGTGCGCACGGATGATCTGTCCCAGCCCTATCTGGCGCATGTGCTGCGGCTGTCGCGCACCGAACCCCTGCGGATGCTGCGCGGGGCCCCGAACTGAGGCGGACCGGGTGACGCTTGGCTTTCCGGCGCGTCTGGCCTATGACGCGCCCAACCCCAATTCCCGGAGCACCCGATGGCAAGCGCCAATCTGAACGTCATGATCAAGGCCGCCCGCAAGGCCGGGCGCGCCCTCGTCAAGGATTTCCGCGAGGTCGAGAACCTGCAGGTCAGCGTCAAGGGCGCCGGCGATTTCGTCACCCGCGCCGACCGCGAAGCCGAACGCCTGATCAAGGAAGAGCTGATGACCGCCCGCCCCAGCTATGGCTGGGTCGGAGAGGAGACCGGCACGGATGAGGGCGACGATCCGACCCGCCGCTGGATCGTCGATCCGCTGGACGGGACCACGAACTTTCTGCACGGCCTGCCGCATTGGGCCGTCTCGATCGCGCTGGAGCACAAGAAAGAGATCGTCGCCGCCGTCGTCTTCGACGCCGCCAAGGACGAGATGTTCATCGCCGAAAAGGGCACCGGCGCCTATATGAACGACCAGCGCCTGCGCGTCTCGGGCCGCACGCGGATGTCCGAATCGGTCTTTTCGACCGGCATCCCCCATGCCGGGACCGGACCCATGCCCGCGATGATCCAGGATCTGGCGCAGCTGATGCCGGTGGCGGCGGGTGTGAGGGGCTTTGGCTCGGCCGCGCTGAACCTGGCCTATGTCGCGGGCGGCCGCTTTGACGGCTATTGGGAGCGCGGCACGAAGCCCTGGGACGTGGCGGCGGGCATCCTGCTGGTCCGCGAGGCCGGCGGTTTCGTCCACGGCATCCGCGAGGGCGACGACCCGCTGGAATCGGGCCGTCTGATCGCCGCGAACCCGGCCCTGCTGGAGCCGTTCGCCAAGATCATCCGCGCACGCGACTGAACCGCCACAGGTCGGGGCTTGCACGCCGTGCAACCCTGACCGCCGCTTGACCTTGGGTCGGGGCGGGCGCAACACGGGGGCATCCCTGAAGGCGCGCCCATGTCCGACGACCGATCCCACCCCCCCTATGCCGCATCGGCCGCCGTCGCGGCCCCGCCCCCCATCCCGCCGCAGACGCCGCCGCCCGTGCGCGACCGCACCCGGCTGGCCATCGCGCTGATGTGCCTGGTCAGCCTGATCTTTGCGTTTCAGGACGTGTTCTCGCGCATCCTGGGGGGTGACTATCCGCCGGTGCTGATCGTGATGATCCGCTATTGGGTGTTCGCGGCCTTTGTCATCGCGCTGGTCGCGCGACAGCCCGGCGGGCTGCGCCGCGCCATCCGCACCAAACGCCCGCTGACCCAGATCGCCCGCGGCGTGATCCTGGCGCTGGAGGTGGTACTGATGGTCGAGGCCTTCGTCCGCCTGGGCCTGATCGAGACGCATGCCGTCTTTTCCGTCTATCCGCTGCTGGTCGCGGCGCTGTCCGGCCCGGTCCTGCGCGAGACCGTGGGCTGGCGCCGCTGGACCGCCATCGCCATCGGGTTCCTGGGCATCCTGGTGATCCTGAACCCCGGCGGCGGCGTCATCAGTGTGACCGCGCTGCTGCCCTTTGCCGCCGCCCTGATGTTCGCACTGTACGGCCTGCTGACGCGGCATGTGTCGCGCGACGATCCGGCGATGGTCAGTTTCTTCTGGACGGGGGTGTCGGGGGCGGTCGCCATGACGCTGATCGGCATCTGGGACTGGCAATGGCTGGCGCCGATGGACTGGGTCTGGATGGGCTGCCTGTGCGTCTGCGGCATGACCTCGCACTACCTAATGATCCGCAGCTATGAGATGGCCGAGGCCTCGGCCCTGCAGCCTTTCGGCTATACCCAGCTGGTCTGGGTCAGCATCATCGGCGTCTGGCTGTTCGGAGAGACGCTGCGCCCCAACGTGGTGGTCGGGGGCGCGATCGTGGTCGCGGCGGGCATCTTCACTCTGTGGCGACAGCGGCGGCGGTCTGCGTGAACCAGCTGTCGGGCAGGCGCGGCCCGATGAAGGGCTTGGCCACCGGCCGCGCCGACAGGGCCAGCGTCAGCCGCTGGGGTGGCGGCGGCACCTGGCCCCCGCCCGCCAGATCCCACCGGGTGACGACCGGCGCGGGCTTGCCGTGGATGCGGGCGCGATAGACGGGCAGCGCCTCGGCCACGCGCATCACATAGTTGCGCGTCTCGTCAAAGGGGATCAGCTCGACCCAGTCCACGGGGTCGGCGTCGCGTCGCAGGTCGCCGAAATCGCCCAGCCAGCGCGCCGACCGCCCCGGCCCGGCATTATAGCCCGCCGCGATCAGCGCCACCGACGGGCCGAACCGGTCGGCCAGATCGATCAGATATTGCGACCCGATCCGCGCGTTATAGGCCGCGTCGCTGGACAGGCGGCCCAGGTCATAGGGCAGGCCGATCTGGCGCGTGACCTGTTCGGCGGTGCCGGGCATCACCTGCATCAGCCCCTGCGCCCCCACCGGGCTGGAGGCCAGGTGGTTGAATTCCGATTCCTGGCGCGCGATGGCCATGACCAGTTCCGGGGGCGGGCCCAGATCCTCGCGCTCCAGCCCGGTCAGGGGGAAATGCGCGACGGGCCAGATGACGCCCTGATTGGCCGATTGCTTGGCCAGGCGCAGGCCGTGCCATGGGGTGCCGGCCTCGTACATCAGGCGCGACATGCGGGCGATGTCCTCAGGGGTCGACCGCTGCGCCAGATGCAGCAGGAACCGCTGCGCATCGTCGCGACGCCCGCTGGCCACCATCCACAGGGCGGCGCGGAACAGCCCCTCCTCGCGCAGCGCGCTGCCGCGCCAGTCGGGCAGGGTGTCGATGGCCCGGTCGGCCACGGCGTAATCTTCGGGCAGGGGGCGACCCACCTTTTCCATCGCCAGCTGGCCGTAATAGGTGCCGGGCAGGTCGGCGGCCGCCTGCCACGCCGCCTGCGCCGCATCCGCATCGCCAAGCGCGTCATGCGCCCGGCCCTGCCAATAGAGCGCGCGCGAGGTGCTGATGGCCGCGCTGACCACCGTTTCCAGATGGTCGAAATGGGTCAGCGCGCGGGCCGGATCACCGGTCTTCAGCGCGGCATAGCCCGCCAGCCATTCCAGATCGGCGTAATGGCGGTTCTCGGGCGTCAGGAAATGCGGCGTGGCCAGACGCAGCGCGCGGTCCCAATCGCCGTTCCGCATCGCCAGCCGCGCATAATCGACCCGCATCGAGGCCCAACGGCCGGGGTCACGCAAGCCTTCGGCGCTGGTCGAGGCCTCCAGCAGCAGCGCCTGCGCGCCGTCATGGGCCCGCGCGCCCACGCGCCAGTCGAACCGGTCCAGCGTCAGGCCCGGATCGGCGCGCTGGTCGTCGGGCAGGGCCAGGATCAGGTCGTCCACACCCTCGCGGCCCGCCTGTAGGGCGATGCGGGCGCGGGGCAGGGCGCGGTCGGCCTCAGTCAGGCGGGGCAACAGGCGTTCGGCCTGCGCCCATTCGCGCGCATCCAGCATCGCGGTGACGCGGGCGGGGACCAGCGCCTCCAGCGCGGGATAGGCGGCCAGCAGGGCGGTCTCGTCGGCCTCGGGCAGGGGCTGGCGGACGAAGAACGCGGCGCGGGCATCAGCGGCCTCGGCCTCGGGCAGGATCGCGGTCAGCGCGTTCAGCCCGGCCCGCGTTGTCGGGGTGCGGGTGTCGAACCACAGGCGGATGTCGTCGGGGTCGGCGCCGGGGCGCAGCTTGGCCTCGCCGCGCTGGATCAGCAGGTCCAGGCCGGGCCAGTCGGGATGGTTGCGCAGGAACGCGGCATAGTCGGAAAACTCGCCATATCCGGCGCGAAGCGCGTGCCAGCCGACCAGCGCCTCGGCCAGAGGACCGGCCAGGCGGGCGGCGTCGCGGGCGGTCACCCAGTCGCGCGCCTCGGTCGCGGCCAGGGCCAGTGCCATCGCGCCCGGCTCCTCGGCCTGCGCGGGGGCGGCAAGGGGAAGGGCCAGCAGGCCCGCAATCAGCATGTCACGCAGAAGTCGCATCACCACCCTGTGTCACCGTCATGGCCCTCCGACGCAATTCACAACCTTGGCAAGATCGCAGCCCTTGGATAGGGAGGACCGCGGATTTGCCTGCATTCACCAAGGATCATCATGGAGCGTGTCATGTTCAAAGGGTCGATGCCAGCCCTGGTCACGCCGTTCACCCCGGACGGCGAGCTGGATCTGGACACGCTGCAAAAGCTGGTCGAGTGGCACATCGCCGAGGGCAGCCACGGCATCGTGCCCGTCGGCACCACCGGCGAAAGCCCGACCCTGACCCATGACGAGCACCGGCTGGTCATCGAGGAGGTCGTGCGTGCGGTGAATGGCCGCGTGCCGGTGATCGCCGGCGCGGGGTCGAATTCGACACGCGAGGGCATCGGCCTGCTGCAGCATGCGGCCAGCGTGGGCGCGGATGCGGGGCTGGTCGTCACGCCCTATTACAACAAGCCGACGCAGGCGGGGCTGATCGCGCATTACACCGCGCTGACGGATGCCTGTGACCTGCCGATCATCATCTACAACATTCCGGGGCGGTCGGTCGTCGACATGATGCCCGAGACGATGGGCGTGCTGGCGCGCATCCCGTCGATCATCGGCGTCAAGGACGCGACCGGCAAGCTGGAGCGGGTCAGCTGTCAGCGCATGACCTGCGGGCCCGATTTCATCCAGCTGTCCGGAGAGGATGCAACGGCCCTGGGCTTCAACGCGCATGGCGGCGTGGGCTGCATCAGCGTGACCGCGAATGTGGCGCCGCGCCTGTGCGCGCAGTTTCAGGAGGCGACGCTGCGCGGCGATTACGCGGCGGCGCTGGAGATCCAGGACCGGCTGATGCCGCTGCATCTGGCGATCTTTGTCGAGCCGGGGCTGGTCGGGGCGAAATACGCGCTGTCGCGCCTGGGCCTGTGCGACGAGCGCGTGCGCCTGCCGCTGACGCCGCTGACCGAGCCGACCCGCCGTCTGATCGACGCGGCGCTGGAGCATGCGGGACTGCTGTAGATTGCGTCCCGCGACGGCGGGGGGCCAGCCCCCCGCACCCCCCGGTGTCGCGCGGTGCCGGGGCCTTAGCTGAGACCCAGACCGGCCCGCATCATCATGCGCCGCACGGGTGCGATCCCGTACAGCCCGCCCAAAGCCGCGGCGCGCAGGTCGCGCAGCGGGCGCATCTGCGCCTGGCTGGCGCGGTTCAGCGCGTCGATGGCCAGGATGCGCGCATAGGCATCGGGGCGGCGCGTGCGGTTATAGCGCGCAAGGCTGTCCGCGCTGCCCGGTTCGGCGCGGCTGAGGTCCAGCAGCGCGGAGAGGTCGGCCAGGCTCATGTTCAGGCCCTGCGCGCCGATGGGGGGCAGGACATGCGCGGCCTCGGCGATGAGCGCCGTGCGGGGGCCGGCGAAGCGGTCGGCGATCTGGCTGATGATCGGCCATGTGGTCAGCGCCGTGGCCGGGCGCAGGGGGCCCAGCACCCCGGCGGAGCGGTCGTTCAGCGCGGCCTCGAATGCGGGCGCGGGCAGGGCCGCCAGTGCGTCGACGGCGGCCGCGTCGTCCATCCACACCACCGCCGATCCGGGCCGCCCGGCGCGATCGGGCAGGGGGACCAGCGTGAAGGGCCCGCCCGAGCGGTGCACCTCGGTCGAGACATTGTGATGGGGCTGCTCATGCGTGACGGCAAAGGCCAGCGCCTTTTGGCCATAGCGCCATGTGCGCGTGCCGATGCTAAGTGCGCGCCGGACGGTCGAATCGCGCCCGTCCGCGCCGATCAGCAGGCGGGCACGCAGGCGGCGGCCACTGGTCAGGGTCACGACCGCGCCTTCGGATCGGGGCAGGACCGTCGCCGTGCCGGTGCCGTGGATCACCCGGACCGAGGGCAGGGCGTCGATGCGCGCCATCAATTCGCGCCGCATCAGCCAGTTGGGCAGGTTCCAGCCAAAGGGCTGGTCGCCGATCTCGGCCGCGTCGAAGTCGCGGGTCAGGCGGGGCGTTGCCGTGGCCCCGCCCGCATCGACGATACGCATGACCTGCAGCGCGGTGGCATGGGGGGCCAGGCTTTCCCACAGCCCGATGCGTTCGAACAGCGCAACGGATGGCATCAGGAAGGCGGTGGAGCGCAGGTCGGCGCCCGCCGCACCCTCCTCCGTCACGGGCGGGGCGGGGTCGACGCAGAGGACCGAGAACCCCTGGGCCCCGAAGGCGCAGGCGGCGATCAGCCCGGCCAGTCCGCCGCCCGAGATCAGGATGTCGATGTCGTCGATGCGCGTGTCGGTCATGGCAGGCCCTTTCGGTTCCGGGTCAGACTGCCCCGCCGCGCGGGCCGGGGAAAGGGGCGGCGCTGTCGCAGTCAGACCAGTGCGCGCAGAAAACCGGTCAGGTCATGGGTGCGGTACTGGACATGAGGGCCGACCCCGCCCGTCAGCGCGTCGGGCCCGTGGCGACCGTCGCCCACCAGCACGGTGCGCATGCCCAGGTCATGCGGCACGATCAGGTTGCGCGGGTCGTCCTCGAAGAACGCGGCCTGGGTCGGGTCGATGCCCGACGCGGCCAGGATCGGCGCATAGGCGCGGGGGTCGGGCTTGGGGTGAAAACCCGATTCCTCAATGCCATAGACGGCGTCGAACAGATCCTCGGGCAGGGCGCGGGCGGCCAGCACGCGGCGGGCGTAACCCGCATCGCCGTTGGTGTGGATGATCCGCCGCCCCGGCAGGGCCGCGATGGCGGCGGCCAGGCCCGGGTCCGGGGTCAGCACCGAAAAGTCGATGTCGTGCACATCGGCCAGATAGGGGCCCGGATCAATGGCATGTTCGGCCATCAGCCCGGCCAGCGTGGTGCCGTGCAGGCGCCAGTAATCGGCGCGCAGGCGGTTGGCGTGATCCTGCGGCACGTTCAGGGCGCGCATCATATAGGCGGTCATCCGCACCTCGATCTGCGCGAACAGCTGCGCCTCGGGCGGATAGAGGGTGTTGTCCAGATCGAAGATCCAGGCGGTGACATGCGAAAAATCCATGGCGCAGGCATAGCTTGGCGCGCGCCCGCTTGCAATTCGCGCCCGCAGCGCCAATCGTTGGCCGCATGAAAGACGCCTATTCCCTGATCCTGACCGCCATCGAGGGCGGCACCTATCGCCCCGGCGACCGGCTGGTCGAATCCGAGCTGGCCGAGCGTTTCGGCGTCAGCCGCACGCCCGTGCGCGAGGCGCTGCAGCGGCTGGAGACGCAGGCCATGCTGGTCCGGGACGGGCGCAGCCTGATCGTGGCATCGCTGGACCACAACCAGCTGGCGGAGCTGTACACCGTGCGGGCGGAACTGGAGGCGCTGGCCGCCCGCCTGGCCGCCCGCCACGCCACCCCCGAGGAGGTGCGCGTGCTGGCCCAGATGGTCGAGGAGGACCGCCGCGCCAAGGGCGACCCCGAGGCGCTGGCCCGCGCCAACAAGCGGTTCCACCGCCAGATCCACCTGGCCTCCCACAACCGCTATCTGGTCCAGCAGCTGGATCTGGTGCATCGGACCATGGCGCTGATGGCGCGGACATCGCTGGCCGCCGAGGGGCGGGGAGAGACCGCGCTGGCGGAACATGCCCGCATCGTGGATGCGATCGCGGCGGGGGACGGGGCGGCGGCGGACCGCGCGCTGCGCCAGCACATCTCGATGGCGTGGGAGACGCGGCTGAAGCTGGAGGCGCAGGCGGGTGGCTGAGCCGCGCCTGATCCTGACGCAAGCCGATATCGACGAGGGCTGCGCGCATCTGGCGGCCGTCTGCCCGGTCTGGGCGCGGGTGCTGCCCGAGCTGGGCCCGCTGCCGCTGCGCCGTCAGCCGGACGGGTTCGCGGCGATGGCGCAGGCGATCGTGGGCCAGCAGGTCTCGGTCGCGGCGGCGGCGGCGATCTGGGGGCGGTTGCTGGCGGCGGGGCTGCACCGGCAGCAGACGCTGCGCGACGCCGATGACGACACGCTGCGCGCGGCGGGCCTGTCGCGGCCCAAGGCGCGCTATCTGCGCGGCATCGCCGCGGCGGGGCTGGACTGGGAGGGCCTGCGCGCCCTGCCCGACGACAAGGCCATCGCGGAACTGGTGGCCCTGCCGGGCATCGGTGTCTGGACCGCCGAGATCTATCTGAAATTCGCGCTGGGCCGGGCCGATGTTTTCGCGGCGGGCGACCTGGCGTTGCAGGAGGCCGCGCGCGGCATGTACGGCCTGTCCGACCGGCCCGGCCCCGCGGCGTTGCGCGCGATGGCCGAGCCGTGGCAGCCGTGGCGCGCGGTTGCGGCGCGGGGGCTGTGGGCCTATTACCGCTGGGCCAAAGGACGCGAGGGAATATCATGATCGAACCGCTGCAATCCGCCCGCCGGGGCCCCGAAAAGGCCGGATCGGTCGTCGTGTTCCTGCACGGCTATGGGGCCGACGGCACCGACCTGCTGGGCCTGTCCGAACCGCTGGCGCAGCACCTGCCCACGACCGCCTTCTATGCGCCGGACGCGCCGGAGCCCTGCCGGAACAACCCGATGGGGTATCAGTGGTTTCCGATCCCTTGGCTGGACGGTTCGTCCGAGGTCGACGCCCGCATCAGCATGGGCCAGTCGGTCGCGGCGCTGAACGAATTCCTGGACACCGTGCTGGCCGCCGAGGCGCTGACCGCCGACCGGATGGTGCTGGTGGGCTTTTCCCAAGGCACGATGATGGCCCTGCAGGTCGCGCCCCGCCGCGACGATGCGGTGGCGGGCGTGGTCGGGTTTTCGGGGCGGCTGTTGTCCCCCGAAACCCTCGCGACCGAGGCCCGCGTCCACCCGCCCGTCCTGCTGATCCACGGCGACCAGGACGAGGTCGTGCCCTTTGACGACATGGCAGTGGCGGGCCAGGCGCTGCAGGGGGCGGGGTTCACCGTCTATGGCCATGTGATGGAGGGGACCGGCCACGGCATCTCTCCGGACGGGCTGTCGGTGGCGCTGGCCTTCCTCAAGGAACACCTGCGCGACTGAGCTGTCACGCTGCCGTCATTTCGGGCGGATACAAGTCCCCGTATCGGTTATAGATGCGGGGGCTTGCCAGATGGTCGCCGCCAGATATAGTCGGGTCAACGGATCTGACGGGCGCCCCGGTCAACCCCACGGGGCAGACGGGAAGGCGCTATGCTGGACGACCATCATCACCCCGACTTTCGAACGCAATTCGTGCGTGAACCGGCGAACCTGCGCCATTATCCGGCGCTGGTGCTGAATGCCGACTATCGCCCGCTGAGCTATTATCCGCTGTCGCTGTGGCCTTGGCAGGAGGCGATCAAGGCGGTGTTCCTGGACCGGGTCACCATCATCGCCGAATACGACCACGAGGTGCGAAGCCAGCGACAGGCATTCCGCATCCCCTCGGTGGTGGTGCTGAAGGATTTCGTCCGACCCCAGAAGCGCGTGGCATTCACGCGCTTCAATCTTTTTCTGCGGGATGAATTCTGCTGTCAGTATTGCGGGGCCAAGGGCGATCTGACCTTTGACCATGTTGTGCCGCGGTCGCGCGGCGGGATCACCAGTTGGGAGAACGTGGTCGCGGCCTGTTCGCCCTGCAACCTGAAAAAGGCCAATCGCAGCCTGCGCCATTCCGGGATGCACCTGCGCCGCCCGCCGCGCCAGCCTTCGGCCGATGAGATGCATGCCGTGGGGCGGCGCTTTCCGCCCAACCACCTGCATGACAGCTGGATGGATTTCCTGTACTGGGACGCGGAACTGGACAGCTGAGCCTCAGCCGTCGTGATCATGCCGCCCGCGCTGGTTCAAATGCACCAACAGCGCGCCGCTGAGCGCGATCAGCAGAAATGCCACCGGCGGCACGCCCGCGGACAGGCCTGCCCAGATCGTCGCGCCAGCGGCCAGGACCACGGCGGCGATCATCACGAGGAAATGGGTCAGCGGCATGGGTCACTCCTTCTCCTTCGGGGAATATGGGCCGGGCGGCGCGGGTTGAAAAGGCCATCCGATCAAATGCACGGCGTTTTGCGGGTCCGTCCGGCGGATTCGCGCGGATTTGACGCAATCCGGGCGCATGTCTTGACCCCCGGTCGGGGCGACCCTAGATCAGCGGGCGAGGACGACCTCCCCGCATCGGGTGTCATCTCCGGGACGGCCCGGATTCGCGTGAGGTACCCCCATGCCCTGGATCCTTCTGTTCGCCGCCGGTCTGCTGGAAATCATCTGGGCGACCGCCATGAAATATTCCCAGGGCTTCACCCGCCCGCTGCCGACGGCGGTGATGGTCGTGGGGATGGTGGCGTCCTTCTGGCTGCTGGCAACGGCGATGCGGTCGCTGCCCCTGGGGACGGCTTATATGGTCTGGACCGGCATCGGCGCGGTGGGCAGCTTTGTCGTGGGCGTGGTCTTTCTGGCCGAGCCGGTGACGGCGATGCGCATGGCGGCGGCGGGTCTGATCGTCGCGGGCATCGTGACCATGAAGCTGGCGTCGTGACGGCGCGGCGGCCCGGCGCGGGTTGCGTCCCGCGACGGCCGGGGGCGCTCGCGCCCCCCGGACCCCCCGCCCCGCGCGCCTTTGTGAGGGGGTGCGGACAGAAAAGCGCGCCCGGCGGCGTGCGGGGGTAATTTCCTTCCGTCGCGCGGGGTGATAGACGCAATCGCAGCCAAAGGAGATCAGCCCATGCCCGCCTATCGTTCCCGCACCACCACTCATGGCCGCAACATGGCAGGCGCGCGTGGCCTGTGGCGCGCGACGGGCGTCAAGGAGGGCGATTTCGGCAAGCCGATCATTGCCATCGTCAACAGCTTTACCCAGTTCGTGCCGGGCCACGTCCATCTGAAGGATCTGGGCCAGCTGGTCGCCCGCGAGGTCGAGGCGGCGGGCGGGATCGCCAAGGAGTTCAACACCATCGCGGTCGATGACGGGATCGCCATGGGCCATGACGGGATGCTGTATTCGCTGCCCTCGCGCGAGATCATCGCCGATTCGGTCGAATACATGGTCAACGCCCATTGCGCCGACGCGATGGTCTGCATCAGCAATTGCGACAAGATCACGCCGGGCATGCTGATGGCGTCGCTGCGCCTGAACATCCCCACCGTCTTCGTGTCGGGCGGCCCGATGGAGGCCGGCAAGGTCGTGCTGCAGGACGGGCGCGTCAAGGCGCTGGATCTGGTCGACGCGATGGTCGCGGCGGCCGATGATTCGGTGTCCGACAGCGACTTGGCCGCGATCGAACAGGCGGCCTGCCCGACTTGCGGGTCCTGTTCGGGGATGTTCACGGCCAATTCGATGAACTGCCTGACCGAGGCCCTGGGCCTGTCGCTGCCGGGCAACGGCTCGACCTTGGCGACCCATGCCGACCGCAAGCGGCTGTTCGTTGAGGCGGGCCACCTGATCGTCGATCTGGCCAAGCGCCATTATGACGGCGACGATTACAGCGTGCTGCCCCGCAACGTGGCCAGCTTTGCCGCCTTTGAAAACGCGATGACGCTGGACATCGCCATGGGCGGGTCGACCAACACCGTCCTGCACCTGCTGGCTGCGGCGCATGAGGCGGGCATCGATTTCACCATGTCCGACATCGACCGCCTGTCGCGCAAGGTGCCGGTCCTGTGCAAGGTCGCGCCCGCCAAGGACGATGTGCACATGGAGGACGTCCACCGCGCCGGCGGCATCATGGCGATCCTGGGTCAGCTGGATCGGGCGGGTCTGCTGGACACGTCCGTGGGCAGCGTCCATTCCGGCACGCTGGCGCAGGCGCTGGACCGGTGGGACGTGTCGCGCACGGAGGCGGCCTCGGTCCACGACTTCTTCCGGGCGGCACCGGGCGGGGTGGCCACGCAGACCGCGTTCTCGCAGGCGAACCGCTATGACGATGTCGATCTGGACCGCGAAAAGGGCGTGATCCGGTCGGCAGAGCATGCCTTTTCGCGCGATGGCGGGCTGGCGGTGCTGTATGGCAACCTGGCCGAGGATGGCTGCATCGTGAAGACGGCGGGCGTGGACGATTCGAACCTGACCTTCGAAGGCCCGGCCCATATCTTCGAAAGCCAGGATGACAGCGTCAGCGCCATCCTGACCGGCAAGGTCAAGGCCGGAGAGGTCGTGCTGATCCGTTACGAAGGCCCGCGTGGCGGCCCCGGCATGCAGGAGATGCTGTATCCGACCAGCTATCTGAAATCCAAGGGCCTGGGCAAGGAATGCGCGCTGGTCACCGATGGCCGCTTTTCGGGCGGCTCGTCGGGGCTGTCGATCGGCCATGTCTCGCCCGAGGCGGCCGAGGGCGGCACGATCGGCCTGGTCGAACAGGGCGACCTGATCCGCATCGACATCCCCAACCGCCGGATCGAACTGATGGTCGATGACGCGACCCTGGCCGCCCGCCGCGCGGCCCGCGAGACGGAGGGTTGGAAGCCCGCCAAGCCGCGCAAGCGCAAGATCACCACGGCCCTGCGCGCCTATGCCTCGATGACCACCAGCGCGGCCAAGGGCGCGGTCCGGGTCGTCCCGGAGTGATCCGCGCGCCGGGGCCTGGGGTCACCCCAACGGCCCCGGCCGCCGCTCCTCCGACAGCATCACGTTCGCCTCGACCTGACCGACGCCGGGCAGGGTCATGATGCGACGCCTCAGGATACGCTCGAAATCGCTGATGTCGCGGGCGGTGATCCGCAGGCGATAGTCGAACTGGCCCAAGACATGCTGGACCAGCTGCACCTCGGGGATGGCGGTGACGGCGCGCTCGAAATCCTCCAGGCCGGTGCGGCCCTTGGCGGCCAGCTTGATCCCCAGAAAGACCGTCACGCCAAAGCCCAGGGCCGCAGGGTCCAGCACCACCCGACGCCCCGCGATCACCCCCTGCTCGGTCAGCCGCCGGATGCGCCGCCATGCGGCGGGCTGGCCGATGCCCACGGCGCGCCCGACATCGGCGGCGCTGGTCGTCGCGTCATGGGCCAGCACGCGCAGAATCGCCAGATCGGTCGTGTCCAGCCCGCTCACAACGCCAACTCTCCGCTGTCCTTGATGGTCGCGACCAGCATCAGCGCGTCCAGCTCCGCGATATGGGGCAGGGTCAGGATGCGGTCGCGATAGACCTGCTGCCAATGCGCCATGTCGCGCGCGATCACCGATGCCCGCCAGTCGACGCTGCCCAGAAAGGACTGGATCTCGATCACCTCGGGCACCTCCCGCAGGGCCGCCAGAAATTGGTCAAAGGCGCGTGGGTCGGTCTTGTCCAGCGTGAAGCGCAAGGACACCTCGACCTCCCAGCCCATGGCGCGCCAGTCGATGCGGGCCTGGATGCCCCGCAGGACGCCCGCCTCGCGCATCCTCTCCAGCCGCCGCCACAGGCTGGCGGGGGTCACGCCGGCGCGCTCCGCCAAGGCCGCATTGGCGGCGGAGGGATCGGCCAGAAGCTGGCGAAGAATGCGCCGATCTGTCGTATCAAGCATGAATTTCATGAATGTCGTTTATCAAAGCATGATCTTTTCACAAGACCGCATCTTTTCGGTCAGATCGAACGATGGCTGCACGGCAAACGCGCTAGAACCGGGGCAGCATATCGAAAGGACTTTCCCATGCGCGTTTACTATGACCGCGACTGCGACGTGAACCTGATCAAGGATGCCAAGGTCGCGATCCTGGGCTATGGCAGCCAAGGCCATGCCCATGCCCTGAACCTGCGCGACAGCGGCGCCAAGAACGTCGTCGTCGCCCTGCGCGACGGCAGCCCGTCGGCGCAGAAGGCCGAGGCCGAGGGCCTCAAGGTCATGGGCATCGCCGAAGCCGCCGCCTGGTGCGACGTCATCATGTTCACCATGCCGGACGAACTGCAGGCCGAGACCTACAAGAAATACGTCCATGACAACCTGCGCGACGGCGCGGCGATCGCCTTTGCGCACGGCCTGAACGTGCATTTTGGCCTGATCCAGCCCAAGCCCGGCGTCGATGTCATCATGATGGCGCCCAAGGGCCCCGGCCACACGGTCCGCGGCGAATACACCAAGGGCGGCGGCGTGCCCTGCCTGGTCGCGGTGCATCAGGACGCCTCGGGCAAGGCGATGGATATCGGTCTGTCTTATTGCTCGGCCATCGGCGGCGGCCGTTCGGGCATCATCGAGACGAACTTCCGCGAGGAATGCGAGACCGACCTGTTCGGTGAGCAGGCGGTCCTGTGCGGCGGCCTGGTCGAGCTGATCCGCTGTGGCTTCGAGACGCTGGTCGAGGCGGGCTATGCCCCCGAGATGGCCTATTTCGAGTGCCTGCACGAGGTGAAGCTGATCGTCGACCTGATCTATGAGGGCGGCATCGCCAACATGGACTACTCGATCTCGAACACGGCGGAATACGGCCAGTATGTCACCGGCCCGCGCATCCTGCCCTATGAGGAGACCAAGGCCCGCATGAAGGCCGTGCTGACCGACATCCAGCAGGGCAAGTTCGTCCGCGACTTCATGCTGGAGAACGCCGTCGGCCAGCCGACGCTGAAGGCCTCGCGCCGCGCCAATGACGAGCATCAGATCGAACAGGTCGGCGCCAAGCTGCGCGAGATGATGCCCTGGATCTCCAAGGGCAAGATGGTCGACCGCGCGCGCAACTGATCGACCGCGACCGGGGGTTTCACACCCCATGCCCGGTGCCAACGCACCGGGCGTTCGCCTTGGAAAAGGTCCCCCGGACCTTTTCCGGACGCGGCTCACCCCCGTGGGATATTTCCTTGAAGAAGAAGCAGTCTTTCTTCTTCACTCAAATATCCTGGGGGGAGTCCGAAGGACGGGGGGCAACGCCCCCCTTTCTCATGCCTGCCGCTTGTCCTCGGTCCGCGTCTGGAAATCCGACGCGTCGTGGCGCTCATGCAGCTGCTTGGAGGGATCGCCCGACACGTTGTTCACCATGATCCCGCGCTGCACGGCCGGGCGTGCCGCGATCTCGGCCTGCCAGCGGTGCAGGTTGCGATAGCTCTCCGCGTCCAGAAAGGTCGCCGCATCGCCATAGGCGCCGCCGGTGATCAGCCGCCCGTACCACGGCCATATCGCCATGTCGGCGATGGTATAATCGTCGCCCGCGATGAACCGGTTGTCGACCAGGCGCCTGTCCAGCAGGTCCAGCTGGCGCTTGACCTCCATCGTGAAGCGGTCGATCGCATATTCGATCTTTGTCGGCGCATAGGCATAGAAGTGCCCAAAGCCGCCGCCCAGATAGGGGCCCGCACCCATCTGCCAGAACAGCCAGTTCAGCGTCTCGGTCCGCGCCGCGGGGTCGGTGGGCAGAAAGGCGCCATATTTCTCGGCCAGGTACAGCAGGATCGACCCCGATTCAAAGACCCGCTGCGGCGGGGTCACGGAATGATCCATCAGCGCGGGAATCTTGCTGTTGGGGTTGGCCGCGACGAAGCCGCTGCCGAACTGGTCGCCATCGCCGATCTTGATCAGCCAGGCGTCGTATTCGGCGTCGTGGCCTGCCTCCAACAGCTCCTCCAGCAGGATCGTGACCTTCTGCCCGTTGGGCGTCGCCAGCGAATAGAGCTGCAGCGGATGCCGGCCCACAGGCAGGTCGCGGTCGAACTGCGCGCCGGCGGTGGGCTTGTTGATGCTGGCGAACTGGCCGCCATTCTCCTTGCCGGGGGTCCAGACCTTGGGCGGGGTATAGTCGTCGCTCATCGGGATATCCTGTGATTGCGTCGGGCCAAAGATGTGGGCGGGGCGGGGGAACATCAACCATGCCCTTGCGATGTTCTTGATGTGTTCTATAATCACCCCATGCTGCCGCCCCGTGATCCCGACCAGCGCCTGAAGGCCCGTGGCGCCGACACCCGCCCCGCCGGGCGGTTCGAGCGCGAGAGCCGCATCCGCGAATCCGACGATTGGGACATCCCCGAGGAACAGGTCCTGCTGCGGACCGAGGTGACGGTCGAACGCCCGCGCAGCATCATCACCCGCAACACCTCACCGGACATCAGCTTTGACCGCTCGATCAACCCCTATCGGGGGTGCGAGCATGGCTGCATCTATTGCTATGCCCGGCCCAGCCATGCCTATCTGGGCCTGTCGCCGGGGCTGGATTTCGAGACCAGGATCACCGCCAAACCCGATGCCGCAGCCCTGCTGGCGCGTGAGCTGGCCCGGCCCCGCTATCGTCCCGCGCCGATCGCGCTTGGCACCAACACCGACCCCTATCAGCCGGTCGAGGCGCGGCTGGCGATCATGCCGGGCATCCTGCGGGTGCTGCGCGACTGGAACCATCCGGTGACGCTGGTGACGCGCGGCCAGACCGTCCTGCGCGATCTGGACCTGTGGGCGGAACTGGCGGCGCGCGATCAGGCGGCGGTGGGGGTCAGCGTGACCACGCTGGACGCGGATCTGGCCCGCGCGCTGGAGCCGCGCGCGCCCACCCCCGCCACCCGTCTGCGGATGATCCGCGATCTGTCGCGGGCGGGCGTCCCGGTCCGCGTGATGGTCGCCCCCGTCATCCCCGTCCTGACCGAGCCCGAGATCGAAAGGATCCTGACCGCCGCGCGCGAGGCGGGCGCGACCACCGCCACGATGATCCCCCTGCGCCTGCCGCATGAGGTGGCGCCCCTGTTCCGCGACTGGCTGGAGCGGCACCGCCCCGGCATGGCCACGCATGTGATGAACCGGGTGCAGGACATGCGCGGCGGGCGCGACAACGACCCGCGATTCGGCCACCGTTTCCGGGGCGAGGGGCTGCATGCCCAACTGGCGCAGCAGCGGTTCCGGCTGGCGCGCAAGCGGCTGGACTATCGCAGCGGCGGCCCGGCGCTGGACTGTTCACGCTTTGGCCCGCCGCCGCGGGCGGGGGATCAGCTGTCGCTGTTCTAATGGCGGCGGTCGTCGGGGCTGCTGAAGGCGCCCAGCTGTTCGGCGATCCGCTCCAGCGTGGGGCGGGGGCCGCGCGGGCGGGTCTGGAGCGCCTCGGCCATTGCGCGCAGATGCGCGGGCATGGTGCCGCAGCAGCCGCCGATGATCCGCACGCCCAGGTCGCGCGCCAGGCAGGCGTAATCGGCCATCAGCGCGGGCGTGCCGTCGTAATGGATATGCCCGTCATGCAGATGCGGGACGCCGGCATTGCCCTTGGCGATCACCGGACGCTCGTTTCCCGAGGCCGCAAAGCCGGTGACCGACCGCAGCAGGTCCGACGCGCCGACGCCGCAATTCGCGCCATAGGCCACGGGCGGGTTGGGCAGGCGTTCGACCGCCGCCGCCAGCTGGCCGGGCGTCACGCCCATGATCGTGCGCCCCGCCGTGTCAAAGCTGAGACTGGCGCACCAGGCCATGCCGGTCAGGCGCGCGGCCTCGGCGGCGGCGCGCAGCTCCTCCAGCGAGGCCAGCGTCTCGAACCACAGGATGTCGGCGCCGCCGTCCTGCAGGGCCTGGGCCTGTTCGTGGAACATCTGGACGGCGCGGGCATGGGTCAGGCTACCCATCGGGGCCATGAACTCTCCGATCGGGCCGATCGAGCCCGCCACGATCACCGTGCGACCGGCGCGGTCGGCCTGATCGCGGGCGATTCCGGCGGCCAGGCGGTTCAGCTCGGTCACGCGGGTGGCGGCACCATGCAGGGCCAGGCGGCTGGCATTGGCGGCAAAGCTGTTGGTCAGGAAAAGATCCGACCCGGCCTCGATCGCGGCGCGGTGCAGGGCGGCGATGCGGTCGGGATGGGTCGCGTTCCAGATTTCGGGCGGGGTGGCCGCGTCCAGACCCATGTTGAACAGCGCGGTGCCCGTGGCCCCGTCGGCCAGCACATGCGGGCGGGTCTGCAGCATCCGGGACAGCGCGTCGGTCATCACCACATCCTTGGCCATGCGCCGGGGCGCCGGGGCAATGTCGGGTCCAGTCATCAGGTCCATGTCGGGATGTGCCACATCAGGAAGGATTTTGACATGAACGAATGAAAAACCGCGCCGGTTTCCCGGCGCGGCAAAATTTGTCTGCACTTGATCCGGACAGGATCAGTTGCGGTCGTCGCTTTCGCCATCATCGGCACCGCCGATGTCGTCGAACAGCTCGGCGATCTCGAATTCGGCCTCGGCATCGGCTTCGGCGGCGATGTCCTGGATGGACTTGCCCTGGGCCTGCAGCTCGGCTTCCTCGTTCGAACGCGCGACGTTCATGGTGATCGTCGCCTCGACCTCGGGGTGCAGCACGACGGTGACGTCATGCAGACCCAGATCCTTGATCGGCTCGCGCAGCACGACCGACTTGCGGTCGACGGTAAAGCCGGCCTCGGTCGCGGCCTCTGCGGCGTCACGCGTGGTGACCGACCCGTACAGCGCACCCGAATCGGATGCCGAACGGATGACCACGAAGGTCTGGCCGTCCAGTTTCTCGGCGATCTTCTGGGCTTCGGCCTTGGACTCCGCGTTGCGGGTCTCCAGCTGCGCCTTCTGACCTTCGAACGCCTTGATGTTGGCTTCCGACGCGCGCATCGCCTTGCCCTGGGGCAGGAGATAGTTGCGTGCAAAGCCTTGCTTGACGTTCACGACTTCGCCCATCTGGCCCAGCTTGGCCACACGTTCCAGCAGGATGACTTGCATCGTTCAGGTCTCCTTACTTGACGACATAGGGCAGCAGGGCCAGGAAACGCGCGCGCTTGATGGCACGGGCCAGCTCGCGTTGTTTCTTGGCCGAGACGGCGGTGATGCGCGAGGGCACGATCTTGCCGCGTTCGCTGATATAGCGCTGCAGCAGGCGGGTGTCCTTGTAGTCGATCGCAGGTGCGTTATCGCCCGAGAACGGGCAGACCTTGCGACGACGGAAGAAGGGTTTGTTGGCCATTCGTCAGATCCTCTCAGTTCCGCTCGCGGCGTTCGCCGCGGTCGCCGCCACGATCGCCCCGGTCGCCGCGATCACGGTCGCCCCGGTCGGGACGGTCGCCACGGGGACGGTCGCCACGCTCGCCACGCTCTTCGCGCTTCTGCATCTGGACCGAGGGGCCTTCCTGATGCTCGTCCACGCGGATGGTCATCACGCGCATCACGTCATCATGCAGGCGGGCCAGGCGTTCCATTTCCAGCACGGCACCCGAGGGGGCGTCGGTGCGCAGGAAGGCATAGTGGCCCTTGCGGTTCTTGTTGATCTTGTAGGCCAGGGTGCGCACACCCCAGTATTCATGCTCAACGACCTTGCCGCCGTTATCGGCGAGTACGGTCGAGAAGTGTTCGATCAGCCCTTCGGCCTGCGTGTTCGACAGGTCCTGGCGGGCGATCAGCACATGCTCGTACAGAGGCATGGCGATCCTTTCGGGTTTCTTGCGCATTTCATCGACGGGCCGTCCCTTCCGCACCCGTCACGAGAGGCTGCGCCGTTACAGATAAGCCAAGGCGGAAGGATGGCGTGTCATAGCAGCAGATCGCGCGGATGCAAGGGATTTCGCCTCATCCCGGCCTGCCGCAGCGGGTGGGGGTTCACATTCCGCCCGGCGTGATTATATTCCAGTAAATGAATGTATTTGGGAAGGAGCAGGCGATGTTCACTCGGGAAAGCCCCTCGCGCGGCGCGGGCTCGCCGCATGTGCTGGGGTTCTGGGACAAGCCCACCGGCAGCTGCCAGTATCTGGTCTGGGACGAGGCCACGAAACAGGCGGCCCTGATCGACGTGGTGCAGGAATTCGACCCCCGCGCCGCCGTCAGCCGTCACCACGCCGCGGCCTGGGCGCTGGAGCAGATATCCGCGCGCGGCCTGACGCTGGCCTGGATCCTGGACACGCATCCGCATGCGGACCACCTGATGGCCTCGGCCTGGCTCAGGGCGCGGACGGGCGTTCCCAACGGCATCGGCGAGAGGGTCATCGACATCGCCCGCCTGTGGGAGGGGCTGTATCACCTGCCCGGCGCCTTTGATCCGGCGGCTGATTTCGACCACCTGTTTGCCGATGGCCAGACATTCGCCCTGGGCGATCTGCCGGTGCGGGTGATGCTGCATTCGGGGCATACCTTGGGGTCGGTGAGCTACGTGGTGGGCGATGCGGCCTTTGTGCATGACACGTTCATGCAGCCCGACGTGGGCACCAGCCGCGCCGATTTCCCCGGCGGCAATTCCAGCGAGCTGTATGACAGCCTGATGTCGGTCCTGTCCCTGCCGGACGAGACGCGCGTCTTTGTCGGTCACGATTACGGCACCAAGGACCGTGACGACCCGGAATGGGAATCGACCGTGGCCCAGCAGCGCGCGGCCAATGCCCATGTGGGCGGCGGCATCAGCCGGGCCGATTTCCGCGCGCTGCGCGATGCACGCGACGCGACGCTGCCTTTGCCGGAACGGATCCTGCATGCGCTGCAGGTGAACCTGCGGGCGGGCCGGATGCCGGAACCCGAGGCCGACGGAAACGTCTATCTGAAGATCCCCACCAACGTCTTTACCGACAAGTTCAAGGACCCGACCGCATGAAGACCGAACAGACTGGCCACGGCACCCTGGAGACCTGGACCCCGGACGAGGTCGCCCGCGCCCTGGCCGACGGCAAGATCGCCATGATCGACGTGCGCACCCCGGCCGAATACATGCAGGAACAGATCGAGGGCGCGCTGCTGGCGCCCATGGCCTATATCGTCCCCGAACGGCTGCCTTTGGGGGGCGACCGGCCTGTGGTGCTCTATTGCGGCGGATCGCGGCGGTCCGAGGCGGTGGCCCGGCAGATCCTGGAATCGGGCGTGGTGGACCGCATCGCCCATCTGGAGGGCGGCTTTGGCGCCTGGAAAGAGGCCGGCAAGCCCTATCGCGGCACAGATCTGGCCACCGGCGCGCCGAAACTGGTGCGCTGATCGCCCCTTGCGAAGGGCCGGGGGCGCGGCCAATCTGGCCCGCGCAACCTGCCGGGAGGACGCGATGGCGCTGGAAGACGCAAAGACCCAGGTCGATCAGGCCTTTACCCGTGACAGCCTGCGGGGCCTGTCCTTCGAGAACGCCTTTGGCGGGGCGACCAGCTTTCTGCGCCGCCGCTATACCAAGGACCTGACCGGCGTCGACGTGGCGGTGACGGGCATCCCCTTCGATCAGGCGGTGACGCATCGACCCGGCGCGCGGTTCGGGCCGCGGGCGATCCGCGAGGCATCGACCCTGCAGGCCTTTGATCCGCCCTATGGCTGGGGCTTTGACCCGCTGTCGGTGATGGATGTGGTCGATTACGGCGACATGGCGTTCGATTACGCTGCGGTGCGCGACGTGCCTGCGCGAATCGACGCGCATCTGGGCACCATCCTGGACGCGGGGGCCGCGCCCGTGACCCTGGGGGGCGATCATTTCGTCACGCTGCCGATCCTGCGGGCGGTCGCGGCGCGGCGGGGGCCTGTGGCGCTGATCCAGTTCGACGCGCATTCCGACACCTGGGTCGATGACGACCCCGACCGGATCGACCACGGCACCTTCCTCTACAAGGCGATACGCGAGGGGCTGGTGGACCCGGCGGCCAGTGTCGCGGTGGGCATCCGCACCGACAACCCGGACACGATGGGCGTCACGATCCTGGACGCGCCATCGGTGCATCGGGACGGGGTGGAGGCCACGCTGGCGCGCATCCGCGACACTGTGGGGGACAGGCCCTGCTATCTGACCTTCGACATCGACGCGCTGGACCCGGCCTTCGCGCCGGGGACGGGCACGCCGGTCTGGGGCGGTCTGGCCAGCTGGCAGGCGGCGGCGCTGCTGCGCGGGCTGGCGGGGCTGGATCTGATCGGGGGCGACGTGGTCGAGGTCTCGCCGCCCTATGACACGACCGGGGCCACGGCCATCGCGGGGGCCCATGTCGCGATGGAGCTGATCGCGCTCTTGGGCTGGAACCGGCGATGAAGTGCGTCCCGCGACGCGCCGGGGGGCTGCGCGCCCCCCGGACCCCCCCGGCGGCGCGCCCTTGGTCGCGGCTTGTCCTGATGCGGACGGGGGGGTAAGGCCCAGCCATGTTGCCCGAAGACCGCCTGATCCAGATCCTGCAGCGTTTCGAGTTTCTCGAGGCGCAGCTGAATGCCGGGGCCGCGCCCGAGCGCATCGCCGCCATCAGCCGCGAATATGCCGAGCTGAAGCCCGTCGTGGCCCAGATCGACCGCTGGCGCGCCTCGACCGCGGGGCTGGAGGAGGCGCGCGCCATGCTGTCCGACCCCGAGATGCGCGAGCTGGCCCAGGACGAGCTGCGCCGCCTTGAGGCGGAGCTGCCCGCGCTGGAGCAGGATCTGCGCATCGCGCTGTTGCCGCGTGACGCGGCCGATGCGCGACCCGCCATCCTGGAGATCCGCCCGGGCACCGGGGGCGACGAGGCCGCGCTGTTCGCGGGCGACCTGCTGGAGATGTATCGCCGCCACGCGGAAGGCCAGGGCTGGCAGTTCCAGATGCTGGAGCTGACCCGGTCCGAGCTGGGCGGCGTCAAGGAGGCCATTGCCCGGATCGAGGGCGAGGGGGTCTTTGCCCGCCTCAAATACGAATCGGGCGTGCACCGCGTCCAGCGCGTGCCCACCACCGAATCGGGCGGGCGCATCCATACCAGCGCGGCCACCGTCGCCGTCCTGCCCGAGGCGGCCGAGGACGTGGACATCGACATTCCCGCCGCCGACATTCGCATCGACACGATGCGCGCCTCGGGTGCGGGCGGCCAGCACGTCAACACCACCGATTCGGCGGTCCGCATCACCCACCTGCCCACCGGCATCGTCGTCACCAGCAGCGAAAAGTCCCAGCACCAGAACCGCGCCAACGCGATGGCGGTACTGCGCGCGCGTCTGTACGATATGCAGCGCGCGGCGGCCGATGCCGAACGCGCCGCCGACCGCCGCGCCCAGGTGGGCAGCGGCGACCGTTCCGAACGTATCCGCACCTATAACTTTCCGCAGGGCCGCATGACCGATCACCGCATCAACCTGACGCTTTATGCGCTGGACCGCATCATCGCGGGTGACCTGACGGAAACCATCGACGCGCTGACCGCGCATGACCAGGCCGCGCGCCTGGCCCAGGCCGAATGAAGCTGTCGGACGCCCAGGCCCAGGGCGCGGCGCTGTTGCGGGCGGCGGGCATCGGGGGGGCTGCGCGCGACGCCGACCGCATCCTGGCCGCGGTGCTGGACATGGAGCCGGGCCAGCTGCGCATCACCGACGACCGCGCGCTGACCGCCGATCAGGCCGCGCGCTTCAACCACGGGATCGCGGCGCGGGCGATGCACCAGCCGGTGGCCCAGATCGTGGGGTTCCGCGATTTTTGGGCGCATCGGTTCACGGTGACCGCCGACACGCTGGACCCCCGGCCCGAGACCGAGGCCCTGGTCGAGGCCGCCCTGGCCCGCCCCTGGACCCGCGTGCTGGACCTGGGGACCGGGACGGGCGCAATCCTGATCTCGCTTCTGGCGGCGCGGACGGGGACCACGGGGCTGGGCACCGACATCTCCGAGGCGGCGCTGCAGGTCGCGCGCGGCAATGCACGGCGCATCGGCGTCAATGCCCGGTTCCGGCAGGCCGACTGGCTGCAGGGCGTCGAGGGTCCGTTTGACCTGATCGTGTCCAACCCCCCCTATATCGCCGCGATCGAGATGCCCCTGCTGGACCCCGATGTCCGCGACTGGGAGCCGCATGGCGCGCTGACCGATGGGGCGGACGGGCTGACCGCCTATCGCGTCATCGCGGCGGGCGCGCGGGCGCGGCTGGCCCCCGGCGGCGCGGTCCTGGTCGAGATCGGCCCGACCCAAGGCGCTGCGGTGGCGGCGCTGTTCGCGGCGGCGGGCGCCGACGTGCGCATCCTGCCCGACCTGGACGGGCGCGACCGCGTGGTGCTGGCCGATTTCGCGCCCATCGCGGCGGTTTGACGCCGGTTGCGGGGGATTTTCGGCAGTTTTCCCTTGTCTCGCGCGGCGCGGCATGGTTAGTCAGCGGCGTGCGACAGGCCTTTGCCGTCGCATGGGTCAGCCTGACAACTGCCGATACCGAAAGGGCGCAACCGCTGCGCCGTGGCTGGGCAAGGCAAGGCTGAACGGAGTGGTCACAGCCCCCGTATCCGTCCGACACCGCCGTCCAGCTTACGCTGGCATCCCGACGCCCGGAAACAGTACAGACAAGACTGATGAGATCATCAAAATCCCGCTCGCGTAGCAAATCGAACCGCCAGCGCACGCTGGGGAATATCACCAATCGCGTCTTCGACAGCTCGGGGCCCGAGGGCAAGGTGCGTGGCACCCCCCAGCAGATCATCGAGAAATACCTGACGCTGGCGCGTGACGCCCAGCTGTCCCATGACCGCGTGGCCGAGCAGAGCTTTCTGCAGCATGCGGAGCATTACACCCGCATGCTGGGCGAGGCGAACCGCGAGATGGCCGAACGTCAGGGCCAGGGCCGCAGCGACGACGACTATCAAAGCAGCATGGGCGGCCACGGCTATCACCAGGGCGGCAACGGGGGCCAGAACGGCAACCGCGACCATCAGGGCGACGGCCAGCGCCATGCCGACCAGGGCCAGCATGGCAATCGCGACAGCCAAGGCGACAACCAGCGCCGTGACGGCAATCGCGACAACCAGGGCGACGGTCAGCGCCGCGACCAGCAGAACCGCGACAACCAGGGCGGCAACCAGCGCCGCGATGGCAACCGCGATGGTCAGGGAAACCGCGATGGCCAAGGCCAGGGCGACGGCAACCAGCGCCGCGATCAGCAGCCGCGTGAGCAGCAGCCCCGCGAACCGCGTCAGGACCGTGTCGAGGCGCCGCGCGACGAGATCCAGCCCAGCCTGCCCGAGGTGATCGTCTCGACCGCCGAGGATCAGGGCGCGCCGATCAGCACCCCCGAGGCCGAGGCCGCCCCCAAGCCCGCGCGCAGCCGCACCCCGCGCAGCCGCGCGCCCCGGCCCGCGCCCGCCGAAGGCGAGGCCGCACCCGACGCGCCCGCAGCCCCGGTCCGCAGCCGCCGCAAGCCGGCCCCCGCCGCCCCGCGCGAGGGCGAGCAGGACTGATCCTGCAGACCCCGAAACCGGACAGGGCGCGCCAATGGCGCGCCCTTTTCCATTCCGGGTCCCTGGCGCCGGAATGCGCCCCTATCCGCCTTCCCTGATCCGGTGTCGGGTGGGTCCCCCCGCGCTATCCGCATGGTAAACGCGCTCCTGACACCGACCAGATAGCATTTTGATTGCCGGTCTGGTCATGGCGGCTCGCCCCTGACGGGCGGCTCATGGTGATGCGCGCCCTGACTGGTAATCTCGCGTCGTTGAGAAACCCGCAACGCGGAACCCTCCGCCGCCCGTCCTCCGTATCGCCAGCCTCTGCTCGACACCCCGCCCGGCTCCCTCCAAAGCTCAGCGTTCTGCCGAACGGGATGAGGTCATCGCGGCGGCATGGCCGATCATTGTCAGATGCGTCGGAAAGGCTGTGCCCTTAGCGAGTATGCGCGACGGGGCGGTGGGTTGGGAGGGTCTTCCCGTCAATCCCGGTTCGCGTGTGCTTGGCATGCCCGCCTGTTCCGGTCCGCCTTCCGCCTTCCGCCGCCGGAGATTGAGGAGCTTATCGCGGGGGCGGTGCCATGATCAGTCCTGGATCCGTCCTTCGGACGGAAACCCGACCCGACCTGCCGCCTGATAACACCCCGGACCAGCGTGGGAGCGCAGACCGCCCCCCTGTCGCCGTTGGGTCCGCGCATGGGGAATCATCGCGCGGGGGGATGCTGCGGATCAGTCAGCGTTCAGCGAGCGGCCTTCAAGGCGCGGGCCAGGGCGCAGAAGCGTTCCAGCTCGATCTCCTCGGCCCGGGCGGTGGGGGGGATGCCGACGCTGTCCAGCAGCGCCTCGATCTGCGGATGCAAGCCCTTGAGGCTGGCGCGCAGCATCTTGCGGCGCTGGTTGAACCCCGCCCCGGTGATCTGCGACAGCACTGCCGCATCGGCCGGAAAGCGCGGCTGGGGCAGGGCGGTCAGGTGGACCACGGCGGAATGGACCTTGGGTGCGGGGACAAAGGCCTCGGGCGGCAGGGACATCACGATCTGCGCGTCCGCCCGCCACTGCGCCAGCAGCGCCAGCCGGCCATAGGCCTTGGAGCCGGGGCGGGCGACGATGCGTTCGGCCACCTCGCGCTGGAACATCAGCGTCAGCGACTGCCAGAAGGGCGGCCAGTCCTTGGGTGTCAGCCAGCGGATCAGCAGTTCCGTGCCGACATTGTAGGGCAGGTTCGCGGCCACCCGGATCGGCGGCGTCAGATGCGCCAGCGGGTCGATCTGCAGCGCGTCGCCGGTGATGACCGTCAGGCGGCCCGGATAGGCCTCGGCGATCTGTTCCAGCGCGGGCAGGGCGCGCGGGTCCTTTTCGATGGCCAGCACATGGCGCGCGCCGCAGGCGAGGAGGCCGCGGGTCAGCCCGCCGGGGCCGGGCCCGACCTCCAGCACGTCGCAGCCGGTCAGGTCGCCCGCCTGCCGCGCGATCTTGTGCGTCAGGTTCAGGTCCAGCAGGAAGTTCTGGCCCAGCTGTTTCTTGGCGCGCAGGTCATGGGTCGCGATCACCTCGCGCAGGGGGGGGAGGTCGTCGATCATGGTGCCTTGCCGAAGGCCGGGGGCATTCTGCCCCCAGACCCCCTGAGGATATTTTCGTGAAGAAGAAGCGCGCGGGCGGTGGCCATGTCGGCGGCCAGGCGCAGGGCGGCGATGGTAGAGGAGGGGTCGGCCAGGCCCTTGCCCGCGATGTCGAAGGCGGTGCCGTGATCGGGCGAGGTGCGGATGAAGGGCAGGCCGAGCGTCACGTTCACGCCGCCGTCGAAATCCAGCGTCTTGATGGGGATCAGGCCCTGGTCGTGATAGCAGGCGATGGCCGCGTCATAGCGCGCCCGCGCCGGGGCGTGGAACATCGTGTCGGCGGGGTGGGGGCCGGTGACGTGCAGCCCTTCGGCGCGCAGGCGGGCGATCAGGGGGGCGATCAGGTCGCGGTCCTGGGTGCCCATCATGCCGCCTTCGCCCGCATGGGGGTTCAGGCCCGCGACCGAGATGCGCGGCGCGGGCAGGCCGAAGTCGCGGATCAGCGCGGCATGGGTCAGGCGGATCGCCTGTTCCAGCGCCTGTTCGGTCAGGGCTGTGGGCACGTCCGCCAGCGGGATGTGGATCGTCGCGGGCACCACCCGGCAGGGCGGCGTCACCGTGGTCGAGGCCAGCATCATCGCCACCGGCACGTCGCCCGCCAGATGCGCCAGGAACTCGGTATGGCCCGGAAAGGCGAAGCCCGCGCCGCGGATCAGGGCCTCCTTGCTGATGGGGGCGGTGCAGATCGCGGCGACCTGGCCCGTCATGGCCAGATCGACCGCGCGGGCGATCACCGCGATCACGTCCGCCGCATGGGCGGGATCGGGGCGGCCGGGCGTGGCGGGGCCCGCGAAATCGTGGCGCAGGACCGGCAGGTGCCCGGGGGTCACCGCATCGTCGGGCGCCGCGACCTGGGTCCAGAGCGCGCCCTGGGGCAGGTGGCGCGGATCGCCCAGCCAGACGATATCGGCGCCCGCAGCCAGGGCCAGGGGCGCCAGTTCCGGCCCGACGCCCGCCGGTTCGCCGCAGGTCAGCAGGATGCGCGCCATCAGGGCCGCCGGATGATCGCGTCGGCGCGCAGATCGGCCAGCAGACCTTCGGCGGCGGTGTTGATGCGCGTGTTGAACAACCGGTCGCGGACCTGATCGCGGGTGGGGATGCCGGGGGTCGCGGATTGCGGGATGGCGGCCTCGACCCCGTCATCGGGCAGGGCGGTGGTGGCGACCTGGGGCTGGGCGGCCAGGGCGGTCTGGCGCGAACACAGCATCACCAGATCGGCCCCCGCACCTGCGGGGATCACCCCGGCCTCGTCCGCGTCCAGCGAGGCCAGCCGCGCGGCGATGCCCTGCGGGATCGCGCCTTGGGACGCGGTCTGGCGCTGGACCTGCGGGGCGGCGTCGCCCGCCTGCACATAGAGGTCGTCGCAATTGCGCACCCGCGCGGCCAGCGCAGCCGCGTCACCGGCCGATGCCAGGCGCAGCGTCATGTAATCCAGCACCTGCTCGCGCGCGCCGGGACGCAGCGTGCCCTGTGCGTCGCGCAGATGGAACAGCACCACCGCGCCCTCGACGGGCAGGGCCTGCGTGGTCTGGCCGGGCTGCAGCGCGGTGATGATCGGGCGCAGGCTGGGCGGCAGGTTGTCCAGGGCTAGCATCTCCAGCCGGCCGCCCGCCTCGGCCGAGGGCACGGCCGAATATTGCCGCGCGGCTTCGGCGAATTGCGCCTCGGTCGGGCGCGAGGCCGAGATACGCTCGGCCAGCTGCAGGGCTTGCGCCTCCTGGCCCGGGGGCGCGGGGATGATCAGCTCGGACAACAGGACGCGGTCGATGATCGGGGTCTCGATCACGCGCTGCAGCTCCTGGTCGACCTCTGCATCGGTGATGGTCACGCGGGCCAGCAGGCGGGCGCGCACGACCTCGCGCCAGACGGTGCCGGCCTCGACGAAATCGCGGAACACGCCGTCCTCGACGCCCGCGCGTTCCAGCTGGGCGATGAAGCCCGCAGCGTCCAGCCCGGCGCGGCCGGCGAATTCCTCCAGCCCCGCCTGCAGCCCCTCGGGGGTGATCTCGACGCCGATCTGGCGGGCGGCCTGCACGCGCAGGCGGTCGTCGATCAGCGCCTGTTCGGCGGCCGCGGCGCTGGCATCGGGGGCACCGATCACGCGCATGAACCGCATCCGCTGATCCACCTCATAGCGGGTCACGGCGCTGTCGTTCACATAGACCACCGGTGCGAACAGGTTCTGCGCCAGCGCGGGCGCGCCTGCACCCGTGGCGATCACCGCCGCCAAGGCGATACCCGAAAGGAAATGCCGCATCATAGCCCTCGTTCGTTGCGATCTGCAGGTTAGCGCATGCAGCTGCGGCGCGCCACCGTGCCCCGCGCCTGTTCTTGGGTGCCGAAACCGCCCAGGCGGACCGACAGGTCCAGGCTGGTCTCGGCGCGCAGCAGGTCGGAACTGCTGAAGCGCCGCGACAGGCCGGTCTCCACCGTGATGCATTCGTTGCGATAGCTGACCTGCAGCCCCGCCCGCTGCGCCCGGTCGGCGGAAAAGTCATAGCGCGTCTGGGCCTCGCCCCACCAGCCCGGCGCGATCTGCCAGCCGATATTGGCGGCCAGTTCGCTGGCATCGACGTCGCGGCCCTCGTCCTCGTCGCGGTCGATCCAGATGTATCCCGCCGACAGCTGCAGGTCGGTGCGCAGCCAGCCCACCCGCAGCTCGTTGCGCGAGATGGCGAATTCGTCGTCGAACAGCGCCCGGTTGGCCACCGCCAGCCCCGCGCCGTTGTCGTAATGCGCCGCCAGCAGCCAGTCGGAGCTGCGCCCGCCCAGGGGGCTGTCGGGGGCGAAATTGTCGGCCGCCCGCGCGCGCAGCACCCGGCCGCCGGTCACGCCCAGGGACCAGCCGGTCGGGTCGATCCGCGTCCAGGTCGCGCCGATATTGGCGCGCAGCCCGGTCTCGCGCACGTCCCAGCCCGGAAAGCGGTTGTCGGAAAACAGGTTGCCCTCGTCGAACTCGATCAGGCGGCTGTCCTCGTTGGGGATGTCCTCGTCGCGGCCGCGGGGCGAATACAGCACCTGGATCACGGGTTCCACCAGATGGGTGGCCCCGCCCGCGCCGCCCGCCAGCGGCCAGCGCAGCTCGACACCCACCTGCGGATCGACGCGGGTGACCAGCTGCTCGAACCGGTCGTCCTGGGCGATGCGGTACAGGTCCGCATCCAGCCCGGCCAGCCCCGCCGCGACCACCCCCCCGGGCAGGATCTGGCTGCGCCGCCAGTCGATGCCGACCGACCCGCGCGCCACGTCGCGCCCGATCCGGTCCGTGTTCGACGGGCGCCTATGCGCATGGACCGACCATTCCAGCAGCGCCTCGCCGCCGATCAGGGCGGGGGTGGTGCGGCGCAGCCAGATCGCATCGGCCACCTGCGCCGGAGAGGTCGCGTTATCTTCATCTTCGCGCAGCGATTCGTAATTGCCGACCCGGCCCCAGAACAGCTTGTCGCGGCGCACGCGCTCGACCGAGACGCCGCTCCACAGCCGGTCGGCGCCGGTCACCCCGTAATCCAGCAGATAGGCCCGGTCGGATGCGCGCTGCACCTGCAGCCCCAGCCGATAATCGCGCGGCAGCAGGAACTGGCCGGTGCCGAACAGATAGCCGCGCGTCTCTCCGGGGCGCAGGTCGTCGCGGCTGACCGCGCCGTTCACCTCCACCGCGCCATTGGCAAAGGCCTGGCGATAGCGCGCCTCCAGCGTGGTGGTGCGGTTGGCGGCCAGATAGGGCGTCAGCGTCAGGTCGGCCTGATCGCCAAGCGTCTGGAAATAGGGCAGCTTGACCCCGAACCCCAGGCCCGAGGTCGTGCGGATCTCGGGGCGCAGCAGGCCCGATCGGCGGTCGACCGTGGGGTCGGGGGCGGTCACGCGAAACGGCGCATAGGCCAGCGGCACGCCCAGGGCGCGGAATTGCGGGCGATCAAAGGTGATTTCGCGCGTTTCCGCATCATGGGTGATGGTCCGGGCGCGGATCTCCCACAGGGGGCGGGGGTCCTCGGCGCAGATGCGGCAGGACGAGGCGACCACATTGGTCATCTCGGTGATGCGGCCCGCCTCGCGCCGTTCCAGCCGGGTCGAGGCCAGCTGCAATTCCCGCGCCAGAACCAGCCGCGCGCCCAGCACGATGCCGTCCTGCAACGCACGGTCCAGCTGGGCGCTGTCCGCCACCAGCACCGCGTCGCGTTCGGGGTCGGTGCTGCCGGGGCGCGACAGGTGGATCGGGCCCTCGATGGTCAGATCGCCCGTCTCGCCGTCCACGGTGATGCGCGGCGCGACCAGGCGCGCGCCCTGATACCAGGCCACCACCCCGCCTGACGCGATCAGCGTGCCGCCCGCCTGAACCGTCACCGCATCGGCCAGCACCGTGGCCGCGCCAGATTGCGGGTCGGTGGGCCGGTCGCCCGGCAGGGTCAGCGTGGTGGCCGGGCTGGCCGTGGCGGGGTTCTGCGGCGTGGGGGTGCGGTCGCCCACCGGGTTGCTGCCCAGGCTGTCGGATTCAGGCGCCAGCGCGGTGACACCGGCATCGGCCCGGCCCGTGGCGCCCGGCATGCCGCTGATCGCGCCCATGCTGCCCTGGTCCCAGGCGGTCTGGGCGGCCATCGGTCCAGCCAGCGCCAGCAATGCGGCCCCGGATGTCAGCGCCGTGGTGATGATGCGCAGGCTCATCCGTCCTCCCGTCTCAGGATCAGTCCCAGGGCCAGCATCATGCCGACCAGAGGCGGCGTCCAGGCCGCCATCGCGGCGGGGATCTGCCCGTTATCGCCCAGAACCTGCGCCAGGTTGCGCAGAAAGAACAGCGCGATCCCCGCGCCAAAGGCCAGCAGGACGGCGGTGCCGCTGTTGCGCCCGCGCATGTGCTGCATGGTAAAGGCGGCGGCGATCATCACCATCGCGGCCATCAGGAAGGGGCGGGCCAGCTCCATCTGGAACCAGACCTTGTGGCGCGCGGCGGAAAAGCCCGCCCGCTCCAGCCCGGCGATAAAGGCGGGCAGCTGCCAGACCGGCACCGAATCG
The DNA here is from genome assembly GCF_005048265.1 of Paracoccus hibiscisoli. Classification (GTDB taxonomy): domain Bacteria; phylum Pseudomonadota; class Alphaproteobacteria; order Rhodobacterales; family Rhodobacteraceae; genus Paracoccus; species Paracoccus hibiscisoli. The sequence goes on from NZ_SUNH01000010.1 coordinate 69,344, forward strand.
GGCCGGCCAAAGCCGTCGCGAATGCGCTGCGCCGTCAGATCGGAGGCCAGCGTCATTGCCGCATGCCGGGTGACGGCGGCCATCGGGTTCGGGCGGTCCAGCGGGAAGTCGCTGACCTCGCGCAGGTCCCAGGCACCGGGCGTCAGGCGGGCCTCGCGCGCCTCGATGCGGCGGACGGGCCCGGCCTCGGCGTCGAACACCAGAAAGCTGGCATCATACAGCGTCACGGCATCGGGGCTGGCGCGGCGGGCGCGGATCACGATCTGCCCCGATTCGCGGCCGTTCTGCTGCATCCCCTGACGCAGCCAGACGGCGCTGTCGCCCAGGCTGACGGTCTGGCTGCCGCCCCGGTCGATCCCCGCGACCGCATCGTCGTAAAGCGACCCCGTCACCGCCACCAGCGGGTTCAAAAGCCCCACCGCCAGCACGCCGACCAGCGCCGCCGCCGCCGCCGGCGCCCGGATCACCCGCAGCCCCGACCGCCCCGACGCGCGGATCGCCACCATCTCGCTGCTGCGGGCCAGGCCCAGGAACAGCGCGATCCCCGCCAGCACCGTCATCAGCGGCAGGATCGAATAGAAACTGCCCGCGATGTTCAGCCCGGCCAGTTCCGCAGCCCCGCCCAGGCCCAGGCCGCGGCCCGAAAAGCGGCGGATCATCTCGATCATGTCGATCAGGAACAGGATCAGCAGGAACACCCCGGCGATCATCACGAACCCGCGCAGGAACCGCCGCGCGACATAGCTGGCCAGGATCATGCCCGCGCCCCCCCGCCGGACCCGCGCGGCCCACGCGGTCGCGCGGCCAGCCACAGCAGCGCCGCGCACAGCGCCGCGCCAAAGACCGCCGGCAGATACAACAGCGGCCACAGCCCCGCATCGCGCCCGACCTGATTGGCGGCGGCATTGGACAGGAACTGCACCGCGATCAGCCCCAGGATCGCCCAGCCAACCTGCCGCCACACCCCAAAGCGCGAAAACCCGCCGATCATCAGCGTGGCGAAACCCAACATCGCGGCAATGGGCGACAGCAGGGGCTGCGCCAGCCGCTCATGCGCCTCGCGCCGCGCGTCGCCCGCGCTGGCGCCCGTGGCCTCCAGCAGGGCAGGCGGCGCGGCCAGCAGCGTGGTCGTGCCGAAATCGCGCAGATCGCGCCGCCGGTCACCGCCGCCTGCGAACATCGCCCCGATGTCATAGCTGAACTCGGCAAAGCGCGTCACCGCCAGGGCCGGGCCATCGGTGCCGGGGCGCAGGGTCTGGGCCATCCCCTCCAGCAGGATCAGCACCGGGCCGGTGTCGTTGCGCACCACCAGCGCCTCGCGGGCGGTATAGGTGACGGTCTGCGCCGGGTCGCGCCCGTCCTCGATGAACAGATCCAGCAGGCGGCCGTCGCCCGCCACGTCGCGGATGAACAGCGTCACCCGCTGGCCGGGATACTGAAAGCTGCCGGGGCGCAGGAACTGCGCGGTCACGTTCTCGGCGATCTCGGCGGACCGGTCAGCCAGCCGCGCCCGTGCCATCGGCACCAGCCCGTGGACCAGCACCGCCACCATCACCCCCACGAAGACGCCAAAGATCAGCACCGGCCGCGCCAGCCGCCAGGGCCCCAGCCCCGCCGCATGCATCGCCACCAGCTCGGATTCCCCGGACAGGCGGTTCGTGCCATAGGCCGTCGCCGCGAAGGCCGCCACCGGCAGCACGACCGAGATCACCAAAGGCAGTGTCAGCGCCGTGAACTCCAGCACCACCAGCGCGGTCTGGCCGTCATTCAGCAGGTCGTCGAACAGGCTGACCGCCCGGTTGATCCAATAGACCGACACCAGCACCAGCGCAAAAAAGCCGAACAGCGTCAGCAGCTGCGCAAGGATATAGCGGTCGATCCGGGGCATGGGGGGCCTTCATGCGTGACGTTCCGTCCTGCTTAGCGGCAAGGGCGGCTCTGGAAAAGGGCCGGACGGGGGTCTAGGGTCACCCGCAACCAGACGTGAGGACCACCATGACACAGCCTGTCGAAATCAGTTTCACCGAGGTCGCGCTTGAAAAGCTGGCCGAACACCGGGGCCGCGTGGCGCTGGTGCTGACCGCAGCCGACCGCCTCCCCGGTCGCCTGCCCCGCCCCGCGCGTGAGGCCGCGGCCCGCGCGCTGGCCTCCAAGGCCGGTCAGGCGCTCAAGCCCGGCCAGGTGCTGGAGCTGGCCTTTCCCGCCGGGATGGCCGCCGATGCGCTGGTCCTGGTGATGCTGCCCCAGACCAGCACCCAGGCCGAGGCGCGCCGCGCCGGTGCCGCCCTGGGCGCGAAACTGGGCCGCAGCCACACACTGATCCATGCGGGCAATCACAAGCTGGCGGCCGATCTGGCCTTTGGCCTGGCGCTGCGCGGCTATGATTTCTCGGTCTACAAGACGAAACCGGCCAACGGCCCGGCCCGGCCCGGCGCGGGCGACGGTATGATGCCCGAATCGGAAGGCGCCGCCACCGACGCCCTGCTGGACGATGCCCAGGCCGCTGATGCCGCCGAGGGCACCGACGCCCCCATCGGCGACAAGGCCCGCGTTACCGTGATGGTCAAGGACCCCGAGGGTCTGGCCAAGTTCGCCCAGGACGCGGCCGCCGTGGCCGAGGGCGTGTTCTTCACCCGCGATCTGGTGAACGAGCCTGCCAACGTCCTGACCACCAGCGATTTCGCCGACCGCCTGCTGGCCATGCAGGAGATCGGCCTGGAGGTCGAGGTGCTGGACGAGGATCAGCTGGCCGCCCTGGGCATGCGCGCCCTGCTGGCCGTGGGTCAGGGCAGCGAATCGCCCTCCAAGGTGGTGGTGATGCGCTGGAACGGCGGCGGCGACGAACAACCGCTGGCGCTGGTCGGCAAGGGCGTCGTCTTCGACACCGGCGGCATTTCCATCAAGCCCGGCGCGGGCATGGAGGAGATGACCATGGACATGGGCGGCGCGGGCGTCGTCGCGGGCACCATGCGGGCCCTGGCGCTGCGTCGTGCCAAGGCCAATGTCGTGGGTCTGGTCGGCCTTGTGGAAAACATGCCCGACGGCCGCGCCTATCGCCCCGGCGACATCCTGAAATCGATGAAGGGCGACACGATCGAGGTCGTGAACACCGATGCCGAGGGTCGCCTGGTCCTGGCCGACGTGCTCTGGTACGCGCAGGAAACTTATCAGCCGCGCGCCATCATCGACCTGGCGACCCTGACCGGCGCGGTGATCATCGCTTTGGGCCATGACAATGCGGGTGTCTTTTCGAACGACGACGCGCTGGCGGGCCAGATCCTCTCCGCCGCCCAGGCCGAGGGCGAGGGCGCCTGGCGCCTGCCCTTGGGCAAGTCCTATGACAGCCTGATCGACTGCCGCCTGGCCGACATGAAGAACACCGGCGGCCGCGCGGCAGGCTCGATCACCGCGGCGCAGTTCCTGCAGCGCTTCGTGCGCGAGGGTCAGGCTTGGGCGCATATCGACATCGCGGGCGTGGCCCTGCCGCCGGGCGGGACCGACCTGGCCCCAAAGGGCGCGTCGGGTTGGGGGGTCATGACCCTCGACCGCCTGGTCCGCGACACCTACGAGGCCCCGTGACCCGCAGGCCGACCCGCGCAACGCCCGCAAGCGGTGTACGCGCTGTGCACGCCCTGTGCACCGCCCGTGCCCGCCCTGTGCGCCCCCATTTCCAGCAATTGCTGGGGATGTCCGGCCCCTCGCCGTGTCGGGTGCGCCGCGCAACGCGCGCTGCCGTTGCGGGGGTGTTGCGCTGACATGGGCAAGGCGCTGTTCTATCACCTCACCCGCTCTCCGGCCGAGGCGCTTTTGCCAGTCCTCTTGACCAAGGCCCTCTCCGCCGGCTGGCGGGTGGAACTGCGCGCGCCCGACGCGGCCCGGCTGGACATGCTGGACCAGCAGCTGTGGCAGGGCGACGGCTTCCTGCCCCACGGCCTTGCGGGCGGCCCGAATGATGCGCGCCAGCCGGTGCTGCTGACCCTGCCGGATCAGCCCGCCGCCAACGCGCCCGCCTGCCTGATGGCGGTGGACGGCGTGCCCGTCACCGCCGATCAGGCGCAAGCGCTGGACCGCACCTGCATCCTCTTCGACGGCGGCGACCCGAATGCCGTGGCCCGCGCCCGCGACCAGTGGCGCCAGCTGACCGCCGCCGCCATCGAGGCCGAATATTGGTCCGAGGAATCAGGCCGTTGGGAGCGGAAACGCTAAGGCTCCCACGCCCACCACCGGGCACCGGCCTTCCGGGGGGTCCGGGGGGCTGGCAGCCCCCCGGCCACCGCCCGCGGCAACGTCCTCAGGCGTCTGCATGCCCCGCCAGCCGCGCATGCAGATCGGCCCGCGCCAGCCCGGCCTTGGGCCCCTGCAGCACCGCGCGCCCGCGCTCCATCACCAGGAACTGATCGCCCAGATCCCACGCGAAATCAAAAAACTGCTCGACCAGCACGATGGCCATGTCGCCCCGGTCGCGCAGGGCCGCGATGACCCGCCCGATCTGCGCGATGATGTTGGGCTGGATGCCCTCGGTCGGCTCATCCAGCAGCAGGACCCGCGGCTTGGTGATCAGCGCGCGCGCGATCGCCAGCTGCTGCTGCTGGCCGCCCGACAGATCGCCGCCGCGCCGATGCGCCATCTCGGCCAGCACCGGAAAGCTCTCAAAGATCTCGTCGGGGATGCGCCGCTCCGCGCGGGGCAGGCAGGCGAACCCGGTCTCCATGTTCTCGCGCACCGTCAGCATCGGAAAGATCGCCCGCCCCTGCGGGACATAGCCCACGCCCATCCGCGCCATCCTCTGCGCCGACAGCCGCCCCAACACCCTGCCGTCAAAGGAAATATCACCGCCCGACCGGGGATGCCGCCCGGCCAGCAGGTTCATCAGGCTGGTCTTGCCCACGCCATTGTTGCCCATCACGCAGGTGACCTCTCCGGGGCGCGCGACCAGGTCGATCCCGTGCAGGATCTGGCTGCCGCCGTAATGCAGGGTCAGGTTTTTCGCCTCGATCATCTCATCGCCCCAGATAGACGTCGATGACGTCGGGATTGCGGGTCACGTGGTCCAGGCTGCCTTCGGCCAGGACGGACCCCTGATGCAGCACCGTCACGCGGCAGTTCAGGCGGCGCACGAAATCCATGTCGTGTTCGACCACCACCACCGCCCGCGTCTCGGCCAGACGGCACAGCAGCGTCGTGGTCTGTTCGCGTTCCGCCAGGGTCATACCCGCCGCAGGCTCATCCACCAGCAGCAGGCGGGGCTCCTGCGCCAGCAGCATGCCGATCTCCAGCCACTGCTTCTGGCCGTGGCTCAGCTCTCCGGCCAGGCGGGGCAGCTGATCGGCCAGCCCGACCTCGGCCGCCAGCTCGGCCACGCGGGCGCCCGATTCCGCCGTGGGCCGCCAGCGCAGCACCGCGAACGGGCTGCGGTCGGCCTTCAGCGCCATGATCAGGTTGTCGGCGACTGACTGGTCTTCGAAGACGGTGGGGCGCTGGAACTTGCGACCGATCCCCTCGCGGGCGATCTGCGCCTCGTTCATCTTCAGCAGCGATTTCGACCCGTCGCCCCACAGAACCTCACCCGCATCGGGGCGGGTCTTGCCGGTGACGATGTCCATGAAGGTCGTCTTGCCCGCGCCGTTCGGCCCGATCACCGCGCGCAATTCGACCGCGTTGATGGAAAACGACAGGTTGTTGATGGCCTTGAACCCGTCAAAGGACTTGCTGATCCCGCTGACCTCCAGAAGCGCGCTCATGCCCGATCTCCTCTGCGGCTGAACAGGTCGAACACTCCGGCGATGCCCTTGGGCGCATAGAGCGTGACCAGCACGAAGGACAGGCCAAGCGCCACCTGCCACCAGTCGACCCAGTTGACCACATAGCCCGGCAGGTGGATCGACGGCGCCCGCCCGCCCGTGAACCAGCTGGACAGCAGCGACACGACCACCGCCCCGATGACCGCACCATACAGCCGCCCGCGCCCGCCGATGGCCACCCAGACCGCCAGATAGATCGAGGCGATGGGCATCATCTCGGCCGGGTTGATGATCCCGGCCTGGGGGTAATACAGCGCCCCCGCCACGGCGGTGATCATCGCGGCCAGGGTGAAGACGACCAGCTTGAACCCCTCGACCGGATAGCCCAAGAACCGGACGCGTGTCTCGTCGTCGCGGATGGCGCGGACCACGCTGCCGAACTTGCCGCTGACCAGCCACGCGGCCAGCGCATAGAACAGCGCCAGCGCCGCGGCGGAGGCCCAGAGGAACCACACCGACAGCGTCGCCTGATCGACATGGTCCAGCCCCGGCAGGTTCTGCAGGCCCGACAGCCCGTTATTGCCCCGGAACCCGCTGTCGTTCTGAAACAGCCACAGCGCCAGGGCCAGCGTCATGGCCTGGGTCAGGATCGACAGATAGACGCCGTTCACGCGGGACCGGAAGGCCAGCCAGCCAAAGACCAGCGCCAGAAGCCCCGGCACCGCCAGCACCAGGATCAGCTGCAGCGTCAGCGAATGCGCGAAACTCCAGACCAGCGGCAGCTCGGATGCGCCCACAACGCCAAAGATCTGGTTGGTCACCGCGTCCTGCAATTCCTGCGCGGTGGCGGGGATGGGCCCTTGGGCCAGCTGGGCCGCGACGATGCCTTCGGTCCGGGCATACATCAGCCATTGCCCGATCATGTAGCCGCCAAGCGCAAAGAACGCCATCTGCCCCAGGGACAGGATGCCCAGATAGCCCCAGACCAGGTCCATGGCGACGGCGGCCAGCGCCAGGCACAGCGTCTTGCCCAGCACCTTGACCATCGACGTGGGCACCGCGCCCGTGCCGTAAGCCTGGCTGAGGAGCGTGACCGCGACGGTGAACACCGCCAGCCCGGCCAGCACGATCAGGACCGAGGGGTTGCGCAGGATGAAAGGCGTTCGCGTCATGGTGTCAGACCTCGGCCGCGCGGCCCTTTTGCGGGATGATCCCGCGGGGCCGGAACTGGATGAAGATGATGATGAACAGGATCATGAAGGTCTGCGCCGCCAGCGTGTTGCCGGGGTTGAAGCTTTCGATGACCTTGGACAGCCCGCCGATCAGCGTGGCCCCCGCCAGCGTGCCCCAGATGTTGCCCACGCCCCCCACGACCACGGTCATGAAGCTTTGGACGATGTATTGCTGGCCGATCTCGGACGTGACCTGCGCGAAGAGGCCGATGGCCACGCCCGCGATGCCCGCGATGCCCGACCCCAGGCCGAACGTCATCATGGCGATGCGGTCGGGGTTGATGCCCATGCTGGCCGCCATGCCGGGGTTCTGGGTGACCGCGCGGACCTCCAGGCCCAACCGCGTGCGCTTCATGATGAACAGGAACAGCGCCAGGAACAGCAGCGCCAGCACGAAGATCGCCACCCGGATCGAGCTGATGCCGATCACGTCGTTGATGGTGATCGAGCCTTCCAGCCAGGCGGGCGCGGTCAGGGGCCGGGCCTGCGTGCCAAAGATGTTCTTGGCCAGCTGCTGCAACGCGATGGACACGCCAAAGGTCGCCAGCAGCGTCTCCAACGGGCGATGCGCCAGATGCCGGATCACCAGGCGATAGAGGACCACCCCCGCCAGCGCCGTCACCGCAAAGGCCAGCGGCAGCGCCACGACCAGCGACAGGGTGCGATCCGCGATGACCGTCTGGACCGTATAGGCGGTATAGGCGCCCATCATGATGAATTCGCCATGCGCCATGTTGATGACCCGCATGACGCCGAAGGTCACGGCCAGCCCGATCGCCGCCAGGAAATAGATGGAGGCCAGCGACAGCGCGTCCAGCCCCAGATCGATGCCGCGCATCGCCCCAAGGCGCACCTGCGCGCGGATCTGGGCGGCCTTGGCGGCCTCCGTCACCGCCGCGTCGGGTTCGACATGGATGTCGTAGAAGCGGTTGGCCTCCAGCGCGGCCTGGGCCTCGGTCTCGGTCGCGGCGGGGGGGACGGCGCCTGCGGCCTCCAGCGCCTCATAGGCGCGGTCGCGGGCGGCGGGGTCCGACAGGGTCGCGACGGGCACGCCCCCCACCGCCCCGTCGGTGATGTTGGCGGCCAGGGCGGCGCGCTGATCGGCCCGCGACAAAGGTGGCTGCAGCAGGCCCTGACGGACCAGCTGGGCCAGGGCTGCCTCTCGGGGCAGGGCGTCGCTGCCGGGGGTCAGCTCGCGCGCGACATTGGCGCCTGCGGGCGGTTCCGGCGCGACCAGGGGCTGGGTCGCCAGCAGCGGGTTCAGCACGCCGCGAAAGTCCAGGCCGACATCGCCGGCCATCTGCTCGATCGCCGCGACGCGGGCGGCGCTGTCGGGGTCGTGCTGGATGGTCAGCAACCGCTCCATCCGGGCCTTGCGGGCGGCCAGGGTCGGGTCGGGGTCATCCAGCGCGGCGCGCAGGGCTGTCAGTTGTTCCGCATCACCGCCGCGTGCCAGCGAATCCAGCGCGGCGGCACGGCGGCGCGGGTCGGGGTCGGTCAGCGCGCCCGCGACCAGCGCCTGTTCGATCACGCCGCGCACGCCGGAATTAGGGCGCAGCATCTGCGGCGTCGCGGTCACCGGCGCGCCGGTCACCGCATCGGTCACATCGTCGCCATCGACGATCACCGCGCGCCCGTCGGCCAGCCCCAGATTGCGGTCGGCCCAGGCCTGCAGCAGGGCCAGCCCCTCGGGGCCGGTGGCGGCGATCTGGGCCACCAGCGGCTCGACCGTGCGCCGCGAGGGCTGTTCGATCTGGTCCAGGTTGCCCGCGATCACCGCGTCCAGCGCGGGATTGGCCAGCAGGGATGACGGCAGCAGCAGCGCAAGCGCGCAGGCGATCAGGCGAAGACGGGTCACGCGGGGGGTGTCCTTTGCGAAAGAGGCCGGGCGGCACGCACCGCCCGGCTGTCGGGATCAGTAGTTCGACTGAACCTGCACGCAGCTTTCGGTCTCGGTGTTCCACATGCCGCAGCCCTTGCCCGGCCAGTCGGCATCCAGCACCGCCGATTCGGGCAGGAAGTCGGTCCAGGCGTCGCCCGCGACCGGTTCGGTCTGGCTGACGATGTCGAACTGGCCATCCTCGCGGATCTCTCCGATCAGGACGGGCTTGGTGATGTGGTGGTTGGGCAGGACGGTCGCGGTGCCGCCGGTCAGGTTCGGAACCTCGACGCCGACGATGGCCTCCAGCACCGGGTCCACATCGGTGGTGCCCGCCGCCTCGACCGCCGCGACCCATGCGTTGAAGCCGATGACGGTGGCCTCCATCGGGTCGTTGGTCACGCGGTTTTCGTCGCCGGTAAAGGCCTTCCATTCCTCGATGAAGGCGGTGTTCACGTCCGATTCGGCGGTCTGGAAGTAGTTCCAGGCCGCCAGGTGGCCGACCAGGTTGGCGGTATCCAGGCCCGACAGCTCCTCCTCGCCCACGGAAAACGCCATGACCGGGATGTCGTCCGCCGACACGCCCGCCGCCGCCAGCTCCTTGTAGAAGCCCACGTTCGCGTCACCGTTGATGGTGGACACGACGCCGACCTTCTTGCCGCCCGCGCCAAGCGCCACAACGTCGGACACGATCCGCGACCAGTCCGAATGGCCGAAGGGGGTGTAGTTGACAAAGATATCCTCGGCCGCGACGCCGTTATCCTTCAGATAGGCGTCCAGGATGTTGTTCGTGGTGCGCGGATAGACATAGTCCGTGCCCAACAGCGCCCAGGATTCGACGCCCAGCTCCTCCATCATGTAATCGACGGCCGGGATCGCCTGCTGGTTGGGCGCGGCGCCGGTATAGATGACGTTCTTGGACGATTCCTCGCCCTCGTATTGCACGGGATAGAACAGCAGGCCGTTCAGTTCCTCGATGACCGGCAGGACCGACTTGCGGCTGACGCTGGTCCAGCAACCGAAGATCGCATCGACCTCGGACACGGTCAGCAGCTCGCGCGCCTTTTCCGCAAACAGCGGCCAGTCGGAGGCCGGATCGACGACCACCGCCTCCAGCGGCCGGCCCAGCACGCCGCCCTTGGCGTTCTGCTGTTCGACCAGCATCAGGACGGTGTCCTTCAGCGTGGTCTCGGAAATCGCCATCGTGCCCGACAGAGAATGCAGCACGCCGATCTTGATCGGCTCGCCCTCCGGTGTCTGGGCATGGGCGGCATGGGCCAGCGTCAGGGCACTGGTCATCATCAGGATCTTGGTCAGCTTGGTCATCGTTACCCTTTTCCCCCCGGCGCGTTGGCCGGTGTCCCTGTTGTTCTTGGGAAGGCGCGCGGCCTTCGCATGTGCAGAAAGAGGGGAAAATCGGGCAGTTGGACAGGATTTCAGCAGTCCGTGGCCGCCCCGCGCAGCCGGTGACGCGGCCTTGGGCAGCGGGCGGGGCATATGCCCGCCCGCCGGGCAGTGTCAGGCCGCGCGGGGCGCAAGCCCGCCCTGTTCGATCAGGAAATCGACGATGGCCTGCACGCCGTGGCCGTGGCGCAGCTGGGCCATGATCACTGGGCGCGTGCCCCGCGCCTCATGTGCATCCTTTTCCAGCAGAACCGCATCGACGCCGACATGCGGGGCCAGGTCGGTCTTGTTCACCACCAGCAGGTCGGACCGCGCCAGACCGGGACCGCGCTTGCGGGGAATGTCCTGCCCGGCGGCCGTGTCGATCACATAGATGGTCAGGTCGGCCAGTTCCGGGCTGAAGGTCGCGGCCAGGTTGTCGCCGCCCGATTCGATCAGGATCAGCTCCAGATCCGGGAAGGCCGCGTTCAGATCGGCGATGGCGGCCAGGTTGATGCTGGCATCCTCGCGGATGGCGGTGTGCGGGCAGCCGCCGGTCTCGACGCCCCTGATGCGATCCACGGGCAGGACCTGGGCGCGCATCAGCGCCTCGGCGTCCTCGCGGGTGTAGATGTCGTTGGTGATCACCGCCATCGACAGGCGGGGGGCCAGCGCGCGGGCGATCTGTTCGGTCAGCGTCGTCTTGCCGGCGCCGACGGGACCGCCGATGCCGACGCGGAGGGGGCCATGCTGGCTCATGAACGAAAGATCCTTGTGGTCATGGTTTCGTGGCGCATGGCGGCAATGTCTGCCCCCCATGCGGCGCTGGCAAGGTCGGCCTCGGTCGCGTCCGCCGCCCGCATCGCGCGCAGCAGGATGCGGGGCTGCAGGGCCGTCAGCATCTGCTGCCCCTGCATCGGCCCAAGCGGCAGGAACCGCACCGCCGCACTGATCAGCGCTGCCGCCTGCGCCTGCAGAAAGGCGGCGATGATCTCTGCCGCGGGCAGAGGCATCGCGGCGCAGGCGCGGCCCATGGCGACGGGCAGGGCCACCGGCGCCTGCGGCTGGCCGGTCAGCGCGGTCATGTTGGCGGCGAAGGCCGCGCCCTGTTCGGCGCTCTCCTGCAGGCGCTGGCTGGTCATGCAGGCGGCGCGGGCCAGATCGTCCAGTTCGGCGTGATCGGCGCGGCGCCGCAGGGACAGCGACAGCAGCACGGCATCGGACCAGCCCGCGCCGTGATCCAGCCAGTCGTCCAGCCATTGGGCCAGCGTCGCCTGCGTCACCCAGCCCGCATCCATCGCGTATTCCAGCCCCTGCGACCAGGCAAAGCCGCCCACCGGAAAGGCGGGCGACAGCACTTGCGACAGCTGCAGGCGGGCGGCCTCAGGCGTGGTCATGCGCGTGGCTGTGGTGTCCCGCATGCGCGTGACTGTGGCTTTCCGCATGGGAATGGCTGTGTTCGCCCGCACCATGGGGATGGTGCGTGGCGGGGCCGTGGTCATGGCCAAAGGTGCGACCGTGACCATAGGCGCCGCCTTCGGGGCGGAACGGCATGTCCTTGCGGCACATGTCCGCGCCCAGCTGTTTCAGCATCGCCTCCAGCACGTGATCCTGACGGATGATCAGGCGGTCGGCCTCGATCCGGCAGGGGGTGTGGCGGTTACCGATATGCCAGGCCAGCCGGGGCAGATTGCCGCGGATGACCAGCACCGGCTCGGGCGCCGCGCGCACGACGACCTGACGGCCGTCCGACAGCTCGAACGCGTCGCCGTCGTCCAGGCTGGTGACCTCGGGCAGGTCGACCATGAAGTCGCCCCCCTCGCAGGACAGGCGTTTGCGCCGCAGCAGGCGGCCTTCGTAATCCAGGCTGACCTCGGCGTCGAAGGGCGCCGGGGCGTTGCGGATGATGGCATGGGCAGTTGCGGTCATGTGGTACTCCTCCCTCAGAAGAGGAAATAGCGTTGGGCCAGCGGCAGTTCCGTCGCGGGCTCGCAGGTTAACAATTGTCCATCGGCGCGGACCTCGTAGGTCTCGGGATCGACCTCGATCGCGGGCATGGCGTCGTTCATCGCCATGTCGCGTTTACCGATGTCGCGGGTGTGTTCGACCGCGATCAGGGTCTTGGACAGTGCCTCTCCGGCCCCGGCCTCCAGACCGGCACGCGACAGGAACAGCGCCGAAGCCCGGCGGTTGTGCCCCCACATGGGTCGCGAAAAGATCGGCTGCACCGGGATCGAGCCATTCGGGTCGCCCATCTGCGCCACGCTGATCTGCCCGCCGACCAGCACCATTTCCGGCTTGGCCGCAAAGAAGGCGGGCGACCACAGGACCAGATCGGCGCGCTTGCCGAGGCTGATCGAGCCGATATGGGCACTGACCCCATGCGCGATGGCCGGGTTGATCGTGTATTTCGCGATATAGCGGCGGGCGCGGATGTTGTCGTTCTGGCCCTGTTCGTCGGGCAGTCGCCCGCGCTGCTGGCGCATCTTGGATGCGGTCTGCCAGGTGCGGATGATCACCTCTCCGATCCGGCCCATCGCCTGGCTGTCGGACGAGATCACGCTGAACGCGCCCAGATCGTGCAGGATATCCTCGGCCGCGATGGTCTCCTTGCGGATGCGGGATTCGGCAAAGGCCACGTCCTCGGGCACGCGGCGGTCCAGGTGGTGACACACCATCAGCATGTCCAGATGCTCCTCGACCGTGTTGGCGGTATAGGGGCGCGTGGGGTTCGTGGACGAAGGCAGCACATTTGCCATGCCGACCACGCGGATGATGTCGGGGGCGTGCCCGCCGCCCGCGCCCTCGGTGTGATAGGCGTGGATGGTGCGCCCGCCGATGGCGGCCATCGTGTCCTCGACGAACCCCGATTCGTTCAGCGTGTCGGTGTGGATCATCACCTGCACATCCATCGCGTCGGCCACGGACAGGCAGGTGTCGATGGCCTTGGGCGTGGTGCCCCAATCCTCGTGCAGCTTCAGCGCGCAGGCGCCGGCGCGGACCTGTTCCTCCAGCGGCGCCTTGATGCTGGCATTCCCCTTGCCCGCGATGCCGATATTGACGGGCAGGTCGGCGCAGGCCTCCAGCATGCGGGCGATGTGCCACGGCCCCGGCGTGCAGGTCGTGGCCAGAGTGCCATGCGCGGGGCCGGTGCCGCCGCCCAGCAGGGTCGTGACGCCCGAATGCAGTGCGTGGTCTACCTGCTGCGGGCAGATATAGTGGATGTGGCAGTCGAACCCGCCGGGCGTCAGGATGCGGCCCTCTCCGGCGATGATCTCGGTGCCGGGGCCGATGATCAGGGTCACGCCGGGTTGGGTGTCGGGGTTGCCCGCCTTGCCGATGCCTGCGATGCGCCCGTCTTTCAGGCCCACATCGGCCTTGACGATGCCCTGATGGTCAAAGACCACGACGCCGGTGATGACCGTGTCCATCGCGCCGCCCTCGCGCGTGACCTGAGATTGGCCCATGCCGTCGCGGACGACCTTGCCGCCGCCGAACTTGACCTCCTCTCCGGGGATGGTCAGGTCGCGTTCGACCTCGATGATGATCTCGGTATCGGCCAGGCGGATGCGGTCGCCGCTCGTGGGACCGTAAAGCGCCGCGTAATCGGCGCGGGACAGCGTCGTCACAGCGCACCCCCGATCTGGCCGCGAAAGCCGTGCACGATGCGGTCACCCGCGTAACCCACCAACGTCACCTGGCGCGACTGGCCTGGTTCGAACCGCACGGCGGTGCCTGCCGGGATGGCCAGCCGCATGCCGCGCGCGGCGGCCCGGTCGAAATCCAGCGCGGCGTTGGTTTCGGCGAAATGGTAGTGGCTGCCGACCTGGATCGGCCGGTCGCCGGTATTGGCGATCATCAGCGTGATCGTCGCGCGCCCGTCGTTCAGCGCGATCTCGCCATTGGCGGGCAGGATTTCACCGGGAATCATGTCACGCCACCGCCAGCGCGACGCCCGCCAGCGCGGTGCCGCCGCCCAACACGCGCAGCTCCAGCCCGCGCGACAGCAGGCGGCCAAAGGCGATGCCCGCCAGATGCAGCGCCATGGTCGCCAGCGCAAAGCCCGCGGCATAGAGGGGCAGCCCGGTCGCCGGACCCTCGGCCCCATGCGCCCAGCCATGCGCCGCGCCGAACAGCGCGACCATCGGCACCAGCGCCGCCATCGGCAGGCGTGCGGCCATCGCGACCAGCACGCCCAGGATCACGACCGAGGCCAGGATCATCGGCTCGACCGCCGGAAAGATCATGCCGCCCGCGCCCACAGCCCCGCCCGCAAGCATCGCGCCCACGAAGGTCAGGGGCAGCGCCCAGACCGCCCGCCCGCCCAGCTGCACGGCCAGCAGGCCAAGTGCGACCATCGCCAGCAGGTGATCGGCCCCGCCGACGGGGTGGGCCAGACCGTGGATGAACTGTGCCCCCGAATCATGGGCATCATGGACATGGCCGGGATGGGCCAGTGCGGCCGAGGGCAGCAGGATGGCGGCAAGCGTCAGGCGTTTCATCAGGGCGTTCATTCTGCAGCCTCGCGGATGGGGTGGTGGACGGTGACCAGCTTGGTCCCGTCGGGAAAGGTCGCCTCGACCTGGACGGATTCGATCATGGCGGGGATGCCGGGCATGCACTGACCCGCGGTGATCACATGGGCCCCCGCCTGCATCAGGTCGGCGACCGTGCGGCCGTCGCGCGCGCCCTCGACCACGTAATCGGTGATCAGGGCAATCGCCTCGGGGTGGTTCAGCTTGACGCCGCGGGACAGGCGCCCTCGGGCGACCATGGCGGCCACGGATACCAGCAGTTTCTCGCGTTCGCGGGGGGAAAGGTTCATCGTCAGACCTGCCAGATTCGGGGAAGGGGGTCGGGGCGCAAGACGCGCAGCAATCGGTTGATCTGCCGGCGCAGCGGCCAGCCATCGGCGGCCAGCAGGCGGATGATCAGGCGTCCGGGGGGCGCGCTGGCGGCAGCGGTCACGCCGGGCTCGTCCAGAACGGCGCGGGCGGCGGCCAGCCGGTCGGGCGCGTCATCCGCGATCATCGCCAGGGTGGCCAGCGCGGGGGCGCCGCCGGTCAGGGCGGGGCCGCTCAGGCGGGCCAGCGCATCGTCATCCAGCGCCAGCGCGTCGTGATGGATGACGCGACCCTCGCGGCGCACCACGCGGCGGTCGCGCAGATGCAGCCGCGTGGGGCGTTCGCCCATCGCCAGGCGGCCCAGGACCAGCATCTCCAGCAGCAGGCAACCCGCGCCGGGGGCCAGGTCCACCGCGGTGTCCCGCTCCAGCCGGGCGTCGTCATAGAGGATCGTCTCCTGCGGCAGCCAGTCCAGCCAGCCGCCCGCCCCCACGTTCAGCGCCACCGTCGCCCGGGCGGGCGCGCCCGTCGCGCGATAGGCGCGTTCGGCGGTCTGGGTGGTGGCCAGCGCCCGCGTGCCCGCCCGCAGATCGACGGCAAAGGACAGCCTGTCGCCCGATGCCAACCCCCCGGAGGTGTTCAGGAACACGATCTCGGGCAGGCCCGCGGTCATGCGGGGCAGCATCGCCTTGGCCGAGCCGCGCTGCGCCAGGTCGATCAGGCCGCGCGGCCCCATGACCACATGCGCCGCCCCTTGGCTGCGCTGCATGCGGATCGCTGTGGCACCGGTGTCGAACATGCAGGCAAGGGGCGCCGCGCCGGGGGCAAGGTCAATCGCCGCGGGGGGAATTCCTGCCATGCGGACAGGCAGGATGCGCTGTTCTGCCCGCAGATTGTGCAGGCTGCCCGTCGCTGCGGCGGTCCCTGTTTGGCGCTATTCCGCCAGCGCGTGCAGCAGGCGGCGGCGGGCGGGGGGAATGGCGCGGATCTCGACCCCGGTAAAGACGTGCATCGTCTTGAGCGCGTGATCGACCACCGCATGGTCGCTGACCCAGCCCCCCATCGCCAGATAGCTGCGCAGCAGCGGCGGCATCGCGGCCATCGCCTGCCGGGGGTCGGGCTGTCGCAGCCGCAGCGCACGGGCAAAGCGGAACACGTCCGGCGCCTTGACCCGCGGCCACCAGGCGCGCGGTGCCAGGTGGCGGTCCTTGAGCATGGCAAAGGCCTCGGCATGGGCCTCGGGCTCGCAGCCGGTGAAGCTGGAGCAGCCGAACAGCATCTGGGCCCCCGATTCGTCGATAAAGCGCGTCAGCGCCCCCCAGGCCAACCGGATCACGTCGGGGTCGTGGCAGTCGGGATGCAGGCAGAACCGCCCCATCTCGACCATGGGGCCGTCGAACCGGCCAAGCGCCGCCAGATCATAATAGCGGGCCGAATAGCTGCGCGCGATCTGGCTGCCATCCGCCAGCGGCAGGAACCGAAGGCTGCAGACCAGCTGGCCGGTCTGGACATCCTCGATCAGCATGTGGCTGCAATCGGCGTCCAGCTCGTCCAGATCCAGCGCGTGACCGTCGTCGGCGGTGCCGGTGCGGGCGACGAAGGCCAGCCAGCGCAGCCGCTGAGAGGCGCGCAGGTCATCGGGCGTATCGGCCAGGCGGGCGCGGTATCGGCCCTTGCAGTACGGTTGCATCGCGCGACCCCCGGTCTGTGTCGCGCCACCATAATCCGTTCATGTGTCGAAATCACGAACAGCCTTGCGGGTCGGGCCGGGAAAGATGCCCGGCTGCTGCGCCGCCGGGCAGAGCGCTCAGTCCAGGCGGTCGCCCAGCACGTCCTCGACATAGATGCGGCGGATCAGCAGCATCGCCACGATCAGCAGCGGCGTGGCCAGGATCACCGCGATCAGACCGAACAGCGACCCGATGCCGACGATGGCCAGAATGGTCAGCGCGGGCGGCAGCTGCACGGCATAGCGCTGGATCAGGGGCATCAGCACCTCGCCCTCGAACAGCTGGATGATTGTGAACAGGATCGCCACATAGATCGCCGTGTCCAGCCCCTGCGGGGCCGAGACGACGACCGCGATCGCCCCTGAGAAGAACGGCCCGATGATGGGCACGATGTTGGTCAGACCCGCGATCACCGCCAGGATGAAGGCCAGCGGCACGTCCAGAAGCCACAGCCCGATCCCGGCCAGCAGCGCCACGACCAGCATGTCGACCGCCTGTCCCGCCATCCAGCGGCCCAGATTGGTCCCCAGCTCGTCCAGGATCTGCGCGGCGCGGGCGCGGCGGCGCAGCGGCACCAGCCGGATCGCGCCGGCGCGGTACAGGTCCGCCTCCATCGCGACATAGAGCGACAGGATCAGCAGCACGAAGACCGACGACAGGCTGCCCAGCACCGAATTCAGCCCGCCCAGCACCATCGAGAACACGCCCGGCAGACGCTCGGCCAGCTGGGCGGCGTTCTCGCCCATGGTGGAGGCCTCCTCTCCGTCCTGGATCTGCTCGATCACGGTGTCGGCCATGGGCAGCGACTGCAGCCAGTCCTGCACCGCGTCCCAGGACTGGGGCAGGGCAGAGAGCAGGTCGCGGAACTGTTCGGCCACGGCGGGACCGGCCAGCCGCACCAGCAGCGCCACCGCCCCCACCACGCCCAGCAGCACGATCAGCACCCCCAGCTTGACGTTCAGGCCCAGCAGCCGGTTCAGCCCGCGCGCCCCCGCCCTGAGCGCGATGGCGATCAGGATCGCGCCAAAGGCCATCAGCAGCAGGTCCGACCAGAACCAGGCCGCCGCCAGGACGACGAGGATCGCGACCGTCGTCACGATCGTGCCGGGGGTAATCGCCGTGCGGGGCGGCAGTGCGGCATGGGGGGGCGGGGCGGCCGGCGTCGGGGCCGGATGAAGGTCTGTCATGGTCGCTCCTGCTGGGTTCGGGGGAACAAGGCCCCCGGGGCGGGCGGGGTTCCGCCGATGCCGCGTGGCTTGCCGCAGGCGGGCAAGCCTGCTAACCGGACCCCGATCATATTCAGCGCGGGTTTTCCCGCCAACAGACAAGGTGACCATCATGGCGATCGAACGCACCCTTTCCATCATCAAGCCCGACGCGACCCGCCGCAACCTGACCGGCAAGATCGCCGCCAAGTTCGAGGATGCCGGCCTGCGCATCGTCGCATCCAAGCGCATCCACCTGTCGCCCGCCCAGGCCGGCAAGTTCTACGAGGTCCACAAGGACCGTCCCTTCTATGGCGAGCTGGTCGAGTTCATGGCCTCCGAGCCGGTCGTCGTGCAGGTCCTGGAGGGCGAGAACGCCATTGCCAAGAACCGCGAAGTGATGGGCGCCACCAACCCGGCCAATGCCGACGAGGGCACCATCCGCAAGGAATTCGCGCTGTCCATGGGCGAGAACTCGGTCCACGGTTCGGACGCCGCCGACACCGCCAAGGAAGAGATTGCGTTCTTCTTTTCGGGTCTGGAACTGGTTGGCTGAGGCCCATCCGGCCCCGTTGATCGTCTGCAAAGGGGCCCCTGCGGGCCCCTTTTCTTTGCCGATGCGGCATGGGCTGTCGGTTGCGGCAGGGGGCGGCACGGGCTATGCCGGGCGGCAACGCAACGATTTCAGGGGGGTGCCATGCGGGCATTCGTGTTTCCGGGGCAGGGCGCGCAGACCATCGGCATGGGGCGCGAGCTGGCGCAGGCCTATCCGGCCGCGCGCGCGGTCTTTGACGAGGTCGACGAGGCGCTTGGCGAGCGTCTGTCGGCGCTGATCTGGGAGGGGGATGCCGATACGCTGACCCTGACCCAGAACGCCCAGCCCGCGCTGATGGCGACCTCGATCGCGGCGTTCCGCGCGCTGGAGGCCGAGGGCTTCGGCATCACCGATGCCAGCTTTGTCGCGGGCCATTCCCTGGGCGAGTATTCGGCGCTGTGCGCGGCCGGGGCGCTGACCCTGTCGGATACCGCGCATCTGCTGCGCCTGCGCGGGCAGGCCATGCAGGAGGCCGTGCCGGTCGGCATCGGCGCGATGGCCGCGATTCTGGGCCTGGATTTCGAGACGGTCGATCGCATCTGCCGCGAGATCGGCGGCGACGAGGTCGTGCAGGCCGCCAATGACAACGACCCCGCGCAGGTGGTCATCTCGGGTCACAAGGGTGCGGTCGAGGCCGCGGCCGAGGCGATGAAGGCCGCGGGCGCCAAGCGGGCGCTGATGCTGCCTGTGTCGGCGCCGTTCCATTCGGTGCTGATGCAGCCCGCCGCCGCGGTCATGGCCGATGCGCTGGCGGGCGTGGACATCCAGGCCCCCGCCGTGCCGCTGATCGCCAATGTGCGCGCCGAGGCCGTGACCGAGCCCGGCGCCATCCGCCGCCTGCTGGTCGAGCAGGTGACCGGCACCGTACGCTGGCGCGAGTCGGTGGCCAACATGGCCGAGGCCGGCGTGACCGAGTTCTGGGAGGTCGGCGCGGGCAAGGCGCTGTCCGGGATGATCAAGCGGATCGCCAAGGACGCGGCGGTGCGCAATGTCGGTGCGCCGGGCGATCTGGCGGCGCTGAAGGGATGAGGGCGGACCGGGGCGCTGCCCCGGACCCCGGGATATTTTCATGAAGAAGAAAGGGCGGCTATGTTCGATCTGACGGGAAAGACCGCGCTGGTGACGGGCGCTTCGGGCGGGATCGGCGGGGCCATCGCCGAGGCGCTGCATGCGGCGGGGGCGACGGTGGCGCTGTCGGGCACGCGCGAGGCGCCGCTGCGCGATCTGGCCGAGAAGCTGGGCGAGCGGGCGCATGTGGTGACCGCGAACCTGGGCGATGCGGAATCGGTTCTGGCGCTGCCCAAGGCAGCGGTCGAGGCGATGGGGTCGATCGACATCCTGGTCAACAATGCCGGGATCACGCGCGACAACCTGTTCATGCGCATGTCGGATGACGAATGGGCGCAGGTGCTGGACGTGAACCTGACCAGCACCTTCAAGCTGTCGCGGGCGGTCCTGCGCGGCATGATGAAGGCGCGCTGGGGGCGGATCGTCAACATCACCTCGGTCGTGGGGGCCACGGGCAATCCGGGGCAGGGCAATTATGCCGCCGCCAAGGCCGGTGTGGTCGGCATGTCCAAGTCGCTGGCCTATGAGGTTGCCAGCCGTGGGATCACCGTGAACTGCGTGGCGCCCGGCTTTATCGCGACCGCCATGACCGACAAGCTGACCGAGGATCAGAAGGGCAAGATCCTGACCCAGATCCCGGCGGGGCGCATGGGTGGTCCGGAGGAGATCGCCGCGGCGGTCCTGTATCTGGCCAGCCCCGAGGCGGGCTATGTCACCGGGGCCACGCTGCATGTGAATGGCGGCATGGCGATGGTCTGACCTCTGTGCAGCGCCGCCACGCGGGGCATTAACCCATGCGAAAGCGGTTGCATGAGGGTTCATGGGTGCTATATCCCCGCCTTTAGCAGCAGGGGAACCGCCCTGGGCTGAACCGGACCGTCGTGTCCGCGAAAAACTGGGCGGATGCCCGCGAGAATGAGGATATGACATGAGCGATATCGCTGATCGCGTGAAGAAGATCGTGGTCGAGCACCTGGGTGTCGACGAGGACAAGGTGGTCGAGACCGCTTCGTTCATCGACGATCTGGGTGCCGACAGCCTCGACACCGTCGAGCTGGTCATGGCGTTCGAGGAAGAGTTCGGGATCGAGATCCCCGATGACGCCGCCGAGACCATCCAGACCGTCGGCGACGCGGTGACCTTTATCAAGGGCGCGGTCTGATCCGACCCGACCGACCGCGCAGCCTGCGCGTTGGACATGACGGCGCCCCCGCAAGGGAGGCGCCGTTTTTCATGTCGCAGGAACCCGGCCGCCGCGATCCGTGTTGTCAGCGCGAACCCAAAGGAAAGGGAATCGCACGATGGCCGTGAACGTGAAGGGGCTGACCGACAACGCCCGCAAGACCGCTGTTTCCGAACTGAACGCCCGCCTGGCCGATGGGCTGGCCTTGTCCATGGCGATCAAGCAGGCGCATTGGAACGTGAAGGGCATCAATTTCATCGCCGTGCACGAGCTGTTCGACACCGTCCACGCCAATCTGGAGGCGCATCTGGACGTCTTTGCCGAGCGCGTGCAGGTGCTGGACGGGGTGGCGGTCGGCACCGCCGAGGCCGTCGCCAAGGCGTCCACGCTGAAGGAATATCCCACCGATCTGGTGAAATCGGCCGACCACATCCGGGAAATCTGTGCCCGGATGCGCGATCACGGCGAAAAGCTGCGCGCCGCCATCGACGTCACCGACGAGGCGGGCGATGCTAATACGGCCGACATCTTTACCGCCGCCTCGCGGACGGCGGACAAGGATCTGTGGTTCCTGGAGAGCCATCTGGAATAGGATGGCGGCAACGGGTGACGCCTAGCGGCCCAGCTTGGCGTGCACCTCGTTCAGGTCGACCTCGGCCAGGGGCATCTTGTTGTCCGGGTTGTCGAAATCGTATTTGAACAGCTGGAAGTCGTCCTTGTAGATCTCCCAGATCAGGTGGCGCGACAGGTCGTCGAAATAGTCGCTGACCTTGTGCGCCCGCTTGGGTCCGTGCCCTTCGGATTCGTTGAAGCGGGGGACCTGCGTCAGATCGACCGGGACGGGCGTCTCGGCCTGGGCCAGGACCTTGTCCATGCCCTCGTTGAACGCCTCGGTGAAGAAGATCTGATCGTATCGGCCGCCATTCACGATGAAGGTCGAGATATGGCCCGACATGGCCGACCAGTGGATGTCCGGCTCCATCGGCTTGCGAAAGCGGACGGTGTCGCGCGCGAACAGCAGGAACCGCCGAAAGCTGGCGATCTGGTCGAAATCGAACCCGTTCTCGGCCGTGCCGACATCGATGCCATAGCGTTGGATCAGCTGCGGAACCAGGTTGCCGCGATAGCGGCGGCCGTTGCGCTGGATGCCGGCGATCTTGTCGAAGAACGACGACAGGATGCGCGCGTAGGGGTTGCGGACGCAGGTGAAGGTCACTCCGGCATGGGCGCGCACCGCGCGCTCGATCGGGTCGTGGCTGTGATCCTGGGCCCATTTGTGCATGCCGTCGGTCGAGTCATGGATATCGCCGTCGAAGAACCGACCGTGGTCGGAGTAGAACATGATCTGGCCAATCGTGGAACACGCGCATTTCGGCACGACCCGATAGATCATGCTTTCGCTTTCCGTCATCCAAACGCCGGGAAACCCCATTCTGACACTCACTTCGTTCACGCGCAGCGGCACTGAAAGGCAGCGTCGGCTGGCAGACCTGCTTGTCCCACCATAAAAATTGGTTACACACACAAAGCAAAGCTGACTGATGTTTTCAACGCTTTACGATAAATTGCGCGTAAACAGTCTCCGGGGACCGCGAAGACCATGGCACGCATCGCGTTCATCCTGTTGACGCACAAAGACCCGCAGGGGGTCATCGACCAGGCGCGACGCCTGACCGCGACCGGCGATTTCGTGTCCATCCATTTCGACAAGCGCGCGCCCAAGGCGAAGTTCCAGCAGATCCGGGACGCGCTTGGCGATCATCCGGGCGTGACCTTCGCGGCGCGCCGGGTGAAATGCGGATGGGGGGAATGGTCGCTGGTGGCCGCCACCCTGGAGGCGCTGCGCGCCGCTGAGGCGGCCTTTCCGCACGCCACGCATTTCTACATGCTGTCGGGCGATTGCATGCCCATCAAGTCGGCAGAATTCGCTCATGGTTTTCTGGACGCCGAGGATTGCGACTATATCGAAAGCTTCGATTTCTTCGAGAGCGACTGGATCAAGACCGGCATCAAGAAAGAGCGCCTGATCTATCGCCACTGGTTCAACGAGCGCACGCACAAGTGGCTGTTCTATACCAGCCTGGAGCTGCAGCAGAAGTTCGGCCTGGCGCGGCCAGTGCCGCGCGATCTGCAGGTGATGATCGGGTCGCAATGGTGGTGCCTGCGCCGCCAGACCGTCGAGGCCGTGCTGGACCTGATCAGCCAGCGCCCCGAGATCCCGCGCTTTTTCGCGACGACCTGGATCCCGGACGAGACCTTCTTTCAGACGCTGGTGTCCCATGTGGTGCCCAGGAAGCAGATCCGCACGCGCACGCTGACCTTTCTGATCTTCAGCGATTACGGGATGCCGGTGACGTTCTACAACGATCACTATGACCTTCTGCTGCGCCAGGATTACCTGTTCGCCCGCAAGATCAGCCCCGAGGCGCTGGACCTGCGCGCCCGTCTGGGGGCGCTGTGGCAGGCCGAGGGGCACGCCTTCAGCATCGCGGCCGAGGGGCGGCGGCTGTTCAGCTTTCTGACCGGGCGGGGGCGCATCGGCCGCCGCTTCGCGCCCCGGTTCTGGGAGACCGAAAGCAGCCTGGGCGCCGAGCGCGTCGTCCAGATCGTGGTGGCCAAGAAATGGCACATCGCCAAGCGCCTGACCGCCGCCATCCGGGCCGCGACCGAGGTGCCCGCCGTCGACTATGTGTTCAACGAACAGGACGCCAACCTGCCCGACATGGGCGGCGTCGCCACATCGGTCGGCAAACGCGAGCGGCATCGCCGCGCGCTGGTCAAGCTGATGTTCGAGCAGTTCTCCTCGGACCGGCTGGTGTTCTGCGTGGACCCCTCGGCGCTGAGCCTGATCACCGATTTCAACGCCGACCGCGCCGAGACGCGCATCCTGTTCGTCGACACCCGCTTTGACGACGATTACGTGCGCGGCCATATGGGCAGGGTCGGGCTGATCAGCCCCGGCGCGCCGGCCGATATCGTGGACCGGCTGCTGCCCGTCGTGCGTTGGGACCTGGAGCACGAGGCCGACCGCCTCAAGGAGGCCGGGTTCCGCTATCTGGTCACCATCTCGGAAACCGCCGGGACCGACCGCAACGCGGCGGCGCTGGCGGCGTTTCTGGGGGTGAGCCCGGACCAGGCCCGCCACCTGGCCGAGACGCCGCATCTGTTTGCCGACTGAAAGGACGCCCCATGGCCTATGACGACACCAACATCTTCGCCCGCATCCTGCGCGGAGAGATCCCGAACGACACCGTCGCGGAAAACGATCACGCGCTGGCCTTTCGCGACATCGCGCCCAAGGCACCCAGCCATGTCCTGGTGATTCCCAAGGGCGCCTATGTGGCGTTTGACGATTTCGCGGCCAACGCGTCCGAAGCCGAGATCGCGGGCTTCATGCGGCTGTGCGCGCAGGTCTGCGCAATGGAGGGGGTCTCTCTGGACCGCGGGCAGGGGTTCCGCGCCATTACCAATGCGGGCCGCGACGGCGTGCAGGAGGTGCCGCATTTCCACCTGCACATCCTGGGCGGTGCGGTGATGGGGCCGATGATCGGCGCGCGCGACTGAAGCCGGGCGGCAGTCAGTTCCGGGTCAGCTCGACAAAGACATCCTCCAGGTCGGGCTGTTCGGTCGCCACGTCCAGGATCGGCACGCCCGCAGCGCGCAGCGCGTCCAGGATCTGATCGGCGCGCAGGCGGGACGGGGGATAGGTGACGGCCAGCCGCCCGTCGGGGCGGATCTCGGACCGGCAGCCCTGGGGCAGGGGCGGGACGGGGACGGCGCCGCCCGTGTCCAGCACCAGCGTCTTGCCATCGGTGCGCGACAGCAAGTCCTGGGTCGTCTGGCGCACCACCACCTGGCCGTGGTTGATGATGGCGATCTGGTCGCACATCTGTTCGGCCTCCTCCAGATAATGGGTGGTCAGGATGATCGTCATGCCCTGTTCGTTCAGGCGGCGGACGTTCTTCCACAGCATCTCGCGCAGGGTGATGTCGACGCCCGCGGTGGGTTCGTCCAGCACTAGGATATGCGGGCGATGCACCAGCGCCTTGGCCAGGAGCAGCCGCCGCTTCATCCCGCCCGACAGGGAACGGGCATAGGCATTGGCCTGATCGGTCAGGCCCACCAGCGCCAGCAGCTCATCGGTCCAGCGTTCGGATTTCGGCACGCCGTAAAGGCCCGCCTGGACCTCCAGGCTGGCGCGGGGCGAGAAGAACGGGTCCATGTTCAGCTCCTGCGGCATGACCCCGATGGCGGCGCGCGACTGGCGCGGGTTCACGTCCTGATCGAACCCCCAGATCGACACCCGGCCTGCGGTCTTGTTCACCAGGCCCGCAAGGATGTTGATCAGGGTGGACTTGCCCGCGCCGTTCGGGCCCAGCAGGCCGAAGATGCTGCCTGCGGGGATGGTCAGGTCGATCCCCTTCAGGGCCTCCTTGGCGGGAGCGTTGCCTTGGGCGGCATAGGTCTTGCGAAGACCCTGGATCTGGATGGCATCGGGCATGAGGCGTTCCTTAGCAGAGCTTGCGAAGGCAGGCGGCGCTGCGCTAATGGGGTTAGACCAGATGAAGCACGCCGCCACAAGAAGGCCAGCCATGACGCAGCACGTGACGCCCGAGACCCCGCTGTCGACCGAAACCGGACCCGAGGCGCTGAGCCGCCCGGCCCCGGTGACCGAGGTCGTGACCCGCTGGCGCGTCAGCTGCGACGGCGATGACGGGGCGGGCCTGGGCCATCCCCGGGTCTGGCTGGCGATCAGCCCCGATCTGGGCTTCGTCGATTGCGGCTATTGCGACAAGCGGTTCGTGATCGACCGCGATCACGCGGGCGACGATCACTGACCCGCCAGGATCGTCCCGACCCGCGTCGGTTTGCCGCCCCCCATCGAGGGGGCCGTCAAACCGGGGCGGCGCTGCCGCCCGGCGCGTCCCCGCGGGCCTTGCCCTTGCCCCGGCAGCGGTCCGAGCAATAGCGGACATTGTCCCAATCGCGTTCCCATTTCTTGCGCCAGGTGAACGGCAGCCCGCATGCGGCGCAGATTTTCGTGGGCAGGTCGGATTTGCGGCGCATCTTTGGCATGGCGGTTCTGGGGCATCCTGCTGGAAGATCGGTCCGGGTCGTGGCACAAGGCGGCCCTGACCAGCAAGGATAGGTGATCATGGGCGAGCGTTTCGGCAAGGGCTGTCATCTGCATCTGATCGACGGATCGGCCTTCATCTTTCGCGCCTATCACGCGCTGCCGCCGCTGACGCGCAAGTCGGACGGGCTGCCAGTGGGTGCGGTTGCGGGGTTCTGCAACATGCTGTGGCGGTACGTGCAGACCGATGACGGACACACCGCGCCGACCCATGCGGCGGTGATCTTTGACCATTCGTCCAAGACCTTCCGCAACGAGATCTATCCCGCCTACAAGGCGCAGCGCCCCGAGCCGCCCGAGGATCTGCGCCCGCAATTCCCGCTGACCCGCGATGCGACCCGCGCCTTCAACATCGCCTGCATCGAGACGCAGGGGTATGAGGCGGACGACATCATCGCGGCCATGGCCTGCGCCGCCCGCAACGCCGGCGGCACCGCCACGATCATCAGCAGCGACAAGGATCTGATGCAGCTGATCGGCGATGGCGTCGACATGCTGGACCCGATCAAGAACAAGCTGATCGGCCGCGACGAGGTGTTCGAGAAGTTTGGCGTCTATCCGGAACGCGTGGTCGATGTGCAGGCGCTGGCCGGTGACGCGGTCGACAACGTGCCTGGCGCGCCGGGCATCGGCATCAAGACCGCCGCCCTGCTGATCCAGGAATACGGCGACCTGGAGACGCTGCTGTCGCGCGCCGAGGAGATCAAGCAGCCCAAGCGCCGCCAGACCCTGATCGAGCATGCCGACCAGATCCGCATCAGCAAGCGCCTGGTGCAGCTGGATTGCGAGACGCCCCTGGACGTGACGCTGGAGTCCCTTGAGGTGAAGGCGCCCGATGCCGACCGCCTGCTGGCCTTCCTGTCCGAGATGGAGTTCCGCACCCTGACCAACCGCGTGGCGGAATCCCTCGGCGCCGAGGCCCCCGCGATTCAGGCCGCACCCGTCAGCGATGCGCCCGCCGCGCCGGATCAGCCCGCCATCGACACGGGCCGCTATGAGACGGTGACCACCCCTGATGCGCTGGATGCTTGGATCGCCGCCATCCGCGACGGGGGGCAGGTGGCCATCGACACCGAGACCACAAGTCTGGACGAGATGCAGGCCGATCTGGTGGGCATCAGCCTGGCCACAGCGCCGGGGCGGGCCTGCTATATCCCCCTGGGGCATGTCGCGGGAGGAGACGACCTGTTCGGCCAGTCCGCGCGGGTCGAGGGGCAGCTGGACCCCGCGACCGTCCTGGCCGCGCTGAAGCCGGTTCTGGAAGACGCAGCGATCCTGAAGATCGGGCAGAACCTGAAATACGACTGGAAGATGCTGGCCCGCCACGGGGTTCGGATGGCCCCGGTCGCCGACACGATGCTGATGTCCTATGCCCTGAACGCGGGCACCCACAATCACGGCATGGACGAGCTGGCCGAACGCTATCTGGGCCATAAGTGCATTCCCATCAAGGAGCTGATCGGGTCTGGCAAGAGCCAGATCCATTTCGGCCAGGTCGCCATCGACAAGGCCGCCCCCTACGCGGCCGAGGATGCGGATGTCACCCTGCGCCTATACCAGCATTTCGCGCCGATGCTGCCGGTGGAAAAGGTGTCCACCGTCTATCACACGCTGGAACGCCCGATGATCCCGGTGCTGGCGCAGATGGAGATGGCGGGCATCCGGATCGACACCGAGGTGCTGAAACGCATGTCCAACGTCTTTGCGCAAAAGATGGCGCAGCTGGAGGATGAGATCCACGGGCTGGCGGGGCAAAGCTTCAACATCGGCAGCCCCAAGCAGCTGGGCGAGATCCTGTTCGACAAGATGGGACTGAGCGGCGGCAAGCAGGGCAAGACCGGGGCGTTTTCGACCAGTGCCGACGTGCTGGAGGATCTGGCCGCCGAGGGGCACGACCTGCCCGCCCGCGTGCTGGACTGGCGCCAGATCAGCAAGCTGAAATCGACCTATACCGACGCGCTGCCCACCTATGTGAACGCGGAAACGGGGCGGGTGCACACCAGCTATTCGATCACAGGGGCGCAGACGGGGCGGCTGTCCTCGACCGAGCCGAACCTGCAGAACATCCCGATCCGCACCGAAGAGGGGCGCCGCATCCGCCAGGCCTTCATCGCGCCGGACGGCTACAAGCTGGTCGCCCTGGACTATAGCCAGATCGAGCTGCGCATCCTGGCGCATGTGGCCGATATCCCGGCGCTGAAGCAGGCGTTCCGCGACGGCATCGACATTCACGCCATGACCGCCAGCCAGATGTTCGGCGTGCCTGTCGAGGGGATGGACCCGATGATCCGGCGCCAGGCCAAGGCGATCAATTTCGGGGTGATCTACGGCATTTCGGGCTTTGGGCTGTCCAGGAACCTGCGCATCCCGCGGGCCGAGGCGCAAAGCTTCATCGACACCTATTTCGAGCGTTTCCCCGAAATCCGCGCCTATATGGACAAGACCGTCGCGGATGCGAAGCAGGACGGATATGTCACAACGCTGTTCGGGCGGCGCATCAACACGCCGGGCATCAACCAGTCCGGCCCCGCCGCCGGGGGTGCGCGGCGCGCGGCGATCAACGCGCCGATCCAGGGGGCAGCGGCCGACATCATCCGCCGCGCGATGATCCGCATGCCGGATGCCATTGCCGATCTGCCCGCGCGGATGCTGCTGCAGGTGCATGACGAGCTGGTCTTCGAGGTCCGCGAGGATGCCGCGGACGACCTGATCGCCCGCGCCCGCGCCGTGATGGAGGGCGCGGCCGAGCCGTCCGTGCGCCTGTCCGTGCCGCTGGTCGTCGATGCGGGCCAGGGCGCCACCTGGGCCGAGGCGCACTGACCCAGGCTCAGACGGCGGCCGAATGCCCCCCTTCGGGGGCGGCATAGGCGTCCAGCGCCTGCGCGATTAGCCGCGTCAGGGGGCGTGCCTCGGGCGGGATGACCAGCGCGCCGTCGCGCAGTGCGACCGCCGGGCCGAACCGGTCCAGCAGGGGTGCCAGAATGCGGGACTGCTGGTCCGGGGTCAGGCCGAAGCGCGCCTGGATATCGGCGGGGTCGATGCGGAAATCGCACATCAGCGCCTCGATCATGCGGCCGCGCCAGCCGTCCTCGGGGCCGAAGGCATGGCCGCGCGTCACCGGCACGCGACCCGCGCGCACCGCCGCCAACCAGGCCCCGGTCGCGGGCGCGTTCTGCGCATAGCCCTGCGGATAGCGCGAGATGGACGAGGCCCCCAAGCCCAGCAGAACCTCGGCCCCGTCATCGGTATAGCCCTGGAAGTTGCGCCTGAGCCGCCCCTGATCGGCGGCCCGCGCCAGACCGTCGCCCGGCCGCGCGAAATGGTCGATGCCGATCTGGCGGAACCCATCATCCAGGAACAGCGCCCGCGCCGTGTCGAACAGCGCCAGACGCGCCTCTCCGTCGGGCAGCGCGGCCTCGGGGATCATCACCTGCCGCCGCGACATCCACGGCACATGCGCATAGCCGTACAGCGCGACCCGGTCGGGCGACAGCGCCAGCAGCTTTTGCACCGTATCGGCCATGCGCGCGCCGGTCTGATGCGGCAGGCCATAGAGGATGTCGGCATTCAGCCCGGCAATGCCGTGATCGCGAATCAGGTCGACCGCGCGGGCGGTCAGCGCAAAGCTTTGCGGGCGGCCGATGCTGTCCTGGATCTGGGGGTCGAAATCCTGCACCCCGACCGAGGCCCGCGTCATCCCGGCCTGCACCAGCGCCGCCATGCGGGGGGCGTCGATCTCGGACGGGTCGATCTCGACCGAGAATTCGGCCCCCTCGCGGAACGGGAACGCCGCGCGGATGGCATCGGCCAGCCGGGCGATCAGCGCGGGCGTCAGCAGCGTGGGCGTCCCCCCGCCCCAATGCAGCCGCGACAGCGTGATGCCCTGCGGCAGCCGGGCCCGCAGCTGGCGCAGCTCGGTCAGCAGCGCCTGGACATAGTCCGCCACCGGCTTGAGGCTCTGGGTGCCCTGCGTGCGGCAGGCGCAGAACCAGCACAGCCGCCGGCAGAACGGCACGTGCACATACAGCGACACGGGCGTGCCGGGGTCCAGTACCTCCATCCAGCTGCCGACCACGGTGCCGTCCACCGTGGGGCGGAACTGGGTCGCGGGCGGATAGCTGGTATAGCGGGGGGCCCGCGATTCAAACAGGCCCGTTCGTCTCAGTTGCGAAAGATGTTCCATGCGGCTATCACTGGGACAGGATGCGCACACCTGCCTTGACCCAGATCAACACGACGGATGCAGGGCATGGTGACATGCACTGCGAGGACTGCCCCATCCGCTATCGCGCCGTCTGCGCCCAATGCGAGGGCGATGAACTGGCGACGCTGGAGCAGATGAAGTTCTATCGCAGCTATCAGGCCGGGCAGCCGATCATCTGGGAAGGCGACCGGATGGATTTCGTGGCCTCGGTCGTGACGGGTGTCGCCACGCTGACCCACACGCTGGAGGATGGGCGCACCCAGATGGTGGGCCTGCTGCTGCCAAGCGATTTCCTGGGCCGGCCGGGGCGCGATCAGGCGGCCTATAACGCGACCGCCACCACCGATGTCGTGCTGTGCTGTTTCCGGCGCAAGCCCTTTGACCAGATGATGCGCCAGACCCCGCATGTCGCGCATCGCCTGCTGGAGATGACCCTGGACGAGCTGGACGCGGCGCGCGAATGGATGCTGCTGTTGGGCCGCAAGACCGCGCGCGAAAAGATCGCCTCGTTCATCGCCATCATCGCGCGCCGCCAGGCCGCGTTGCACAAGAGGCGCCCCGGCGGGCGGATGCAGCTGGACCTGCCCCTGACCCGCGAGGCGATGGCCGATTACCTGGGCCTGACAATCGAGACCGTCAGCCGCCAGATCACCGCCCTGCGCCGCGACGGCATCATCGAGATGGTCGGCAAGCGCGAGGTGACCCTGCCCGATTACGACCGCCTGGTCGAGGAATCGGGCGATGACAGCGACGGCGGCACGCTGTCCTGAGGGCCGCGCGCCCCGGCTTTTCATCCTGGCACCGCTCTGCTAACAGGCGCCTTCCCGGTCGCAGCCTACCCGGGTCACAAAAACAAGGGTCACAGAATGAACACCACTCTCGTCTGCTCGGGCGGGCTGGACTCCGTCTCGCTTGCCCAAGTCCTGGCCGCGCAGGGTCGCCTGTCGCGGATCGTCAGCTTTGATTACGGCCAGCGCCACCGCAAGGAGCTGGATTTCGCGCGGGCCTGCGCGACGCGCCTTGCCGTGCCCTTTCACCTGGTCGATCTGTCCGGCCTGGGGGCGGCGCTGTCGGGGTCGGCGCTGACCGATGATCTGGCCGTGCCCGATGGCCATTACGCCGAAGAGACCATGCGCGTCACGGTCGTCCCCAACCGAAATGCCATCATGCTGACCGTGGCCTTTGGCATCGCCGCGGCCAATGGCGACACGGCGGTCGCGGCGGCGGTCCATGGCGGCGATCACTTCATCTATCCTGACTGCCGCCCGGCCTTTACCGACGCCTTTGCCGCCATGCAGCGCGCGGCGCTGGACGGCTATGCCGATGTCGCGCTGGAGGTGCCTTTTGTCCATGCGACCAAGGCCGATATCGTGGCGGCGGGGGCGGGTGCCGGGACGCCCTTCGCGCAGACCTGGTCCTGCTACAAGGGCGGCGCGCGCCATTGCGGGCGCTGCGGCACCTGCGTCGAGCGGCGCGAAGCATTCCACCTGGCGGGCGTCGCGGACCCCACCGATTACGACGACGCCGATTTCTGGCAGGCGGCGGTCGCGGCCCATGCCGCAGGGGGGGCGTGATGTTCCGGATCAGCAAGGAGTTCCACTTCAGCGCCTCGCATCGGCTGGACCACCTGGCCCCCGACCATCAATGCGCGCGGCTGCATGGGCACAATTACATCGTTGTGGTCGAGCTGGCGGCTGCGGATCTGAACAGGGACGGCTTCGTGCGCGATTATCACGAGCTGGCGCCGCTGAAGGCCTATCTGGACGAAAGTTTTGATCACCGGCACCTGAACGACGTGCTGGACGTGCCCTCGACCGCCGAGAATCTGGCGCGCCACCTGTTCGACTGGTGCCGCGCCCGCTGGCCCGAGACCAGCGCCGTCAAGGTCAGCGAGACGCCCAAGACGTGGGCGGAATACCGGCCATGAAACCGCCCGAAAGACCCTTGCGCATCGCCGAGATCTTTGGCCCGACCATCCAGGGCGAGGGCGCGCTGATCGGCCAGCCCACGGTCTTTGTGCGGGCGGGCGGTTGTGATTATCGCTGTTCGTGGTGCGATTCGATGCATGCGGTGGACAGCGCCTATCGCGACAGCTGGGCCGCCATGGATGCGGCGCAGGTCTGGGCGCGGGTGCGCGAGCTGTCGGGGGGCCGGCCGCTGACCGTGTCGATCTCGGGCGGCAACCCCGCGATCCAGGATTTCGGCCCGCTGATCGCGATGGGCCGGGCCGAGGGATACGCCTTCGCGCTGGAGACGCAGGGCTCGATCGCGCGGGACTGGTTCGCGCAGCTGTCGGTCCTGGTGCTGAGCCCCAAGCCCCCCTCCAGCGGCGAGCGGCCCGATTGGGCGGCGTTCGACGCCTGCCTTGCGGCGGGGCAGGGGGCGGGGGCCGTGGTGCTGAAGATCGTGGTCTTTGACGACGCCGATTATGCCTGGGCGCGCGCGGTCGCGGACCGGTATCCGGGGCTGGACCTGGTCCTGCAACCGGGCAACCCCGAGGTCGATCCCGACCTGCCGGTGGCGGCGCAGGACGTGGCCGACCGACTGCTGTGGCTGGTGGACAAGGTCATGGCAGAGGGCTGGTTCCGGCCAAGGCTGCTGCCGCAGCTGCATGTCCTGCTGTGGGGCAACAAGCGCGGCGTCTGAATTGCGTCCCGCGACGGCGGGGGGACTGGCCGTCCCCCCGCACCCCCCTGCCGCGCCCGACCGACAGGGGGGGTGACAGGCGGTCAGCGTGCCAGGAACACCGGCACCTTGGCCTGTTCCAGCATGTTGCGCGTCGCCCCGCCCAGGATCGCCTGGCGCAGGCGCGAATGGCCATAGGCGCCCATGACCACCAGATCTGCGCCGATCTCGATCGCGCGGCGGTTGATCTCATCGCTGATGCGGGGGGCGGTGCGGGCCAGGACCGCGATCTGGGCCCGCACGCCGTGGCGGGTCAGCATCTGCGCCAGCGCCCCGCCGGGGTCCGAGCGTTCGGGACCGCCCTGCCGCGGATCGATGCAGGTGATCTCGACCATCTGGGCGGCGCGCAGCAGCGGCAGGGCGCGGCGGATCGCGGCCAGCGCCTCGGCCGACTGGTTCCAGGCGACCAGCACGCGGCGCGGCGGGATGACCGGGTTCTGGGCCGTGGGCAGGACCAGAACCGGGCAGGCGCCCTCGAACAGCGCGGCCTCGGTCACCAGCTCCGCGTCGCCGGGCTGGCCCTGGGCATAGGGGCTGGCCAACACCGCAAGATCGGAGAAGCGCGCCCGCATCCCGACCAGACCCGCGATCCCCAGGGATTGCGATACCACGGCCTCGGACGACCAGCGCGTGTCGTGGCAGGCGGCCATGTGGGCGGTGACCCTGCGGTCCAGGGCCTCGGCATCCGACAGGGCGCTGTCGATCGCCTCCTGCCAGCCATAGGCGGTGCCGCCGGGAAAGAAATACCCGGCCTGGCTGTGGTCGATGCCCAGGCAGAGGATGTCCAGATGCGCGTCCTGCGCCGCGGCCAAGGCCACGGCATTGTCCAGCTGCGGAAGCTGGGCAGGGTCGCTGAGAACCGTCAGGATCGTCTTGTAGGCCATTGTCGCCTCCTGTTGTCGCTGTGGTCAGTCTGCGCCCGCGCCGCGCGCCGCGCCTTGATCAGGGTCAAGTCGCGCGATTGACGCAGATCAAGGTCCGCCACCCCGCACCCGCCTAAGCCCTGTCCCATGAAGGGCGTCCGGTCTGCGTGATTCGCACTGCCGGGCCGCCCGCGAAGGGAATGCGGATGGGTGCGGGGACAGCATGTCGAGCTTGGTGAAACTGATCGGACTTGGGGCGGTGGCGCTGTTCGCGGCCATCTGCGCGAACCTGGCGCGCGACCCCGCCTATATGGCCAACGCGCTGATCGTGATGCTGGTCGCGGGCGGGCTGTTCCTGTGGACCCTGCGCCGCGTGGACGAGCCGCTGGCGGTCGTCAATCCGCGCGAATACATGGACGACGTGGTCCGCTATGGCGTGGTGGCGACGGTGCTGTGGGGCATCGTGGGGTTCCTGGTGGGCGTGGTCATCGCCTTTCAGCTGGCCTTTCCGGCGCTGAACTTCAGCGACCTGACGCAGGGCTATCTGAATTTCGGCAAGCTGCGACCACTGCACACCAGCGCGGTGATCTTTGCCTTTGGCGGCAACGCGCTGATCGCGACCAGCTTTTATGTGGTGCAGCGGACATCGGCTGCGCGGCTGTGGGGCGGGAACGCGGCCTGGTTCGTGTTCTGGGGATACAACCTGTTCATCGTCCTGGCGGCCACCGGCTATATCCTGGGCGCCACCCAGTCCAAGGAATATGCCGAGCCGGAATGGTATGTCGATCTGTGGCTGACCGTGGTCTGGCTGACCTATCTGGCGGTGTTCCTGGGCACGATCATCAAGCGCCGCGAGCCGCATATCTATGTCGCCAACTGGTTCTATCTGGCCTTCATCGTGACCATCGCGATGCTGCATGTGGTCAACAACCTGTCGATGCCGGTCAGCATCTGGGGGTCGAAATCGGTCCAGGTGTTCAGCGGCGTGCAGGATGCGATGGTGCAATGGTGGTACGGCCACAACGCGGTCGGATTCTTCCTGACGGCGGGGTTCTTGGGGATGATGTACTACTTCATTCCCAAGCAGGCCGAGCGCCCGGTCTATAGCTACAAGCTGTCGATCATCCACTTCTGGGCGCTGATCTTCCTCTATATCTGGGCGGGTCCGCACCACCTGCATTACACCGCGCTGCCGGAATGGGCCGCGACCCTGGGGATGGTGTTCTCGATCATGCTGTGGATGCCCAGCTGGGGCGGCATGATCAACGGGCTGATGACCCTGTCGGGGGCCTGGGACAAGCTGCGCACCGATCCGATCCTGCGGATGATGGTCGTCGCGGTGGGCTTTTACGGCATGGCCACGTTCGAGGGCCCGATGATGTCGATCAAGTCCGTGAACAGCCTGTCGCATTACACCGACTGGACCATCGGCCACGTGCATTCCGGCGCCCTGGGCTGGAACGGGATGATCACCTTTGGCGCCATCTATTACCTGACGCCGCGGCTGTGGGGGCGCGAACGCCTGTACAGCCTGGGGCTGGTCAGCTGGCACTTCTGGTTGGCGACGATCGGGATCGTGCTCTACGCCAGCGCGATGTGGGTCACCGGCATCATGGAGGGCCTGATGTGGCGCGAGGTCGACCAGAACGGCTATCTGGTCAACGCCTTCGCCGACACCGTCGCGGCCAAGTTCCCGATGTATGTGGTGCGCGGCCTGGGCGGCGTGCTGTATCTGGCCGGCGCGATCATCATGGCCTGGAACCTGTGGGCGACCGTCGCCCGCCAGCCCCGCGCCGTTTCCTCCACCATCGCCGTTCCGGCCGAGTAAGGGGTTCAGATCATGGGCATTCTTGACCGACACAAGATCATCGAGCGGAACGCGACCCTGCTGCTGGTCCTGTCCTTTCTGGTCGTCACCATCGGCGGCATCGTGCAGATCACGCCGCTGTTCTATCTGGAGAACACCATCGAAAAGGTCGAGGGCGTGCGTCCCTATACGCCGCTGGAGCTGATGGGCCGCGACGTCTATGTCCGCGAGGGCTGCTATGTCTGCCACAGCCAGATGATCCGCCCGATGCGCGACGAGGTCGAGCGTTACGGCCATTACAGCCTGGCCGCCGAATCGATGTACGACCACCCGTTCCAATGGGGGTCGAAGCGCACCGGGCCGGATCTGGCGCGCGTGGGCGGGCGCTATTCCGACGAATGGCACATCGACCACCTGCGCGATCCGCAATCGGTGGTGCCCGAATCGATCATGCCGAAATACGGCTTTCTGCTGGACCGGGTGATCCGCGCCGATCATGTGCGCGACCGTCTGGTGGCCGACCGCCGGGTGGGGGTGCCCTATGACGAGGCGATGGTGCAGGCCGCCGCCGCCGATCTGCGCGCCCAGGCCGACCCGTTCGGCGACGCCGCCCTGCAGGAGCGCTATCCCGGTGCGCAGATGCGCAATTTCGACCGCCAGCCCCAGCTGACCGAGATGGACGCCCTGATCGCCTATCTGCAGGTGCTGGGCACGATGGTCGATTTTTCGACCTTCGAACCCGACCCGAACCGCTGAGGGGCATGGCATGGAAACCTACAGTTTTCTTCGCACGCTGGCCGACAGCTGGGCCCTTCTGGCGCTGACGCTGGTCTTTGTGGGGATGGTCGTCTTCGTCTTTCGCCCCGGCGGCAGGCGCATCCATCGCGACGCCGCCGAGAGCATCTTTCGCCACGAGACCCGGCCCGCCGAGCCCGACCCAGACCAAGACCCCGACCAGGCCCCTGACGACAAGGAGACCCGCTGATGTCCGACAAGACCGACCGGCCGGCGGACGAGGCCGACAACCGCATCGCCCTGGAACGCCAGTCCGCCGATGCCGAACATGCCGCCAAGATCGCGGGCGACATCCCGCCGCGCGCTGAACCCGACGCCCCGGCCGCGCCCGCCTATCGCCGTCGGACCCGCCCCGGTGCCGCGGTGCAGGAGCCGCCGTCGACCGGGCATGAATGGGACGGCATCACTGAATACGACAACCCCATGCCCCGCTGGTGGCTGTGGACGTTCTATGCGACGATCGTGTGGGCCTTCGGCTATATGGTCGCCTATCCGGCGATCCCGCTGGTGTCGCAGGCGACGCAGGGGCTGTTGGGGTACAACACCCGCAGCGCCGTCGCGACCGAGATCGACCGCTTTGCCGCCGCGAACGCGCCGGTCCAGCAGGCCCTGGTCGCGGCCGATCTGGAGGCCATTCCCGCCGATCCGCAGCTGGTGGGCTATGCCACGAACGCGGGGGCCGCGCTGTACCGGACCTGGTGCGCGCAATGCCATGGCGCGGGGGCGGCAGGCGGGCCGGGCTATCCAAACCTGCTGGACGACGACTGGCTGTGGGGCGGCACGCTGGAGGATATCCACCTGACCCTGCGCCACGGCATCCGCGACCCCAAGGACACCGATACCCGCTATTCCGAGATGCCGCGTTTCGGCACGGACGGTCTGTTGGCGCCCCAGCAGATCACCGAAGTCACCGACCACGTCCTGTCCCTGTCGGGCCTGCCCCATGATGCGGGGCGTGCGGCCCTGGGGGCGGCGGTCTATGCCGAAAATTGCGCGGCCTGCCACATGGATGACGGCAGCGGCGACCGCGGCCAGGGCGCGCCCGCGCTGAACGATCAGGTCTGGCTGTATGGCAGTTCGCCCGAGACGCTGACCCGCATCATCGCCCAGGGGCCCTATGGCGTCATGCCCGCCTGGTCCGACCGCCTGTCCGAGGCCGAGATCCGGTCCCTGGCCGTCTATGTCCACAATCTGGGCGGCGGCGAATAGCCTCTGCCCGACCGGTTTCCGCAGCGGCCCTACCCGCTGCGGAAAAGCCCGGCCCCCCGTCCTGTTCGCGCGTTCCTGGGGGGCCGGCAGCTGATTCGCAGCCTGGCTGCGACACGATCTTCCAGGGCGGCGCGACCGCATGGAGGACCGGCCCCCGACAGAATGTGCGTTCCGGTCGGGGGCCGGGTTTTTATCCGGCGATCAGTTCGCCATGCAGCGAATTGCGCTGGCTGCCGATGATGCGCACGGCGCGCAGATCGCCCACCTGCACCTGATCGGTGTCCACAAAGACCGAATGCAGATAGTCGGACTTGCCGATCATCTGCCCGGCCTCGCGCCCGGCTTTCTCGAACAGCACGGTGACGGTGCGGCCGATCATGCCCTCCTGGACGGCGTGCTGCTGGCGGGTCAGCAGGGCCTGCAGCTCCTGCAGGCGGGCGTCGGCCACGGCGGCGTCCACCTCGGGGCGGTCAAAGGCCGGGGTGCCGGGGCGGGGTGAATACTTGAAGCTGTAGGCCATGCCGTATCCCACCCGTTCGATCAGGCGCAGGGTGTCGGTGTGATCCTCATCCGTCTCTCCGGGAAAGCCTACGATGAAATCGCTGGTCAGCACGATGTCGGGCCGTGCCGCGCGGATGCGGTCGATCAGGCGCAGATACTGGTCTGACGTGTGCTTGCGGTTCATCGCCTTGAGGACGCGGTCGCTGCCCGACTGCACCGGCAGGTGCAGATAGGGCATCAGCTGCGGCACGTCGCGATGGGCTTCGATCAGATCGTCGGCCATGTCGTTGGGGTGGCTGGTCGTGTAACGAATCCGCTCCAGCCCCGCGATCTCGCCCAAGGACCGGATCAGGGCGCCAAAGCCCCCCGGCCCCCCGTGCCAGCCGTTGACGTTCTGGCCCAGGAGCGTGATCTCGCGCACGCCGCGCTCCGCCAGATCGCGGGCCTCGGCCAGGATACGTTCCGCGGGGCGGCTGACCTCGGCGCCCCGTGTATAGGGCACCACGCAAAAGGCGCAGAACTTGTCGCAACCCTCCTGCACGGTCAGAAACGCGGCCGGCGCGCGCCGGGTGGCGCGGGGGGCGGGCAGGTGGTCGAACTTGTCTTCTTCGGGAAAGTCGGTGTCGATGGCGGGCGCCTCGCCGCGCACCATGGCGGGCAGGCGGTGATAGGTCTGCGGCCCCACGACCAGATCGACCAGAGGCATCCGGCGGATGATCTCGGCCCCCTCGGCCTGGGCCACGCAGCCTGCGACGCCGATCTTCAGATCGGGGCGCGCGGCCTTCAGCGGCTTCAGGCGGCCCAGGTCGCTGTACAGCTTTTCGGCCGCCTTCTCGCGGATGTGGCAGGTGTTCAGCAGGACCATGTCGGCATCCGCCTGATCCTCGGTCAGGACATAGCCCTCGGCGCCCATCGCCTCGGCCATGCGCTGGCTGTCATAGACGTTCATCTGGCAACCATAGGTCTTGATGAACAGTTTTTTCGCGGCCGGGTTATGGGCGGTCATGTCATGCCTGTTCCTGAAGGTCGCGCAGCGATACAGGAAATGCAGGCTTTTGGAAAGGCACGGGATGGAGAGCGACCTGACCCAGATCCGCAACATCGGCCCCGCCACGGCGCGGGCGCTGATCGCGGCGGGCGTGCCCGATGCGGCGGCGCTCAGGGCGATAGGGGCGGATGCGGCCTATTGCGCCCTGATGGATGCCGGGGAGCGGCCGCATTTCATCGGCTATTACGTCCTGCACATGGCGCTGCAGGGGCGGCCTTGGAACGATTGCAAGGGCGCAGAAAAGACCGCGCTGCGGGCGCGGTTCGACGCGCTGGTGGGCGCACGCCGCCCGCTGACGGCGCTGGAGGCGGCGCTGGACCAGATCGGCCTGCGCCGCCCCTAAGTCATTGGCCGGAGGGCTTCGTCTCGAACATCAGGCCCTTGGCGCTGCGGTCGGGAAAGCCCAGCCAATAGGTATGGGCCGCGTCCGGCGTGCCGTCATCGTCCAGCGACCAGACCCCGTCGCCCGCATCGGGGATCAGGTTCAGATAGTCCGCCTTGCCGCTGTCGCCCTTCAGGTGGATGTCCAGAAAGGCGGTCGTGAAATGCTGCAGGATGTTGTTCATCCGCACGCTGTCCCAGACCGGATCGGCATAATGGTCAAAGGGCGCGCGGCCCAGGGATTCCGACATGGCCCAGGCCTCGGCGGGCGCGGGGATGGGGGCTGCGGCATTGTGGTTGGCGTGATCGAAGGTCAGCAGATGGCGCGTCGTGGCCGTCGTCTGGTCATAGATCTGCCGGATCGCATCATAGACCGACACGTCGTCATCGCTGCCCGAGACCAGCAGCAGCGGCTTGGTCAGGTCGTTCAGCCCGCCCGCGTCCCAGAACTCATGCTGTCGCCCCCAGGGCGCGATGGCCACCACCGCCTTGACGCGGGGATCGACCAGCGATGCGTGATCCTCACCGCCCGCGGCCAGGCGGTCCAGCAGGCCCGCGGGCGGGGCAAAGCCGGCAGGCTCGGTCCGCTCCAGCGCGGTGCGCGACAGGCCCGCACCGCCAAAGATCAGCGCGCCATAGCCGCCCATCGAATAGCCCACGACCGCCGCATGATCGGCATCGGTCGCGGCGCCCAGATCGCCCTCCAGCGCGGCCATGCTGTCCAGCAGGAAGCGCTGGTCCACCGCCCGGTTCACCAGCGTCGAGGCAAAGGCCTGCTGGTCGTCATAGGTGCTTTCGGGGTGGTCGGCGGCGACCACCACATAGCCCTTGGAGGCCAGGTTTTCGGCCAGGTGGCTCATCAGATAGCGGTTGCCGGGATAGCCGTGCGACAGGATCACCAGCGGGAACGACCCCTGCGCGGGGGCCGCGTCGCGGGCGGCGCTGCCGGTCAGGGTGGTGGGCGTCACCCCGTCGCGCAGGATCGTGTCATAGGTGGTGCCGGGTTCGGTCCCTTCGGCGGCGGGATACCAGATCTCGGTCCGCAGGGTGCGATCAGTGGTGGGCGTGCCGCCCTGGGCGGCCGCGATCACGTCGATGCGGTCGGCATCGGTGAAGTCCTGCGCGCGCACCCCGACCGGGTGCGTGCCGCGCGTGGCCAGCGCGGGCGCGTCGGGGCGGATCAGATCGATACGGTTTTCGGACAGGGCGGGCGCGGCGCAGGCCAGGGTGGTGGCGGCGGCCAACAGCAGGTGTCTCATCAAGGCTCCTCCGGCGGTTCGCGCGAACTGTGCCCCGGTTGCACGATCTGCACAAGCCGCCCCATTGAACGCGCCCCGCCGCCCGGATAGCCTGATCCCAAATCGGTAAGGAGCCTGACCATGACCATCCCGCAAAGCTGGGAATCGCGCGCCGACGAATATTCGCTTTATGGCTTCACCGACCTGCCAAGCGTGCACAAGCGCGGCGCCGTCGTCCTGACCCATGGCGAGGGGCCCTATGTCGTCGACGTGAACGGCAACCGCTATCTGGACGCCAATTCGGGCCTGTGGAACATGGTCGCGGGGTTCGATCACAAGGGCCTGGCCCAGGCCGCCAAGGATCAGTACGACCGGTTTCCGGGCTATCACGCGTTCTTCGGGCGGATGTCCGACCAGACGGTGATGCTGTCCGAAAAGCTGGTCGAGGTGTCGCCGTTCTCGCGGGGCAAGGTGTTCTATACGAACTCGGGCTCCGAGGCGAACGACACCATGGTCAAGATGCTGTGGTTCATGCACGCGTCCGAAGGCAACCCGCAGAAACGCAAGATCCTGACGCGCTGGAATGCCTATCACGGGGTGACGGTGGTGTCGGCCAGCATGACGGGCAAGCCCTATAACGAGGTGTTCGGCCTGCCGCTGCCGGGCTTTATCCACCTGACCTGCCCGCATTACTGGCGCTTTGGTCATGAGGGCGAGACCGAGCAGCAGTTCACCGCCCGTCTGGCGCGTGAGCTGGACGAAACCATCCAGCGCGAGGGGGCCGACACCATCGCGGGGTTCTTTGCGGAACCCGTGCAGGGCGCGGGCGGGGTCATTCCGCCGTCCGAAGGGTATTTCCAGGCGATCCTGCCGGTGCTGAAAAAGCACGGCATCCCGATGATCGCGGATGAGGTCATCACCGGGTTCGGGCGGACGGGGAATACCTGGGGGTCCGTCACCTATGATTTCGTGCCGGACGCGATCATCAGCTCCAAGAACCTGACGGCGGGGCTGTTCCCGATGGGCGCGGTGATCCTGGGGCCGGAACTGACCGACCGCCTGCAGGCCGCCATCGACAAGATCGAGGAGTTTCCGCACGGTTTCACCGCGTCGGGGCATCCGGTCGGCTGCGCGATCGCGCTGAAGGCCATCGACGTGGTGATGAACGAGGGGCTGGCGCAGAACGTCATCGACCTGGCCCCGCGGTTCGAGGACGGGCTGCGGCAATTGGCGCAGAACCCGAATATCGGCGAATATCGCGGTGTGGGCTTCATGTGGGCGCTGGAGGCGGTGCGCGACAAGGCGACCAAGACGCCTTTCGAGGGGCATCTGTCGGTCAGCGAGCGGATCGCGAACACCTGCACCGACATGGGCCTGATCTGTCGGCCCTTGGGGCAGTCGATCGTGCTGTGCCCGCCCTTCATCATGACGCCCGCGCAGAT
This sequence comes from Paracoccus hibiscisoli, assembly GCF_005048265.1. Classification (GTDB taxonomy): domain Bacteria; phylum Pseudomonadota; class Alphaproteobacteria; order Rhodobacterales; family Rhodobacteraceae; genus Paracoccus; species Paracoccus hibiscisoli. The sequence continues at coordinate 111,511 of NZ_SUNH01000010.1, forward strand.
GGACGAGATGTTCGAGAAGCTGGACAAGGCCCTGGGCAAGGTCTTTGCCGAGCTTGCGTAAGAGTTGCCTGCGGCCTCCGGCGTGGTGCCGGGGGCTGCCTGTCGAAAGGGATGGCCGATGATTCCCGCCCGCTATGCCCCGATCCTGTTCGGGTTCTTTCTGTCCGGGCTGATGTCCTCGCTGGTGTCGGGGATCGCCACGGTGCGGGCGGTCGGTATGGCCGACGGGGTGGCGGGGCTGTGGCTGGGGAATTGGCTGTCCAGCTGGGCGGTGGCCTTTCCGGCGGTGCTGGTCGTGGCGCCGATGGCCCGGCGTCTGGTCGCGCGGCTGACGCGGGGGTGACGACGACCCCGGCCCGGGTCGCGTGCGGGGCAGTCGGTGTGCCGGGTCGTAAAAAACTTGTCCGGCGGACCGTGTGCCGCAGGGCCGGTTCGGGCCGGGGGCGGTGCTATCGCGACAGCCGCATCGTCGCGCCAGGGGTGATCCGGGGGCCGTCGGCGGTCATGTGGATGGCGACGGCGCCGCTGCGTCGCAGGCGTTTCGGGTCCAGGAGCAGGCAGGGCGGGGTGCCGTCGATGTCGACGGGTTCGGAGGCCACCACGATCCGGTTGGGGCGGCAGGCCGTGGCGGCGCGGGCGCCCGACCCCTTGCCGGTCAGGTGCCAGACCTGCCAGCCATGGGGCAGGGGCGCCTGCCGGTCGCGTGCATCGCCGGTCCAGGCCGGGCGCGCGGCGGCCTGTTCCTGGTCGCCCATGTCGCCATCCTCCTGCAGCCAGGTCGAGACGACGAAGGCCCCGCCGGAGGGCTTTGAGATCGCGCGTCCCGCGGAGGTCATCAGGCCTGCGGCCTCGCCCTCAGACGCGATCAGCAGCAGCGGACGGCGCGCGGTCATCCACAGCACCGCCGAGGCCGCCAACAGCACGACGCCCAAGCCCAGCCCGGCCCGTGTCAGCCATCCGCGCCGGGACGGTGGCCGCCAGCACAGGATGCACAGGACCGCGCCGAAGCCCATCAGCGGAACCACCGGCGCTGGCGGTTTGGCGACACCGGTGACGGCGCCGCCCAGGCCGGAGACAAAGCGCGCGACCCACAGCATCCATTCGGTGCCGACGCCCATGACCCACAGGGCCGGCGCCTCGAGCCCGACCAGGGCCAGCACGGCACCGATCACGCCCGCGGGCATCACCAGCGTGCCCATGACCGGCACCGCCAGCAGGTTCGCCAGCAGCCCGTATTGCGCCATCCGGTTGAAATGCGCCGCCGCGATGGGCGATGTCGCAAGCGCCGCCACCATCGACGAGACGACCAGCATCGCCACCGGCCGGATCCACCACGGCACGCGCGGCGCGATGCGGGCCCAGGGGCCATAGACCAGGATCAGCGCGATGGTGGCGGCAAAGCTCATCTGGAAGCCGGCGCTGACCAGCGCCTCGGGGGAATAGATAAGCACGATGGTTGCGGCCAGCGCGACGGTCCGCAGGGAAATGGCGCGTCGGTCGGCGATGATTGCACCCAGCATGACGGCCACCATGATGAACGACCGCTCGGTCGCGACGCCGCCGCCGGACAGCCACAGATAGGCCGCCGCCGCCGCCAGGGCGATGCCCGCGGCCCATTTGTGCATGGGCCGCGCCAGCCCGATGCCCGCCCCCTGCACAGCCACCAGCACAAGCCGCGCGGCGCCATAGACGAAGGCCGCCAGCATCCCCATGTGCAGCCCCGAGATCGAGATGATGTGGTACAGGTTCGAGGCGCGCATCACGTCGTTCGTCTCCTCGGCGATGCCTGAGCGATCGCCGGTCATCAGTGCTGCGGCCACCGCGCCTGCCTGCCCGCCGATGCGGTCCTGGATCGCGGCGCTGATCACCATGCGCGCCCGGTGCGCCCACCACAGCCCGCCCTCGGGCGGGGTGACGGCCAGGATGGGCGTGCGCGTATAGCCGACCGCGCCCAGGCTGTCGAACCAGGCGAACATGCGGAAATCAAAGCTGCCCGGTGATGACGGCGCCGATGGCGGACCCAGATGCCCGGTCAGCATCACCCGCTGGCCCAGGGGCGGCAAGGCATGGTCGTCCATCAGCGACAGGCGGACCTTGGCAGGGGTGCGTTCGGGCGACAGGTCGTGCAGCACCACCCGGTCCAGCGTCAGCCGCATCCGGTCGCGCCCGGAGCGGTCGATCTGGATCACCCGCCCCTCGACCGGGCCGTAATAGCGCCACTCCAGCACTGGGGCCGCGACATGGGCGGCGCGGAATGCCACCAATCCTGTGCCAAGCGCCACAAAGCACAGCGCCATCGCCCCCAGATGCAGCGCATCGGCCTGGGGCCAGGTCAGGCGGCCCCGTTCGGCCCAATGCGGGGCCATGCGCGCGACGGTTCCCGCGCAGACCAGCAGGCAGGCCAGCGCCCCCCATTCCGCGGGCGAGAACAGGCCGGGGCGCAGGAACCACAGGCCGATCCCCGCGGACAGGCAGACGGGCACCCACAGGAACAGGCCCGCGCGCAGGGCTGCGGGTGGGCGCGGTGCCACATGGACGCGGGGGGCGGCGCGGGGCAGGCTGCCTGCCACCGCGCCCGATTGGGGCAACATCCTTGTCCTTTCGCGACCCGGTGACTATCACTTGGCCGCAAGATGGCACGGGGATGCTTACCAAAGCGTTAACGCCGGGCCGCATCCCGAACCCGCCAAAGGCCGCCATGACCCAGATCGTTACCCGCTTTGCCCCGTCGCCCACTGGCTATCTGCATGTCGGGGGCGCGCGGACGGCGCTGTTCAACTGGCTGTTCGCGCGGGGCCGGGGCGGCAAGTTCCTGCTGCGGATCGAGGATACCGACCGCGCCCGGTCCACCCCCGAGGCGACCGAAGCGATCCTCAAGGGTCTGACCTGGCTGGGGCTGGACTGGGACGGCGAACCGGTCAGCCAGTTCGCCCGCAAGGACCGCCATGCCGAGGTCGCGCGCCAGATGCTGGAGGGCGGCACGGCCTACAAGTGTTTCTCGACCACCGACGAGATCGCGGCCTGGCGCGAGGAGAACCCGCGCCAGCCCTTCCTCAGCCCGTGGCGCGATGCGACTGACCTGCCCGACGCGCCCTATGCGATCCGCCTGAAGGCCCCGCGGACGGGCGAGACGGTGATCGACGATCAGGTGCAGGGCGCGGTGCGCGTGGCCAACGACCAGCTGGACGACATGGTGCTGCTGCGCAGCGACGGCACGCCCACCTATATGCTGGCGGTGGTGGTGGATGATCACGATATGGGCGTGACCCATGTGATCCGCGGCGATGACCACCTGACCAACACGGCGCGCCAGATCCAGATCATCGACGCGATGGGTTGGCCGCGCCCGACCTATGCCCATATCCCGCTGATCCACGGCGAGGACGGCAAGAAGCTGTCCAAGCGTCACGGCGCGGTCGGCCTGCACGAATTCGCGGCGCTTGGCTATCCGCCGGCGGCGATGCGCAATTACCTGACGCGGCTTGGCTGGAGCCATGGCGATGACGAGCTGTTCGATGATGCGCAGGCCCGCGCGTGGTTCGGGCTGGAGGGGATCGGGCGCGCGCCCGCGCGGCTGGACTTCAAGAAGCTGGAGCATGTCAGCGGGCACCATATCGGTCAAATGCCCGACGATCAGGTGCTGGCCGCGCTGGAGGACTATCTGCGCGAGACGGGCGCCCCCCCGCTGACCGCGACGCAACGTCAGCGCATCCTGGGCGCGATGGGGGCCTTGAAGGAAAAGGCAAAAACGCTGCCGGCGTTGCTGGATCAGGCGCGGTTCGCGATGATCGAGCGGCCCGTCGCCATCGAGGAGAAGGCGGCCAAGGCGCTGGATACGGTATCCCGTGGTATGCTGAAATCATTGACTGCCGCAGTGCAGAATGCTAGCTGGAGCCGAGACGATCTGGAGGGGGCGGCCAAGGCGGTCGCGGAACAGAACGGCGTCGGACTGGGCAAGATCGCGGGGCCTTTGCGCGCCGCCCTGGCCGGGACCAGCGCAACCCCCAGTGTGTTCGACATGATGACTGCGCTTGGCCGCGAGGAAACGCTGGCCCGGCTGCAGGACCAGACCGATTTGGCAGGCTGAAGCCTGCCCTCACATGCCAGGGCTGTCTGACGGGTTTACGCGGCGGACCGCCCGGCCTTAGCCGGAAGGACGCCTTTGCATGGCCGACAAGACCGCTAAACTGCATCTGAACGGGCAGGATTACGACCTGCCGATCCTGTCGCCGACCAAGGGGCCGGATGTCCTGGACATTCGCAAGCTGTATGGCCAGGCGGACGTGTTCACCTATGACCCGGGCTTCACCTCGACCGCCAGCTGCGATTCGACGATCACCTTCATCGACGGCGACAAGGGAGAGCTGTGGTATCGCGGTTACCCGATCGAGCAGCTGGCCGAGAAATCCTGCTATCTGGAGGTCTGCTATCTGCTGCTCTACGGCGAGCTGCCGTCGCCCGCGCAGATGGAAGATTTCAGTGCCCGCGTCACGCGCCACACGATGGTGCATGAGCAGATGCACAACTTCTTCCGTGGGTTCCGCCGCGACGCGCATCCGATGGCGACAATGGTTGGCGTCGTGGGGGCCATGTCGGCCTTCTATCACGATTCGACCGATGTGAACGACGAATGGCAGCGCGAAGTCGCGGCGATCCGCCTGATCGCCAAGCTGCCGACGATCGCGGCAATGGCCTATAAATATTCGATTGGCCAGCCCTTCGTCTATCCGCAGAACGACCTGGATTACGCGTCGAACTTTCTGAACATGTGCTTCTCGGTTCCGGCCGAGAAATATGAGGTGAACCCGGCCCTGGCGCGCGCCATGGACCGCATCTTTACCCTGCACGCTGATCACGAACAGAACGCGTCCACGTCGACCGTGCGTCTGGCGGGATCGTCGGGCGCGAATCCCTTCGCCTGCATCGCGGCGGGCATCGCCTGCCTGTGGGGGCCTGCCCATGGCGGTGCGAACCAGGCCTGCCTGGAGATGCTGCGCGAGATCGGCACCGTGGACCGCATTCCCGAATTCATCGCGCGGGCCAAGGACAAGTCCGACCCGTTCAAGCTGATGGGGTTCGGCCACCGGGTCTACAAGAACTTCGACCCGCGCGCGACGGTCATGAAGGAATCGGCCGACGAGGTCCTGGAGCTGCTGGGCATCGGCGACAACCCGGTCCTGCAGGTCGCCAAGGAGCTGGAGAAGATCGCGCTGGAGGACGAGTACTTCATCGAGAAGAAGCTGTATCCCAACGTCGATTTCTATTCGGGCATCATCCTGGAGGCGATGGGCTTCCCCACCTCGATGTTCACGCCGATCTTTGCGCTGTCGCGCACGGTGGGCTGGATCGCGCAGTGGAAAGAGATGATCGGCGATCCGCAGAACAAGATCGGCCGTCCGCGCCAGCTGTATGTCGGCAGCGACCGCCGCGATTACGTGGACCTCAAGGCGCGCTGAGCGTCCTGACAGGTCAGGCATCGGGGTCCCTTCGGGGGCCCCTTTTTCATGGTTGCGCGGGGGGGCGCGCGGTGGCATGGGACCGGACATGAGCGAGATCGAACAGACAGGCGCAGCCCGGCTGGCGCTGGTGACGGGGGCCTCTCGGGGCTTGGGTGCGGCGCTGGCCGAGGGGCTGGCGGCGCGGGGCTATCACGTGCTGGCGGTCGCCCGGACCGTGGGCGCGCTGGAGGAGCTGGACGACCGCATCCGCGCGGCCGGCGGCCAGGCGACGCTGGCGCCGATGGACGTGACCGAGCCCGAGGCGATGAAGCAGATGGTGCAGGCCATCACGGGCCGGTGGGGGGGGCTGGACCTGTGGGCGCATTGCGCGATCCATGCGGCGCCGATGGCGCCCGCGCCCCATATCGAGGGCCGCGACTGGACCAAGTCCGTGCTGACCAATCTCGAGGTGACGCGCGGGCTGATCGCCCTGCTGGAGCCGCTGCTGCGCCAGCGCCAGGGAACGGCGCTGTTCCTTGACGATGCACGGGGCGGGCAGAAGTTCTTTGGCGCCTATGGCGCGACCAAGGCCGCGCAGATCGCGCTGGCGCAGAGCTGGCAGGCCGAGACGGTGCAGACCGGCCCGCGCGTGCTGATCGACGCGCCCGCGCCCATGCCGACCGCCGTGCGCGCGCGGTTCTATCCGGGCGAGGACCGGGCCGCCCTGACGCCTTGCAAGGACGAGGCGGCGCGCATTCTGGCGCTGTTGTAACGATTGCGTCCCGCGGCAGGGCGGGGGGCTGCCCGCCCCCCGCACCCCCCGGGCGTCACCCCTGGCCGAGCGGTTCGGTGGCCCGCCGCAGCCAGTCCAGATCGTCGCCCTGCAGATCGGGCGAGAGCGCATCGCGGACGCGGGCGTGATAGGCGTCCAGCCATGCCGCATCGTCGCCGGACAGTGCCCCGCGGTCGATCAGCCGACGGTCGATGGGGCACAGGGTCAGCGTGTCAAAGCCCAGCATCGTGCGGCCCGGTTCGGCCTCGGCCTCGCGGACGGCGATCAGGTTCTCGATCCGGATGCCGAAGCGGCCCTCGCGGTAATAGCCCGGCTCGTTCGAGAGGATCATGCCGGGTTCCAGCGGGATGTCGCTGACGCGGCTGATCCGCGCGGGCCCTTCGTGCACGCAGAGCGCGGCGCCCACGCCGTGGCCGGTGCCGTGGTCATAGTCCAGCCCCTGTGACCACAGGAACTGGCGCGCCAGCGCGTCCAGATGCCCGCCCGTCACGCCCTTGGGAAAGCGCGCGCGGCTGAGCGCGATCATGCCGCGCAGCACAGCGGTGAAGGGGGCCACGGCCTCCTCCAGCGGATCGCCCAGGGCGATGGTCCGGGTGATGTCGGTGGTGCCATCGGCGTATTGGCCGCCCGAATCGATCAGCAGCACGTCGCCTGCCGCCAAGCGGCGGTTGGTCGCCTTGGTCACGCGGTAATGGACGATGGCGCCGTTCGGGCCCGCCCCCATGATCGTGTCGAAGCTGATGTCCAGGATGCCCGCCTCGCGGCGCAGATCCTCCAGGCGGCGGACCACGTCGATCTCGGTCAGGGTGGAGGGCTGCTGCCGGTCCAGCCAGGAGAGCAGCCGGACCATCGCCACCCCGTCGCGGTGATGGGCGGCGCGCATGCCAGCCAGCTCGGCCGCGGTCTTTCGGGCCTTGGGCAGGATCGCGGGATCGGGGTCGCGGGCGATGTCGGTGCCGGCCCCCTCCAGGATGCGGAACGCGGCCTCGGGGGCGGTGGCGGGGTCGATGCGGACGGGGCCTTCCAGATCGGTCAGCGCCGAGGCCAGCGCGTCATGCGGCAGGATCGTCACCTGATCGCCCAGATGCGCCCGGACCGCGTCATCGAACTTGGCCGCATCGGCGAACAGCGCCAGATGACCGCTGTCGGACAGCACGGCAAATGCCTGAACCACCGGGTTCTTGGGCAGGTCGCTGCCCCGGATGTTCAGCAGCCACGAAATCGAATCGGGCAGGGTCAGCAGGGCGGCCGCCTGACCCTGGGCGCGCAGCTCGGCGGCCAGGCGCAGGCGTTTCTGGGGCGCGGTCTCTCCGGCCAGGGCATCGGGGTGGATGCGCACGCGGCCCACGGGAGCGGCGGGTCGGTCGGGCCAGATGGCATCGACGGGGTTCGCGTCCAGCGCGATCAGGGCGATGTCGCTGCCCTGAAGGGCGGCCTCCATCCCATCGATCTCGCGGCGGGTGTGCAGCCAGGGGTCAAAGCCGACGCGCCCGCCCTGCGGCAGGGCCTGGCGCAGCCAGTCTGACGGCCGCGTCTCCGGCCAGTTGACGGGGGTAAAATGCCCCAAATCCAGCTGGTCGCGGACCTGCACCCGGTAGCGCCCGTCGACAAAAACGCCCGCCTGATCAAGGGTCGCGATGGCAAAGCCCGCGCTGCCGGTGAACCCCGTCAGCCAGGCCAGGCGCGCATCGGCATCGGCCACGTATTCGCCCTGATGGACATCGGCGCGGGGCACGATCACGGCGGCCAGATCGCGGTCCCGCATCAGAGCGCGCAGGTTGGACAGGCGCGCGGCATGATCGCCGCCGCCCGCCGGGTCGTCAAAGCTCTGGAAACTCACAGCGTGATCGCCTTCATGACCTCGGGTTCGATGACCCTGACATCGGGCAGCGCGTCGATCAGCACCTGGGCGGACTGCTCCAGCGCGGGAAAGGTCCTGTAATGGCAGGGGATCACGGTCTTGAAGTCGAAATAGCGTTTCGCGGCATAGGCCGCCCGCGCCATGTCCATGGTGAAATGCCCGCCCGCGCACAGGATGCCGATGTCGGGCTTGTGCAGATCGCCCATCCACTCCATGTCGGCCATGATGTCCGTGTCGCCCGAGACATAGATCACGTGCCCCTCTCCGGCGATCATGTAGCCCGATTCGTGGCCCGCATAGATCGGCCCGTCCGGCCCGGCGATCGAACTCGAATGGCTGGCATTCACCATCGTCACGCGCGCCCCGCCCAGATCGACGGTGCCGCCCTTGTTGAACCCCGTGCCCTCGATCTGGTCGGTCTTTTCCCAATGGCTGATCAGGTCATAGATGCCCACGACGGGCACCTTGAGCGCCTTGGCCAAGGCCAGCGTGTCACCGGTATGGTCGCCATGGCCGTGGGTGATCAGGATATGGGTCGCGCCTTGGGTCGCCTGATCGCGCGCGTCCTGCGGAAAGACCGGGTTCCCGGTGAACCACGGGTCGATCAGGATCACCGCCTGTTCGATCTCCAGACGAAAGCCGGAATGGCCAAGCCAGGTCAGTTTCATGCGCGTCTCCTTCGCTGTCGCGGCAAGGTTAGCGGCCGCGTCCGGTCGTGACCAGAACCCCGTGAGGCGTCAAAGGTTGCCGGTCGCGGGCGCCGCATCGTCCAGCCGCAGGCGCAGGCGTTCGCGCCCGCCCCAGGTCGACAGCTCCAGCTTGCCGGCCAGATGGAACCGCCGGCCCTTGGCGCCGATCAGGCCGGGGCCAAGCGGGCCGTCCATCGCGCCCCAGGCCACGGCCTCCAGCGGCGGGCTGCCGGGGCTGCGGAACTGCAGGCGCAGGTGGCGGTCGCCCATGGTGGCGGCGCTGTCGATCAGCTGGTCGGCAAAGGCGAAACGCGGCGCGGGTGCGGCCTGACCGAAGGGCCCGGCATCCTCCAGCATCCGGTACATGGCGGGCGTGGCACCCGACGGCTCCAGCAGGCCCGAGATGCGCAGGTCGCCCGACCCGGTGCGCCCGGCCAGATCGCGGGCGATCAGATCGGCCAGACGCTCCATCGCGGCGGGGATCATCGCCTCCTCCACGGTCAGGCCCGCGGCCATGGTATGCCCGCCGCCCTTCAGCAGCAGGCCCTCGGCGGCCAGCCGCTGGATCGCGCGGCCCAGATCGACGCCGGGGACCGACCGCGCGCTGCCCTTGCCGATGCCGTGATCGACGCCGATGACGACCGAGGGCAGGTCGGTCGCCTCCTTGACGCGGGCGGCGACGATGCCGACCACGCCCGGGTGCCAGCCCGCGCCCGCAGCCCAGGACAGGCGCACGTCGCCCCGTGCCTCGACCTGGGCCAGCGCCTCTTCGCGCACGGCGGCCTCGATGGCGCGGCGGTCGCGGTTCAACTCGTCCAACTGCTGCGCCAGCTGCAGGGCGCGCTGCGGATCGCGGGCCGACAGGCACAGCGCGCCCAGATCGGCCCGCCCCACGCGCCCGCCAGCATTGATGCGCGGGCCCAGCAGGAACCCCAGATGAAACGCGCTCGGCGCCCCGTCCAGCCGCGCGATATCGGACAGCGCGACCAGCCCCGCCCGCTGACGCCGCGCCATGACGGCCAAGCCCTGCCGGACAAAGGCGCGGTTCACGCCCACCAGCGGCGCGACATCCGCCACCGTCGCCAGCGCCACCAGATCCAGCATCGCCATCAGGTCCGGCTGCACCAGCCCGCGTTCGCGTAAGATCCGCCCCGCCTGGACCAGCGTCAGAAACACCACCCCCGCCGCACACAGATGGCCCAAGGTGCCATCCTCATCCATGCGGTTCGGGTTCACCACCGCCAGCGCGGGGGGCAGGGTCTCGCCGCCCAGATGGTGATCCAGCACGATCACGTCGCAGCCCTCGGCGGCCGCCAGCGCCTCATGCGACAGCGTCCCGCAATCGACGCAGATGATCAGATCATGCGCCGCCGCCAGCGTGGTCATGGCGGGGACGTTGGGGCCATAGCCCTCGTCGATGCGGTCGGGAATATACAGCGTCGCCTGACGCCCCTGCTGATGCAGCCAGTCGATCAGCAGCGCCGCGGATGACCCGCCATCCACATCGTAATCGGCAAAGACGGCGATGCGCTGCCCCGCCACGGCCGCCTCGACCAGCCGCGCCGCCGCGACCTGCATGTCGCGCAGCACCAGCGGATCGGGCAGCAGATCGCGCAGCTTGGGCGCCAGGAACCCCGGCGCCTCCTCGGGCGGCACGCCGCGTTCGGCCAGCACCCGCGCCACCGCCAACGGCAGCGCCGCCTGCTGCGCCAACCCCTCGGCCCGCCGCTCCAGATCGGTCAAGGGACCGACCCACCGCCGCCCGCTCAGAGAGCTGTCGATGCCCAGAAACGCCGTCATGCTTCTTCTTCACTCAAATATCCCGGGGGGAGTCCCGGGACGGGACGGGGGGCAGCGCCCCCCTGTGCGCTCTATCTCACTTGACCGGGTTGCGATAGATCATCCGCCGCACCGACCCGGTCTTGGACCGCATCAGGATGGTCTCGGTGGTCAGGTATCCCGGCTCGCGCTTGACGCCCGCCACGATCGACCCGTCGGTGACGCCCGTCGCCGCAAAGATGACATCATCGGTGACCAGATCGTCGCGCGCATAGATGCGGTCCAGATCGGTGATCCCCGCCTTGCGCGCGCGCCCCTTTTCGTCGTCGTTGCGGAACAGCAGCCGACCCCACATCTGCCCGCCCATGCATTTCAGCGCCGCCGCAGCCAGAACGCCCTCGGGCGCGCCGCCCGAGCCCATATACATGTCGATGCCGGTCAGCTCGGCCTCGGCGCAATGGATCACGCCGGCCACGTCGCCATCGGTGATCAGGCGGATGGCGGCGCCGGTCTGGCGGACCTCGGCGATCATCTCCTCGTGGCGCGGACGCTCCAGGATGCAGACGGTGATGTCGCTGGCCTCGCAGCCGCGGGCTGCGGCCAGGGCACGCACGCGCTCGGCCGGGGGCATGTCCAGGCTGACCACGTCGACCGGATAGCCCGGCCCCACGGCCAGCTTGTCCATATAGACGTCGGGCGCATGCAGCAGCGTGCCGCGCGGCGCCATGGCGATCACGGTCAGCGCGTTGGGCATGTCCTTGGCGGTCAGCGTGGTCCCCTCCAGCGGGTCCAGCGCGATGTCCACGGCCGGGCCGTCGCCGGTGCCGACCTCTTCGCCGATGAACAGCATGGGGGCCTCGTCGCGCTCTCCCTCGCCGATGACGACGACGCCCTTGATGTCCAGCATGTTCAGCTGGTCACGCATGGCGTTCACGGCCGCCTGGTCGGCGGCCTTCTCGTCGCCGCGCCCGATCAGCCGGGCCGAGGCATGGGCCGCCGCCTCGCTGACGCGGGCGAGGCCCAGGGACAGCATTCGGTCGTTGAAATCCTTCGGCGCGGTCATGTCCCTCATCCCTTTGTCTCTGTGGGTTGGGGCTTTCTAGGGGGCGGGGCAGGGGGCGGCAAGCCTGACGGCGCTAACGGGCCGGGCTTTCCGACAGCTCCAGTGCCAGCGCATGGATGCGCGGCACGATGTCGCCCAGGGTCGCATGGACCAGCCGATGCCGCTGCAGGCGCGACAGGCCGGCAAAGGCCGGGCTGGCCATCACGATGCGGAAATGGCTTTCGCCGCCGTCACGAAAGCCGGAATGGCCGCGATGATCCTCGCTTTCGTCCAGCACCTGCAGGGCCGTGGGCTGCAGGGTGGCAAGCCGTTCGGTCATCTGGTCCGCGATCATCCGCATATCCTTTTCGTCAAGGGGTTTCATGTGCCGCCAGATAGCCTAAACTGCCCGCCTTGAGTCGCAAAGGTGCCCCAGGATGAGCAAGAACGACCCGTTCGGTTTCGACATTTCCGCCGCCAAGGACAAGAAGCGCAAGACCAAGGGGCGGCGCGGCATGTCGGGGGCGTTCGAAACCTCGACCCGCATCTGCGAACGCGAAGGCTGTGACGAGCCGGGCCAGTATCGCGCCCCCAAGAATCCGCGCAACCTTGATGACTATTTCTGGTTCTGCAAGGAGCACGTTCGCGAATACAACGCGAACTGGAATTATTTCCAGGGCCAGTCCGAGGAGGAGTTCCAGCAGTTCATCGACAACGCGACGGTCTGGGAACGCCCCACCAAGCCCTTCGGCCGTGCGGCGGCCGAGGACAAATGGGCCCGTCACGGCGTCAGCGACCCGCTGGAAATCCTGGGCGCAAACGGCACCGCGCCGGAATCGCGCGCGCAGTCCAGCGCCCGCAAGCTGCCGCCCACCGAACGCCGCGCGCTGGACATCCTTGAGGCCAAGGACCACTGGACCCGCGCCGAGATCCGCAAGCAGTACAAGTCGCTGGTCAAGGATCTGCACCCGGACATGAACGGCGGCGACCGATCCGACGAGGATCGCCTGTCCGAGGTGGTCTGGGCCTGGGATCAGATCAAGGACAGCCGCTTTATCCGCGACTGATCCGTCCGTGTGGAAGCCGGGGAGGGGGCTGCCGCCCCCGTCGGTTTCACCGACTCCCCCGCGGATATTTTCATGAAGAAGAAGTGCGGCGCCGGACCGAGGCGCCGAGGATCAGTAGGATCAGGGCCAGCACGGGCGCGTTGCCCCAGGCCTGCCAGCGGGTCGGCGGCAGCGCGCCGGGCAGGGCGGCGTCGATCTTGCCGGCGGTGTTCAGGGGCAGGCTGTCGCGGATCTGGCCGCGTGCGTCGATCACCGCGCTGACGCCGGTATTGGCGGCGCGGACCAGGGGCAGCCCGGTCTCGATCGCGCGCAGGCGGGCTTGGTCCAGATGCTGATAGGGGCCGGACAGGGTGCCGAACCAGGCGTCGTTCGTGGCCTGCAGCAGCCATCCGGGGCGCTGGTCCAGTGCGCGCAGATGCTGGGGAAAGATCGCCTCGTAGCAGATCAGCGGCTGGAAGTCGGGCATGCCCGGCAGGGTCATGGCGACCGGCCCCGGTCCCGGCGAATAGCCGTTGCCTTGCTGCGCGGCGAAGGCGCCGATGCCGAACCGTGCCAGCGCGTCGCCCCAGGGGATGTATTCGCCGAACGGCACCAGGTGGAATTTGTCATAGACCTCGGCCACCGTGCCGCCGGGCAGGATCGTGGCCAGGCTGTTGTAGAACCGGCTGCCCTCCCGGCGCTGGATGCCCATCACCAAGGGCGCGTCGGCGGCCTGGGAGAGGACGGGCAGGACCTCGGCTGCCTCCTCCAGCAGGAAATTCACTGCCGTCTCGGGCCAGATCACCAGGTCGCGGCGTCCCGGCTCGGCTGACAGGTCCAGCAGGCGGCGCAGGAACACCGCCGACCATTCCGGGTCCCATTTGAGGCTTTGCGTCGCATCGGGCTGGACGATGCGCAGGATCAGGTCGCGATCGGTGGGCAGGGGGGCGGCCAGGCGCGCGGCCCCGACAGCCCAGCACCCCGCCCCCAGCAGGATCGCCGCCATGCCGCCTGCCAGCGTCGCTTTGCGCCCCATGGCCCGTGCCGCGACGGGCAGGGCCGCCATCGTCACCGTCAGCAGGCTGAGGCCCAGGGCGCCGGTCGTGGCGGCGATCTGGGCCACCGGAGTGTCGATCCAGCCGTGGCCTATCTGCGCCCAGGGAAAGCCGGTGAAGATCCAGCCGCGCAGCCAGTCCGACAGGACCAGCGCCGCCGCGATGGCTGCCGCCCGGGCCACGGGCCCCTGTGACAGGCGCGCCGCGGCCCAGGCCGGAAGCGCCCAGAACAGCGCGCCGCCTGCCGCCATCAGGATCAGCGCAAAGGGCGCCATCCAGCCGTGGCGGGCGACGTCGACCAAGAAGGGTTCGGTAATCCAGAACAGGGCCAGCGCGAACCAGCCGAAGCCCGCGGCCAGCGCGCGCCACAGGACGGTCGCGGGCGGGGCCTCCGCCAGCCGCCACAGCAAGGCCGCCAGCGCCAGAGGCGTGGCGGCCCAGAGACCGAACGGGGCCAGCGACAGGGCCGCGATCAGGCCAAAGACCAGATCGGGCAGCCAGGTCGCAGGGTGTCGTGCCGCGCGCATCAGGCCTGTGCGTCAGCGTCCTTGGCTGCTGCGGTGTCGGGATCGGCCTTCTTGCGGCGGGTGCGCTTGGGCTTGTCCTCGGCCGGCGCGGCCTCGGCATCCGGGGCAGGGGTCGCGGCCTTGCGGCGGCGCGTCGGCTTGGGTGCCTCGGCGTCGGCGGTGGGGGCCTCGGTGGGCTCAGCTGCCTTGCGGCTGCGGGTGCGCTTGGGCTTCGCGGCCGCCTCCTCGGTGGCGTCGGGGGTCGGCGCCTCGGCCTCGGCGGTCTTGCGGCTGCGGCGACGCTTGGGGGCCGGCGCGGCCTCCTCGGTCACCGGAGCCTCGACGGGCTGGGTCTCTGCGGCAGCGGGTGCCTCGGCAACCTCGGTTGCGTCGGTGACGGGCGCGGTCCGGGCCTCGTCGACGGGCTGATCGGCCTGCGCCTTGCCGCGACCGCGTCCGCGAGAGCGGCGGGCGGGCTTGGCGGTCGCCTCGGCGGCCTCGGGCGCTTGGGCGTCGGAAACCGGGGCCTCGGCCACGGGCGTCCGGGCCTCGGACGGGGCGTCGTCGGACAGGCCGATGCTGCGCAGTTCGACCAGCATGAACTGGGGCACATGGTCGCCCATGCCCAACACCTGCGATCCGCGACCGTCCTGATCGCGACCGCGGCGGCCATCGCGACGATCGCCGCGACGCTCGTCCCGGCGGCCTTCCTCACGGCGAGGCTCCTCCCGGCGGGCCTCCTCACGGCGGGGTTCTTCGCGACGCGACTCCTCGCGACGCGACTCCTCCCGGCGGGGTTGGGCAGGTTTCGGCTCGGGGCGGGCCTCGGCCACAACGGGTGCCGCGACCTGCTCGGCCACCGGGGCCTCGACCGGCGCGGCCTCGGGCGCGGGGGTGCTGCCGCCGCGGCGACGGCTGCGGCTGCGCGACGTGGGCTTGCGCTCGTCCGAGGTGTCCTCGGCCTTGCGCTCCTCGCGGGCGGGGGTGTCCGAGGCGGCAAAGCCTGCGGGCGCATCGACGCGGGGCAGCGATTTCTTCAGCAGCTGCTCGATCGCGGTCAGATACTTGTCGTCCGACGGCGTCGCGATGCTGATCGAGGTGCCAAGACGGCCCGCGCGACCCGTGCGGCCGATGCGGTGGACGTAATCTTCGGCATGGCTGGGCAGGTCATAGTTGAAGACATGGCTGACCGCCGGGATGTCCAGGCCGCGCGCCGCCACGTCCGACGCGATCAGCAGGCGCAGCTTGCCGTCGCGGAAGGATTCCAGCGTGCGGGTCCGCTGGCTCTGGTCCAGGTCGCCATGGATGGGGGCGGCGTCATAGCCATGCTTGGCCAGCGACTTCGCCAGGATGTCGACGTCGGTCTTGCGGTTGCAGAAGACGATGGCGTTGGTCAGCAGATCGCCCTCGGCATCGACCAGGGCACGCAGCAGGTCGCGTTTCTGCTTGGCGGCCATGTCGCGGCGGGTGGGGGTCAGCTGGATCAGGCGCTGCGTGATCGTCTCGCTGGCCGAGGCCTGGCGGGCGACCTCGATGCGTTCGGGCGAATGCAGGAAGGTGTTGGTGATGCGCTCGATCTCGGGCGCCATGGTGGCGCTGAAGAACAGTGTCTGGCGGGTAAAGGGCGTCAGCTGGAAGATGCGCTCGATATCGGGGATGAAACCCATGTCCAGCATGCGGTCGGCCTCGTCCACGACCATGATCTGCACGCCGGTCAGCAGCAGCTTGCCGCGCTCGACATGGTCCAGCAAGCGGCCGGGGGTCGCGATCAGCACGTCCACGCCGCGGTCGATCAGCTTGTCCTGCTCGCCAAAGCTGACGCCACCGATCAGCAGCGCCTTGGTCAGGCGGGTGTGCTTGGCATAGGTGTCGAAATTCTCGGCGACCTGGGCGGCCAGTTCGCGCGTGGGGCACAGCACCAGGCTGCGCGGCATGCGCGCGCGCGCCCGGCCGCGACCCAGCAGGGTGATCATCGGCAGGGTAAAGCTGGCGGTCTTGCCGGTTCCGGTCTGCGCGATCCCAAGGACGTCGCGGCCCTCCAGCGCGGGCGGGATGGCGCCCATCTGGATCGGGGTCGGCGTCTCGTAGCCTGCTTCCAGGACGGCCTGCAGAACCTTGGGGTCAAGCTTCAGATCAGAGAATTTGGTCATTCGGGGCTTTCCAATAAGCCGTCCCCGTTCGGGGCGCGGTGCGTTCCATGCCGCGCGCGCCCCGAAGGGCGCCAGGGCGGCAAAGTTGGGACGCAATCACGGACGCCCCGCCTTGATGCCTGCCGGATGCAGGCCCGAACCGCCTAGACCAATTGCCGTGCCACGTCAATCTTTCCGATTCGCGCATGCCGTCACCACAGCGGGGCGGGGGGCTTTCTGTTGACCTCCCCCGGCCCGAAAGGGTAACCCCCGGGGATCAATCAGGAAGCCCATGATGAACCTTTTCACCGATTTGCGCGGCGTCGTCGTCGAGGCGCTGGAACAGATGGCCGCAGCCGGAGAGCTGCCCCAGGGCCTGGACCTGGCCAATGTCACGGTCGAACCGCCCCGCGATCCGGCGCATGGCGACATGGCCACCAATGCCGCGATGGTGCTGGCCAAGCCCGCCGGCATGAAGCCCCGCGACATCGCCGACAAACTGGCCGCCCGCCTGACCGACCCGCGCATCAGCGCGGCCGAGGTCGCCGGGCCGGGCTTCCTGAACCTGCGCCTGTCGCCCGATGTCTGGCAGGGGGTGATCGCCGCCGCGCTGCGATCCGGGCCGGGCTTTGGGCGGTCCGACATGGGCGCGGGCATCAAGGTCAACGTCGAATTCGTCAGCGCGAATCCCACCGGCCCGATGCATGTGGGCCATGTGCGTGGCGCGGTGTTCGGCGATGCGCTGGCGCGGCTGCTGGATTTCAGCGGCCATGAGGTGACGCGCGAATACTATGTCAACGACGGCGGCGCGCAGGTCGATGTGCTGGCCCGCTCGGCCTATGAGCGGTACCGCGAGGCCAACGGGCTGGAGCCCGAGATCCGCGAGGGGCTGTATCCGGGCGACTATCTGATCCCGGTCGGGCAGGCGCTGAAGGACAAGTATGGCGACAGCCTGCTGGACCGTCCCGAGGCCGACTGGCTGGAGGATATCCGCGAGTTTGCCACGCAGGCGATGATGGAGCAGATCCGCGGCGATCTGGCCATTCTGGGCGTGCAGATGGACGTCTATTCCAGTGAAAAGGCGCTTTACGGCACCGGCCGGATCGAGGACGCCATCGCCCGGCTGGAGGCGCAGGACCTGATCTATCGCGGCACGCTGGAGCCCCCCAAGGGCAAGCTGCCCGAGGATTGGGAGGCGCGCGAGCAGCTCTTGTTCCGCTCCAGCGCGCATGGCGACGACGTGGACCGCCCGATCCAGAAATCGGACGGCGCCTGGACCTATTTCGCGCCCGACATCGCCTATCATTGGGACAAGATCGACCGTGGCTTCGATCAGCTGATCGACGTGTTCGGCGCCGATCACGGCGGCTATGTCAAGCGGATGAACGCGGCGGTCAAGGCGCTGTCCAATGGCCGCGTGCCGCTGGACGTCAAGCTGATCCAGCTGGTCAAGCTGTTCAAGAACGGAGAGCCGTTCAAGATGTCCAAGCGCGCCGGCACCTTCGTCACCCTGCGCGACGTGGTCGAGGAGGCGGGCGCCGATGTGACCCGCTTCATCATGCTGACCCGCAAGAACGACGCCGCGCTGGATTTCGATTTTGCCCGCGTGCTGGAGCAGTCCAAGGACAACCCGGTCTGGTATGTCCAATACGCCAGCGCCCGCGTGCATTCGGTGCTGCGCCGCGCGGCCGAGGCCGGGATCGCGGTCGATGATTCGACCCTGGCGGGGGCCGATCTGTCCGTGCTGGCCCACCCGGCCGAGCTGGAGCTGGCCCGCAAGGTCGCCGAATGGCCGCGCCTGGTCGAACATGCCGCCCGCGCGCATGAGCCCCATCGCATCGCCTTCTTCCTCTATGAGCTGGCATCCGACCTGCATTCGCTGTGGAATCGCGGCAATGACGACACGTCGCTGCGCTTCATCCAGGATGGCGACGCGGTCACAAGTCAGGGAAAAATTGCGTTGGTCCGGGCGGTTGGCGTTGTTATTTCATCCGGTCTCGCTATTCTTGGCGTCACTCCGGCGGAAGAAATGCGCTGACTGAATGCGTCGCTGCCGGGGAAGGCTGAGAGCAGGCAAAGGTTAATCCGGGACAACCGGCGGGCAGGCGAACATGGCAGTGATGGACTTCCGCGAAGGCGGCTACGTATTCTCGCGTCACAAGGTGAAGCGCGAATTCTCCTACGATCAGAACGGCCAGCCGCATCTGGCGGCCGGTCATCCCGGCGCGGATCGCGCGACGGGCGACGACGGTTTGCCCGCGCGGCTGGCCCGCGTCACCCATTACATGGGCGCGGTCGCCTCGGTCGGGCTGATGGTCGGGCTGATGGCCTGGGGCTGGCAGCTGGTGTCGCGCGACGTGTCGGGCGTGCCCGTCATCCGCGCGGTCGAGGGCGAGGCCCGCACCACCGCCGACAATCCGGGCGGACAGCTGACCAACCATACCGGTCTGGCGGTGAATTCGGTCGCGGGGGGGCAGGCGCTGGCGCCCGCCGATCAGGTGGCCATCGCGCCCTCGCCCACGGATCTGCTGGAGGATGACGTGGCGATGGGCCGCTTGGGCGCCACCGCCCGCGAACCCGCCAACCCGTCAGAGACCCCGCTGACCTTTGCCGGAGAGCCGATCGTGCCGCTGTCCGACAGCGAGGCCCGCGCCCTGGCCGAGGCTCAGGCCGCTGCCGCCGCCGAACGCGCGCTGGCCGATGAGGCCGTGAACCAGGCCGCCATCATCGACGCCCCCGCCAGCGAAGGCCCCGTCACCGAGGTCGTCACCGACGAGAACGGCGTCCCTGCCCAGGCCGCAGCCATCGCCGAGGCGCTGGTCCAGGCCCAGGCCGAGGCCAATCCCGGCGTCGTCATGGCCTCGGCCCGTCCGGCCCCTCGTCCGCGCATCACCCGCGTCGCCGCCGCCGCACCCACCCCGGCGGCCGCACCCGCGCCTGCCGCCGCCGAACGCGCGCCCGAACCGGCGCCCGCACCCGCGCCCGCCCCGGTCGCCGCCGCCAGCAGCGCCAGCGGCCCGGTCGTGCAGGTCGGCGCCTTTGACAGCAACGCGATCGCCCAAGGCGAATGGCAGCGCCTGGCAGGCCGCAACGGCAGTCTGTTCTCGGGCAAGGCGCCGGTCATCCAGGAACATCAGTCGAACGGGCGCACCTTCTGGCGGCTACGCGTGGCGGGCTTTGGCTCGATCAGCGAAGCGCGGCAGTTCTGCTCGGCGCTGCAATCGTCGGGGACGGATTGCCTGGCGCTTGGCGGCTGAGACCGTGCCAAACGCCACGATTCTGGGCGGCATCGCCGGGCTGTCGCTGACCCCGGACGAGGCCGCGTTCTTTCGCGCCGCCGACCCCTGGGGCTTTATCCTGTTCGGGCGCAACGTGGACAGCCCCGACCAGCTGCGCCGTCTGACCGCTGATCTGCGCGAGGCCGTGGGCCGCGATTGCGTCGTCACCGTCGATCAGGAGGGCGGGCGCGTCCAGCGCCTGCGCGCGCCCCATTGGACCGACTGGCCCGCGCCGCTGGATCAGGCGGCGGCGGGGCCGCGCGCCATGTGGCTCTATTACCACCTGATCGGGCAGGAGCTGCGCGCGGTCGGCATCGATTCGAACTGTGCGCCCACGCTGGACGTCGCGCAGGACGCGACGCATCCGTTTTTGCGCAACCGCTGCCTGGGGACCGACCCCGCGCAGGTGGCCGAACTGGGCCGGGCCGCGGCGGAGGGTCTGCTGGCGGCGGGCGTGCTGCCGGTGGTCAAGCACATGCCCGGCCATGGCCGCGCGCAATCGGACAGCCATCACGACCTGCCCACGGTCGATGCCGACCCCGCCACGCTGGAGGCGGTCGATTTCGCGCCCTTCCGCGCGCTGGCGGACCTGCCGATGGGCATGACCGCGCATATCCGCTTTCCGGCCTTCGACACGGTGCCCGCGACAGCATCGCGGCGGCTGATCGGCCTGATCCGTGAGGAGATCGGGTTCGACGGGCTGCTGATGACCGATGACATCACCATGAACGCCCTGTCCGGGACCGAGGCCGAGCGGGCGCGCGCGTCGTTGGCGGCGGGCTGTGATCTGGTGCTGCATTGCAACGGCACCATCGCCGCGATGGAGCTGGTGGTCCAGGCCGCGGGCGCCATGACGCCCGAGGCCCGCCGCCGCGCGGACGCGGCCCTTGCCCGCCGCAGGCCGCCCGCCCCCGCCGATATCGCCGCCCTGACCGCCGAATGGCGGGCGCTGAGCGCTTGACAGGCGCGCGCGGGCGCGGACCCTTGTCCCGCCGATGACCGGAGGTTTCGTGTCCAGACAGGTGCCCTATCTGCAACCCGTTCCCGACGCCGCCGAGGTCGCGCAGCGCCGCGCGGACGAGGCGCTGATCGTCGATGTCGACGGTTATGAGGGGCCGCTGGACCTGCTGCTGACGCTGGCGCGGACGCAGAAGGTGGACCTGCTGAGAATCCGCGTGCTGGATCTGGCTGAACAGTATCTGGCCTTTGTCGAACAGGCCCGCGCCCTGCGGATCGAGCTGGCGGCGGATTACCTGGTCATGGCCGCCTGGCTGGCCTTCCTGAAATCACGGCTGCTGCTGCCGCCCGACCCGCAGGCCGAGGGGCCGTCGGCGCAAGACATGGCCGCGCATCTGGCCTTTCAGCTGGAGCGTCTGGCCGCCATGCGCCAGGCCGCAGCCCAGCTGATGGGCCGCGACCGCCTTGGCCAGAGCCGCTTTGCCCGCGGCGCGCCCGAGACCGTGGCCCGCAGCCGCCGCACCCAGTGGCAGGCCGGGCTGATCGACCTGATGCGCGCCTATGCCCGGCTGAAGACGCGCGACGAATTCCGGCCCTATGCCTTTGACCGCCATGACATCTTCACGATGGAGCAGGCGCTGGAGCGGCTGCGGCGGATGATCGGGTTCACCGGCGACTGGACCGACCTGTCGGTGTTTCTGCCCGACGGCTGGTCGGGCGACCCCGCGCGGCGGCGCAGCGCGACGGCGGCGACCTTTGCCGCCGCGCTGGAGCTTGCGCGCCAGGGGCGGCTGGAGATACGGCAGGCGGACACCTTCGCGCCCATCCATTACCGGCAAAAGCCCCATGACGACTGACCTTCCGCCCCCGCCCCTGGACGCCCAGGCCCGCATGGTCGAGGCGATCCTGTTCGCGGCCTCCACCCCCCTGACCGTGCGCGATCTGGCCGCCCGGATGCCGCATGGCTGCGACCCCGCCGAGGCGCTGGCCCTGCTGCGCCAGACCTATCAGGGGCGCGGGGTGGTGCTGGAGCGGGTGGGCGACGGGCACGCCTTTCGGACCGCGCCCGACCTGTCCTTTCTGATGCAGACCGAGACGGTGGACACGCGCCGCCTGTCGCGCGCCGCGATCGAGACGCTGGCGATCATCGCCTATCACCAGCCCGTCACCCGCACCGAGATCGAGGAGGTGCGCGGCGTGGCCCTCAGCCGCGGAACGCTGGATCAGCTGATCGAGATGGAATGGGTGCGCGTGGGCCGCAGGCGGATGACGCCGGGCCGCCCCGCGACCTATGTGGTCACCGAGGCATTCCTGGACCATTTCGGCCTGGAGTCGGCCCGCGACCTGCCCGGACTGACCGAATTGCGGGCGGCGGGCCTGCTGGAGTCGCGCCCCACCGCCAATGGTCTGGGCCTGCCCCTTGGCGCGGAGGGCAGCGATGCCGATATTGAGACCGACGATCCAGCCGAGGATCTGTTCGAGGATGAATAAGGGGCCGCGCCGATGAATATGAACCAGCTGTTCAACATGTTCACCCGCCTCGTGGCGCGCCGCGCGATGAACTGGGGCATCAACAAGGGCATGAGCACCCTGTCGCGTAACAAGGGCCAGGCGCCCGATGCCGGGCCGCGCACCCCGCAGGACAAGGCGCAGTCCAAGCAGACCCAGGACATGGCGCGCAAGATGCGCACCCTGGGACGCATGACGCGTCGCTGACCCTACCCTTTCGGCGCAACCCGGGTTAGGGCTGCGCGATGGACAACACCTCTTTCGATATCTTCCTGGTCGCCACGCCCGGTCTTGAGGCGCCCTTGGCGGCCGAGGCTGCGGCGCTTGGCTGGCAGCCCGTGATCCAGCCCGGCGGCGTGACCGTCCAGGGTGGCTGGACCGATGTGTGGCGCGCGAACCTGTGCCTGCGCGGGGCGACGCGCGTCCTGGCGCGGATCGGCGGGTTCCGCGCCATGCACCTGGCCCAGCTGGACAAGCGCGCGCGCAAGTTCCCCTGGGGCGATCTGCTGCCCAAGGATATCCCGATCCGGGTCGAGAGCGTCTGCCGCGCATCCAAGATCTATCACGCCGGCGCCGCCACGCAGCGCATCGAACGCGCCATCACCGAGGAGCTGGGCGCCCCCCTCGCGCAGCCGTCGGACAGCGGCCCCGCGATCACCGTCAAGGCGCGGATCGAGGATGATCTGGTCACCTTCAGCCTGGATACGACCGGCGAATCGCTGCACAAGCGCGGCCACAAGGAGGCCGTCGCCAAGGCCCCCATGCGCGAGACCATGGCCGCGATGTTCCTGGCCGAGATGGGCTATGACGGCAGCCAGCCGGTGCTGGACCCGATGTGCGGTTCGGGCACCTTCCTGCTGGAGGCGGCCGAGATCGCCCTTGGCCTGCTGCCCGGCCGCAGCCGCGGCTTTGCCTTTCAGCGCTTTGCCAATTACGACGCGGCCGTCTTTGCGCGGCTGAACGCGGCCCCCGCGGCGCGCGACCTGCCCGTGCGGTTCATGGGATTCGACCGCGACCCCGGCGCGATCCGCATGAGCGAGGCGAATGCCGCCCGCGCGGGCGTGAGTGCCGTGACGCGGTTCCAGGCCGGGCAGGTCACCGACCTGCAGCGCCCGGACGGGCCGCCCGGCATCGTGATCGTGAACCCGCCCTATGGCGCGCGGATCGGCAACAAGGGCCCGCTGTTCGGCCTGCACGGCCAGATGGCCGCGGTCTTTCGCGAACGGTTCCAGGGCTGGCGCATCGGCATCGTCACCTCGGAGGCGGGGCTGGCCAAGGCCACCGCCCTGCCGTGGAAGGCGCCCGGACCCATCGTCGCGCATGGCGGGCTGAAGGTCCGCCTGTGGCAGACCGGCCCGCTTTAGCGGAACTGCTTGGCCAGCTTCAGGCCCTGGCCCTGATAGTTCGACCGAATTCCCTCGCCGTACAGACGCTCGGGGCGGGTGGACATGCGCTCATAGACCAGGCGGCCGACGGTCTGGCCGTGTTCCAGCACGAAGGGCGCCTCGTGGCAGCGCACCTCAAGAACGCCGCGCGCGCCGTGCCCCTCATCGCCGATGCCGAAGCCCGGATCGAAAAAGCCCGCGTAATGCACCCGAAATTCGCCGACCATCGCCAGATAGGGGGCCATCTCGGCCGCGTAATCGGCGGGAATCGCCACTGATTCGCGGCTGACCAGAATGTAGAAGGCGCCGGGGTCCAGAATCAGCCGCCCCTCGGTGCTGTGCAGCTCGTCCCAGAATTCGGCGGCGGGATAGGCGCCGATCCGGTCCAGGTCGATCACCCCGCTATGCGGCCGTGCGCGATAGCCGACCAGATCGCCCTTGGCGGGCCGCAGATCGACCGAAAAGCCCAGGCCCTGATCGATCAGCGCCGGCGCGCCGCCCACCAGCGGCTGCTCTGCATGCAGGGCGGTCAGGTCGCTGTCCGACAGGACCGCCTGTCCCCGGCGCAGGCGCAGCTGGTTCAGGCGCATGCCGGGCCGGACCAGCACCGAAAAGCTGCGCGGACAGATCTCGGCATAAAGCGGGCCGTCATAGCCCTCGGGCAGGCGGTCGAATTCGGTGCCGTCATCGGTCACCAGCCGGGTCAGCAGGTCCAGCCGCCCGGTCGAGGATTTGGCATTGGCCACCGCCGACAGGCCCGCGGGCAGGGCGATTCGCTCCTGCAGCGGAATCAGATAGACACAGCCGCGTTCCAGCACGGCGCCCTGGGTCAGGTCCATCTGGTGCATCTGGAAATCGGCCAGCCGGTCCGCGATGCGCCGCCCGCGCCCGGCCAGAAAGCTGGCGCGCAGGCGATAGGCGGTGGTGCCAAGGCGCAGGTCCAGGCTGGCGGGCTGGATCTGTTCGGCGGTCACGGGGGCATCGGCGCGGATCACGCCCCGGTCGATCAGGTCGCGGATATCGCTGTCGGGCAGAACGCCATTCATGTCGGAGACCCCTGATGCAGGTGGGGGATAAGGGAAACGCCCATCCTTGAAAAAGGATGGGCGTTTTCGGAATGGTCGGGCCGGAGAGATTCGAACTCTCGGCCTTCCGCCCCCCAGACGGACGCGCTAACCAGGCTGCGCCACGGCCCGACGCGCATCGTATAGAGCGATCCGGCAGGCCAGCACAAGGCCTTCGGGGCGGAAATCTTTGCCAAATCGCAATGACCTGTCAGGACAGGCGCAACATGGCCCGCGCCAGTCGAAACGCCGTGGGTTGCGCGGCCGGCCAGCGGGCATCGGCGGGCGACATGCGCTGCAGATGGTCGGCCAGGGCGGTCAGACGGGCCAACCAGGTGGGGGTGCGGTCGGGGCGGGTCTCAGCACCTGCGGGTTGAAGGCGGCGTTCCAGCAGTGCCACGCCGCGTGCGCGCACGGCCTGACCCCGGTCGACGGCGATCTGGCGCACGGCGCCGCGGATGGTCAGCCCCTCGTCACGCAGCAGCACGCAGATGCCTGCGGCCAGATCGACATCGGCGGGGCGGTAATACCGTCGGCCATCGGGACGCTTCATGGGTTTGAGCGCGGAAAACTGCGTCTCCCAATAGCGCAGGACATGGGGCGCAACGCCGATCATCCCGGCCACTTCGCCGATGGACCGAAAGGCCTCTGCGCCCTTTGCCATGCGCCGGGCGGCCCCTAGCGCTTGTTGCCGGCTGCCACGCGATCCTTCATCAGGTGCGAGGGCCGGAAGGACAGCACCCGGCGCGGGGTGATGGGCACCTCTTCGCCGGTCTTGGGGTTGCGCCCGATTCGTTCATTCTTGTCGCGGACCGAGAAGGTACCAAAGGACGATATCTTCACCTGCTCGCCGCGCACCAGCGCATCAGAGATGTGGTCCAGCACGCTTTCGACCAGCTGTGCGGATTCGTGGCGGGACAGACCGACGTCGCGAAATACCGCTTCGGCCAAATCCATCCGGGTCAAGGTCTTGTCGCCCATGGTGATCCTCTTGAATGCGGGAAGGATGGTCGGATTTCCCGTGCCTGTCAACGAAGACCGCGGGGAAATCGTTCCCCGCCCGATACTTGTCAGCGCGACAGGCGCCGTAGTGGACCGTCGAGGCCGGGCGGGCAGGGCCGCCCGAAGCGGGTCACCAGCGCAGGACGACCGATCCCCAGCTGAGCCCGCCGCCGATCGCCTCGGTGACGATCAGCTGGCCGGGTTTGAACCGCCCCTCGCCATCGGCGACCGACAGGGCCAGCGGGATCGACGCGGCCGAGGTGTTGCCGTGATCGGCCACGGTCAGCACGACCTTTTCCATCGGCAGCTGCATGCGCTGCGCGGTGGCGGTGATGATGCGCATGTTCGCCTGATGCGGGACCAGCCAGTCGACATCGGCCCCGGTCAACCCGGCCTTGTCCAGCGCGGTATGCGCCGTCTTGGCCAGCTTTTCGACTGCGTGGCGGAACACCAGGTTGCCCTGCATCCGCAGCTGCCCGGCCGTCCCGGTCGAGGACACGCCGCCATCGACGTAAAGCAGGTCGCGATAGGTGCCGTCGCTGTTGAGATCGCTGGACAGGATGCCCCGGTCGTCGCTGGTCCCGGCGCCCTCCTGGGCCTCCAGGATCACCGCACCGGCGCCGTCGCCGAACAGCACGCAGGTGCCGCGGTCGGTCCAGTCCATGATGCGAGAGAACGTCTCGGCGCCGATCACCAGGATGCGGTCGGCCTGGCGCGCCTGGATCATCGCATCCGCATTGGCCAGCGCAAAGACAAAGCCCGCGCAGACTGCCTGCACGTCATAGGCAAAGCCGCGCGACATGCCCAGGCCCGCCTGGACCATGGTCGCGACGGCGGGAAAGGTGAAATCGGGGGTGGAGGTCGCCAGCACGATTCCATCGATATCGGCGGCAGTCAGACCGGCGCGGTCCAGCGCGGCGCGGGCCGCGCGGATCGCCAGATGGCTGGTGTTCTGACCCTCGGCCGCGAAATGGCGCCGTTCGATCCCGGTGCGCGAGCGGATCCATTCGTCGGTGGTCTCCAGCTGACCCTCGAACCAGCTGTTCTCGACGATGCGTTCGGGCAGGTAATGGCCGGTGCCGCGGATGACCGAACGTCGGGTCACGAGGATGCTCCTGTCTCGGCCGCGCTAGCCGATGCTGCGGCGCCTTGGGCCACGCGGGCGGCAAGGCGGTCCTGAAAGCCTGATTCGGCAAGGGTGAAGGCCAGCTTGATCGCGGCGGACACGCCGGTCGAATCGGCGGAACCATGCGATTTGACGACCGTCCCGTTCAGACCCAGAAAGATGCCGCCATTGACGCGGCGGGGGTCGATGCGCTTTTGCAGGCGCTTGAGCGAGGTCATGGCCAGAAGGGCCGCAAATTTCGACATGATGGAATTGGAAAAGGCGTCCTTGAGGAAATCGCCCACAAGCTTGGCCACGCCCTCGCCGGTCTTCAAGGCGACGTTGCCGGTAAACCCGTCCGTCACGATCACATCCACGCGGGCCGAGGGCAGATCGCCCCCCTCAACAAAGCCGACATAGGTGAAGTTGCCGGCGGCTGCGGCCTCGATCAGGTCATGGGCCTGCTTCAGCTCGGCCCGGCCCTTGTGTTCCTCGGTGCCCACGTTCAGCAGGCCGACGCGCGGCAGGTCCAGCCCCAGTCCGTTGCGGGCATAGGACGCGCCCATCAGCGCATATTGCAGAAGGTCATGGGCATCGGCGCGGATATCGGCGCCCACATCCAGCAGGATGTTGAACCCCTGCGGGTTGCGCGACGGCCACAGGCAGGCGATGGCGGGACGGTTCACACCCGGCAGCTTGCGCAGGCGCAGCATCGACAGCGCCATCAGCGCGCCGGTATTACCACAGGACACGGCGACCCGCGCCTCGCCCCGCTTGACCGATTCCAGCGCGGACCACATCGACGTGCCCTCGCCCTTGCGGACGATCTGGCTGGGCTTGTCATGCATGGTGACGACGCCACCCGCGTGACGGATGTCGCACCGACCCGCCAGCACCTTGCGGCGCGCGATCAGACCCTCCAGCACCGCCTGATCGCCATGGACGATAAAGCGGACCTCGGGGTTCTTCTCGGCGCTTTCGGCCATGCCGGCGACAACGACCGAGGGGCCGCGATCTCCACCCATGGCGTCAACCGAAATCACCACGCTGCCCCCGGTTTCGGGCGCGCGCGGTGTCGGCGTGCTTGCGTTCGGAACGGTCATCAACAGGCGCCGCGTGCCGAAATCAGGCCGCGTCGTCGTCCAGGTCGATCTCGTTCGCCTTCGCGATCACTTCGCGATCGGCATAGTGGCCGCAGGACGGGCACACGTGATGCGGACGCTTCAGCTCGCCGCAGTTGGAGCATTCGTTCGGGTTGCCCGCGACCAGCGCATCATGCGCACGGCGCATGTTGCGCTTGGACCGGGTTACGCGATTCTGAGGGACAGCCATGTCACCACCTCGGTTGTCAGGGTGCTGCGCCGCGACGCTATGGCACCAGATTTGAATTCGTAAATGAACCGCGCAGATACGCGATGGCGGTCCTGCCCGCAAGCCCCGAAGGCGCGGGAGGGCCGCAATTGCGCCACGATCCGGCCTCATTTGGCGCAAAACCGCCCCGATTGCGCCCCCCGACCCGGCCCGCGCGGTCATTTCGCGCCCGTGCTGTGGCCCGGGGGCCACGCCCGGCGGTCAGGATTCGTCCGACCGGCCCCCCAGCAGCTTGTCCAGACCGGCAAAGGGCCGGCGCGTGTCGGTGGCCTCGGCTTCGGGGGCGGTGGTTTGCAGCGATGCGCCCTCCGCGCGCGGGTATTCGGGCAGGGCCAGCGACAGCGCCTCGATCATGATGGCGGTCAGGTCGATGAAATTGCCCAAGGGCTCCAGCGTCTCGTCCGGCATCTCGACCTCGTCGCCCTCGGGCGCGGTCACATGAGGAGAGAACTGGATGCGGACCTTGTCGGTCACATGCGTGCGCACGGGTTTCAGCGTGACCACGCAGGGCTGGGTCACCCGCGCCGCCAGATCACCGGTCAGCAGCCAGCCGTCCGTCCCCTGAGCGCGGACCTGGCCGCGGAAATCCAGACGCGACAGGGCGTCGATGCCCAGCTCGGTCGCGATGGCCGCGCAGACCTGATCGTCGGGACGCAGATGAAAGGGTGTCGCGCTGTTGGGGTTCAGATGGGCCACGCGCAGGCGTTGCGGATGTCGGTCGGGATGCAGGTCGGGGGATGTCATGGGGCCTCGGGCGATGGGGCGCGGCGGGGCCGGGCCGGTCGGATTGATATTCTTGAGCAGGGTGGCCGAGTTTGCTAGGCAGGGCGGGCCGCGTCAACCGCCCCAAGGAGGGAACCCGCCCATGACCGCCATCAGAACCCTGATGACACTGGCGTTTCTGGCTGTCCTCGGGCTGGTCGCCTGTGCACCCATCGAACGCAATCACGGCTATGTCCCCCCGGATCTGGAGCTGGCGCAGGTCGTGCCGGGCCAGACCACCATGGACGATCTGCCCGGCCTGATCGGCCGCCCCTCGGCGCAGGGGCTGCTGACGGGATCGGGGTGGTACTATGTCGGATCGCGCTGGCTCCGCCTTGGCCCCGCCGCCCCGCAGGAGATCGACCGCAGGGTCGTCGCCATCTCGTTCGCGCCCTCGGGCGTGGTCAGCAATGTCGAGACCTTCGGCCTGGAGCGGGGCCGCGTCGTGACCCTGTCGCGCCGCGTGACCGACGGCTCCGTGACCGAGATCAGCGTGATCGGCCAGCTGCTGGGCAATCTGGGCAACTTCCAGGCGGGCGACTTCATCGAATAGGGCCCCCATCGAATAGGCCCCCATGTCCGGGGGGCCATCGGCGGGGGCGGCTCAGACCGCCGCCGCGATCCGGTCGGCCAGCCGGTGCAGCTGGTCGCGGTGTCCCGTGCGCCCCGACGGCAGGTCCGGGTCCGAGGTCATCGCGATGGCCATCGCGGGCTGCCTGCGCGTTGCGGGGAACACATAGATCATCTGCCCGCCATAGCCCCAGCCATAGCGCACGTCGCGCCCGCCCATCCGGCCCAGGAACCAGCCATAGCCATAGCCCTGCCCGCTGAAGATGCTGGCGGTGCGACGCTGCCAGCTTTCGGCGATCCAGGCGCGGGGCACGACCTGACGGCCGCCGGCCTGGCCCTCCTGTGCATACATCGCGCCGAAGGCCAGCAGGGAGCGGGTGCTCATCGCCATCTGATTGCCGCCCAGATAGATGCCCTGCGGATCGCGGTCCCACCCGGTGATGCGGAACCCCGGCACCGGCCCCAGCCAGTCGCGCGCCACATCCAGCAGCGGGCGCCCGGTGACGCGGGTCAGGATCGCCGCAACCAGATGGGTCGAGGCGGTCGAATATTGCATCCGCGTGCCGGGGTCCTGAACGACCGGCGCGGCCAACGCGCTGCGCACCCAGTTCGGGCTGCTGACCCACCGGCCATAGTTCTGGCCCGACTGCCGCTCCAGCCCGGCTTGCATGGACAGCAGGTTGCCAAGCGTGATCCGCGCGATCCGCGGGTCCGGGTTCGCGGGCAGGTCGCTGCGCAGTAAGGGGGCCACGGGCTGATCCGCCCCCTCCAGCAGGCCGCGCCCGATGGCGATGCCCGCCAGCGCGGACACGACCGATTTCGACGCCGACTTGATGTTGGTGGGGCTGTCGGGCGTGAACCCGTTATAGCCGCGCGCGGCCAGTTCCACCCCCTGCGCACCATCCGCCCGCCACAGGGCGACGGCGCGCAGGGGGCGCATCTGTCCGGCCTCGGCCAGCAGGGGGGCAAGGCTGGCGCGGGCCAGTCGGGGGGCTGCCAGCAGGGGCAGGGCGGCGGCAGTCAGGATGAGGGCGCGTCTTTTCATGCAGACAATATGGGACGGTCCGCGGCACTTGGGCAATCACGCTTGCGTGGGCGGGGCGGGGCCTTTACCCGTTGGGCCGTCCGCTTGGAAAGGTCCCGACATGAGCGCGCTGGATGATCTTGCCCCCGTTCCGTTCCACGATGCCGACGACCGGCAGCGGGCGCGGATGCTGTCGCGTCTGGCCGATACCGAACTGTCGGTCGCGTTGTTGCGCGAACCCGCCCATGACCAGGTCGAGCTGCAGATCTTTGATCTTGACGGTGTCCGCATGGCGCTGGCCTGCGACGCCGAGGACCGGCTGGCGGATTTCTTTGGCCATTCCGTGGCTTATGCGGCGCTGCCGGGGCGGGTTCTGGCCGGTCTGCTCAAGGCGGACGGGGCGGGCCTGCTGGTCAATCCGGGCCATCCGTCCGAGATGATGCTGGACGCTGCCATGCTGGACTGGCTGACCGGCGCGCTGGTGGCCGCCCCGGAGGAGGCCGAGGCCCGGCTGCGCCTGACCGCGCCCGATGCGGGCGTGGCGGCCGATCTGTCCGATGCGCTGGCCGAACGGCTGGCCGACCTGCGCGGTCTGGTCGCAGGGGCGGCGCTGGTCGGCGTCGCGGGGGCCGGGCATCTGGGGGCCGGGCATTCGGGGGCTGGGCATCTGCTGGTCATCGCGGGCGCGCCCGTGGACCGCCAGCCTGCCATCGCCAAGGCCCTGGCCGAGGCGCTGGCCTTTCTGCCGCCCCAGCCCGGCGGCGTCGACATCAGCTTTTCCGACACCGCCCCGCCACCCGGCGCGCTGCTGTTCGACCTGACGCCCCCCGCCCCCGAGGTCGAGGCTCCGCGCCCCAAGGGCCCGCCGATCCTGCGCTGAGGCCTCCCGCCGCCCTTGCCGCCCGCGCGCCGCAGGGGGCCAAGCGCGGTTGCACAGCCCCCGGCAACCTGCGACAAACCGGCCATGCACCTGCGTCACAAAGCCCTTGCCGTCCATCTTCTGACCGCCAGCGGTGCGGTCCTGTCCATGCTGGCCATGCTGGCCGCGGTGCAGGGGGAATGGGCGCTGATGTATCTGTGGCTGGTCGTGGCCTTCGTCGTGGACGGCATCGATGGCCCGCTGGCCCGCCGCTATGACGTCGAGAAGAACTGGCCCGCCTATGACGGCGTGCTGATGGACCTGATCATCGACTATCTGACCTATGTGTTCATCCCGGCCTTTGCGCTGTTCCAGTCGGGGCTGCTGTCGGGCTGGACGGGCTGGTTCGCGATCATCGTGATCGTCTTTGGCAGCGTCGTCTATTTCGCGGATACACGGATGAAGACGCGCGACAATTCATTCGCGGGCTTTCCCGGCTGCTGGAACATGGTGATCCTGGTCCTGTTCGCGACCGAGCCGCACTGGTTCGTCATCCTGCTGATCGTCACCACGCTGAGCATTGCGATGTTCACCGGCATCAAGTTCATCCACCCGGTCCGCACCGAACGCTGGCGGGCGGTGTCGCTGCCGGTGGCGCTGCTCTGGGTGCTGCTCGCGATCTGGGCGGCCTGGCTGGATTTCCACCCCGGACCCTTGGTCCTGTGGGGGCTGATCCTGACCTCGGTCTGGCTGCTGGTCGCGGGGGCGGTGCAGCAGATGCTGCCGGTGCGGCGCAGGCGCGCCTGAGCGCGACCCCTCAGGGCCGCGCGGCCGCCTTGCGCGTCGATCGCAGGTCGAACAGGCCGAACGCGGCCACCACCACAAAGCACAGCCCCGGCACGACATAGGCCAGCGCGGCCCCCTGCGCGTCCATGACCGCGCCATGGATCAGCGGCACCAGCGCGCCGCCCAGGATCGCCATGACCAGCCCCGCCGCGCCGAACTTCGTGTCCTGGCCCAGCCCCTGCAGGGCGATGCCATAGATGGTCGGGAACATCAGCGACAGGCACGCCGACAGCGCGACCACCGCCCAGACCCCGGCCAGACCCGGCCCGGTCGCCGCGAACAGGCACAGCGCGGTGCCTGCCACGGCCATGACCGTCAGCAGGGCTGCGGGGCGGATCACGCCCATCGCCCCCACCATCACGAAGCGCGCGACCAGAAAGACGACCAGGCTGGCCTGCAGATACCAGCCCGCCTGCGCCTCGGTCCCGCCCAGGGTGGCGATGACATAGGGGATGGTGAACGTCCACGCGCAGGTCTGCGCCGCGACGTTGAAGAACTGCGCCACCACGCCAAAGACATAGTGCCGGTTGGACAGCAGCCGCCGCAGGGTCGGACCGAACTGCACCCCGGCGGCATCGGGGGCGATGGATTCGCGGTCGGTCGGGATGCGCAGCAGCGCGATGGCCACCCAGATCGCCAGCAGCACGACGGCAAAGCCGACATAGGGGGTCATGACGGCCGTCAGCTCGGCCCGCTGGATGGTCTCCAGGGTGGCTGCGGACATGGCGGCGCGTTCGGCATCGGTGGCGGGGTTCAGCTGCGGCAGGATCAGCGTCGCGGCCAGGAAGACGCCGATATTCGTGCCGACCGGGTTGAAGGCCTGCGCCAGGTTCAGGCGGCGGGTGGCGTTGCCCTCGGGGCCCATCGCGATGACGAAGGGGTTGGCCGAGGTCTCCAGGATGGACAGCCCGCCCGCCAGCAGGAACAGCGCCAGCAGAAAGAACCCGAAGGTCATCGCCTGCGCCGCCGGATAGAACAGGAACGCCCCCGCGATGGCGCAGCCCAGCCCGGTCAGGATGCCCGTCTTGTAGGAAAAGCGCCGGTTGATGAAGGCCGCGGGCAGCGCCAGCAGGAAATAGGCCCCGTAATAGGCGAACTGCACGAAGGACGCCTGCAGGGTGCTCATGGAAAAGATGCGCGAAAAGACCTGGACCAGCGGGTCCGTCATGTTCGCCGCAATCCCCCAGGCCGCAAAGCATGTGACCAGCAGCGCGAAGGGCAGGCGCATTCCGGCGTGAACGAAGGGGGGCGGTGCGGGCATCGGGTTCCTCCTGTGCGGGCGCGCCGTTTGGCACAGATCGGCACGGGGGACCACCGCGAATGAGACACGGGGGCGGTCGCCCGCCCCCGTGTCCCTGCCTGGTTCGTTGGCCCGCGCGGGACCGTCAGTCGTATTTGCGGATCTGGCCCGATTTCAGGCGCGCCAGATAGCTGTTCATCTCGGCCTTGACGATGGGCATCAGCAGATACAGCGCGATGATGTTGACCACCGCCATCGCAAAGATCGCCGCATCCGAGAAGTCGATGACCGGGTCCAGACCGGCCGAGGCGCCGATGACCACGAACAGGCAGAAGATGACCTTGAACACCAGCTCCTTGGTCTGGCCCTCTCCGAAGAGGAAGGTCCAGGCCTTGAGCCCGTAATAGCTCCACGAGATCATGGTCGAGAAGGCGAACAGCACCACCGCCACCACCAGGATATAGCGGAACCAGCCAAAGGCGCTGCTGAATGCGTCCGAGGTCAGGGCCACGCCGCTGTTTCCGGTGACGGTCTGGATCTGGGTTCCGGCCTCGTTCAGCACGAACAGGCCCGTGGCCGGGTCGCTGATCAGCTGGCCGGTGATGATGATCACCAGCGCGGTCATGGTGCAGATCACCACCGTGTCGATGAACGGCTCCAGCAGCGAGACGAAGCCCTCGGTCGCGGGCTCCTTGGTGCGCACGGCGCTGTGGGCGATGGCGGCCGAACCCACGCCCGCCTCGTTGGAGAACGCCGCGCGGCGGAAGCCCTGGATCAGCGCGCCGATCATGCCGCCGACCACGCCGTCATTGGTGAAGGCGCCGACAAAGATCTGGCTGAAGGCCGTGCCGATCATGTCATAGTTCATGACGATGATGATCAGCGCCGTGCCGACATAGATCGCGGCCATGAAGGGCACGACCTTTTCGGTGACGCGCGCGATGGATTTCAGGCCGCCCACGATGACCAGGAACACGATGATCGCCATCACCACGCCGGTGATCCAGCCGGGATAGGCACCCACGACATTGCTGATCTGGGCATGGGCCTGATTGGCCTGGAACATGTTGCCGCCGCCAAAGCTGCCCAGGATGCAGAAGATCGCGAACAGCACGGCCAGGATCTTGCCGCCCGGCAGGCCGCGTTCGGCGAATCCCTTGACCATGTAGTACATCGGCCCGCCCGACACGGTGCCGTCGGCATATTCGTTGCGGTATTTCACCCCCAGGGTGCATTCGGTGAACTTGGACGCCATGCCCAGCAGGCCCGCCAGGATCATCCAGAAAGTCGCGCCCGGGCCCCCGATGCCGATGGCCACCGCGACGCCCGCGATGTTGCCCAGGCCCACGGTCCCCGACAGGGCGGTGGTCAGGGCCTGGAAATGGCTGACCTCTCCGGCATCGTTGGGGTCGGAGTAATCGCCGCGGACCAGCGCCAGGGCATGGCCAAAGGCGCGCACCTGGATAAAGCCGAAATACAGCGTGAAGACGGTCGCCGCGACGACCAGCCAGCCCACGATCCAGGGAAAGGTCGTGCCCGGAAAGTTGGAAAAGATCAGGCTGACGAACCAGCCGGTCGAATTGGCAAAGATCTGGTTGACGGTCTCGTCGATGCCCTGGGCTGCGGCGGGGCCCGCGGCCAGCGCCGCAAGGGTCGCGGCTGTGATGCGTGTTTTCATTGTCATTGTCCCTGTTTCTGGCCGGTCACGGCACGATGACCACGGGCACCGGCGCAACCTGCGCCAGCGTCGCCGCGACCGATCCGAAGATGCGCGAGGCAAAGCCCGAATCGCCCATCCGCCCGATGAAGATCATCGCCGCGCCCTCGTCCTTGGCGATGCGGCACAGGGTTTCGGCGATATGGCCATAGCGCAGCGTGGTCGCGCAGGGGATGCCCGCATCCTCGACCCGCTTGACTATGGGGGTCAGGATGGCGACCTCGGCGCGCTGCAACTCCTCCTTGCGGCGGCGGTGGCGTTCCTCGACCTCGGCCGCGGTCAGGAAGCTGTAGGGCGACCACTCCAGGACATGCGCGATCAGGATATTGTCGCCCTGCGCCTGCGCGCGGGAGATGGCAAAATCCAGGGCGCGCACCGAGGCGTCGCTGCCGTCGAAGCCGACGACGATCTTGCGTGACATTGTGCCCTCATCTGTTGGTTCGTTTCTTTGTTCTCGTGCTGAAACGATAGGCAGGCTTGCGGGCCGAGGCCAGAGAAAATGTGTCGCTACAATGTGTCGCGCGGTAACTGCCGCCTGGATGGGCGGTGCAGATCGGGGCTTTTCAAGCCGCCCGCCACGCGGCATAGTCTCGCCATGACCCGGATGCGCCACATCGCCACGACCCGCACCGCGCCCCAGGGCGCGCGTCTGGCCGTGCAGCTTCGCGGTCTGCTGCTTCTTACGCTGCGCTGAGCGGGTCTTCCGGGCCGCCGCTCAGTCAGGTCAGCGCCCGGAGTTTCCTTCAGACTTCGCACGAAAGACAGCACCAATGACCGAACAGAACCGCGTCGTGATCTTTGACACCACCCTGCGCGACGGCGAACAGTCGCCCGGCGCCACCATGTCCCATGCCGAAAAGCTGGAAATCGCCGCCATGCTGGACGAGATGGGCGTGGACGTGATCGAGGCAGGCTTTCCCATCGCATCCGAAGGCGATTTCGCCGCCGTGTCCGAGATCGCGCGCCTGGCGAAAACCAGCGTCATCTGCGGCCTGGCCCGCGCCCAGCTGCCCGATATCGACCGCTGCTGGGAGGCCGTGCGCCATGCCCGCCAGCCGCGCATCCACACCTTCATCGGTACCTCGCCGTTGCACCGGGCGATCCCGAACCTGGACATGGACCAGATGGCGGACCGCATCCACCAGACCGTGACCCATGCCCGCAATCTGTGCGACAACGTGCAATGGTCGCCCATGGACGCCACCCGGACCGAGCATGACTACCTGTGCCGGGTCGTGGAAATCGCCATCAAGGCGGGCGCCACGACGATCAACATTCCCGACACCGTGGGATACACCGCGCCACGCGAAAGCGCCGCCCTGATCGCCATGCTGCTGGAGCGCGTGCCGGGCGCGGATGAGATCATCTTTGCCACGCATTGCCACAATGACCTGGGCATGGCGACCGCCAACGCTTTGGCCGCAGTCGAGGCCGGCGCGCGCCAGATCGAATGCACGATCAACGGCTTGGGCGAACGCGCCGGCAACACCGCGCTGGAGGAGGTGGTGATGGCGATGCGGGTCAGGAATGACATCATGCCGTATCAGACCGGGATCGACACGACCAAGATCATGGGCATTTCCCGCCGCGTGGCCGCCGTGTCGGGGTTCCCGGTGCAGTTCAACAAGGCCATCGTCGGCAAGAACGCGTTCCTGCACGAATCCGGCATCCACCAGGACGGCGTGCTGAAGAACGTCGAGACCTTCGAGATCATGCGCCCCGCCGATATCGGCCTGACCGAGAACAACATCGCCATGGGCAAGCATTCGGGCCGCGCGGCCCTGCGCGCCAAGCTGGCCGATCTGGGCTACGAGGTGGGTGACAACCAGCTGAAGGACATCTTCGTGCGGTTCAAGGCCTTGGCCGACCGCAAGAAGGAGGTCTATGACGACGACATCGTGGCGCTGGTCCTGGACGCCGCGGCCAACACCGCCGAGGATCATCTGCAGGTCAAGCATCTGCGCGTCGTCTGCGGCAGCGACGGGCAGTCGGCGGACCTGACCATGATCGTGGACGGCGTCGAAAAGCGGGCCGAGACGACCGGCGACGGGCCCGTCGATGCGTGTTTCAACGCGGTGCGGGAGATCTTTCCGCATGCGGCGCGGCTGCAGCTGTATCAGGTTCATGCCGTGACCGAGGGCACCGACGCCCAGGCCACCGTCAGCGTCCGCATGGAGGAGGAGGGCCGCATCGTGACCGGCCAGGCCGCCGACACGGACACGATCCTGGCATCGGTCAAGGCCTATGTCGGCGCGCTGAACCGGCTGATCGTGCGCCGCGCGATGACCGGGCGCGACACGGATGCCAAGCAGATCAGCATGTATTCCCATTAAGACGGGGCATCCCGCGCAACCGTGACGCGCGGGATGCCGCCTTTGACCGCCCTGTGGCGCATCGGGGCTTTTCCGGTGGGCGGCGTGGCTCTATACGGGGCCACGCGCGGGCGGCGATTCAGCGCAGGCGGACCATCACAACAAGGCAGGCCGGGCCAACCGGCGCGAAAAGGATACGGGCATGGCATTCGGCGGTTTGTTTTCGACCGACATCGCAATCGATCTGGGGACGGCGAACACGCTGATCTATGTCAAGGGCAAGGGCATCATCCTGAACGAGCCCTCGGTCGTGGCCTATCACGTCAAGGACGGCAAGCGCGTGGTCCTGGCCGTGGGCGAGGATGCAAAGCTGATGCTGGGCCGCACGCCCGGCAGCATCGAGGCCATCCGCCCCATGCGCGAGGGCGTCATCGCCGATTTCGACAGCGCCGAGCAGATGATCAAGCACTTCATCAAGAAGGTGTTCAAGCGCACAACCTTTTCCAAACCCAAGATCATCGTCTGCGTCCCCCATGGCGCGACCCCGGTTGAAAAGCGTGCGATCCGCCAGTCGGTCCTGTCCGCAGGCGCCCGCAAGGCCGGCCTGATCGCGGAACCCATCGCGGCGGCCATCGGCGCCGGCATGCCCATCACCGAACCCACCGGCAGCATGGTCGTCGATATCGGCGGCGGCACGACCGAGGTTGCGGTCCTGTCCCTGGGCGACGTGGTCTATGCGCGGTCCGTCCGCATCGGTGGCGACCGCATGGACGAGGCGATCATCAACTATCTGCGCCGCAACCAGAACATGCTGATCGGCGAATCGACCGCCGAGCGCATCAAGACCAGCATCGGCACCGCCCGCATGCCCGATGACGGGCGCGGCGCCACGCTGATGGTGCGCGGCCGCGACCTGCTGAACGGCATCCCCAAGGAGATCGAGATCAGCCAGGCCATGGTCGCCGAGGCCCTGTCCGAGCCCGTCCAGGCCATCTGCGAGGCCGTGATGGTCGCGCTGGAGGCGACGCCCCCGGATCTGGCCGCCGACATCGTCGATCGCGGCGTGATGCTGACCGGCGGTGGCGCCATGCTGGGCGAACTGGACCTGGCGCTGCGCGAGCAGACCGGCCTGTCGATCAGCCTGGCCGACCAGCCGATGAGCTGCGTGGCCCTGGGCACCGGCAAGGCGCTGGAATTCGAAAAGCAGCTGCGTCACGTCATCGATTACGACAGCTGATCGCGTCGCGGGGGGCGCCAGAATGGCGCGCAAGGGTCCAGATTTCGCCACTCCGGTGCGGCGCGTCCTGATCGCGGTCATGGCGCTGGCGCTGCTGGCGCTGTTTCTGTTCTGGCGCATCGACAGCCCGCGCGCCGAACAGATGCGCACCGCGATGATCGACCGCATCGTGCCGCGTTTCGAATGGGCGCTGGTGCCGGTGACGCGCGTCACGCAGATGGTGTCCGGCTTTCAAAGCTATGCCCGCATCTATGAGCAGAACCAGGAGTTGCGCCGCGAATTGCAGCGCATGTCCGCCTGGCGCGAGGCCGCCGTCCAGCTGGAGCAGGAGAACTCCAAGCTGATGGCGCAGAACAACGTGCGCATCGACCCGGCCCTGACCAGCGTCACCGGCGTGGTGATGGTCGACAGCGGGTCGGCCTTTCGCCAATCGGTGCTGCTGAATGTGGGGCGCCAGGACGGCATCGTCGAGGGTTGGGCCACGATGGACGGGCTGGGGCTGGTCGGGCGTATTTCGGGGGTGGGGAACCGGACCAGCCGGGTCGTGCTGCTGACCGATCCCTCCTCGCGACTGCCGGTGACGGTCCAGCCCACGGGCGAACGCGCGCTGCTGACCGGCGACAACACGCCCCTGCCATTGCTGGAATTCGTGGAACAGGGCGACAATGTGCGCCCGGGCGACCGGGTCGTGACCTCGGGCGACGGGGGGGTGTTTCCGCCCGGCCTGCTGGTGGGGCAGGTCGCGCAGGGCAGCGACGGGCGGCTGCGCCTGCGCATGGCCGCCGATTACGAGCGGCTGGAGTTCCTGCGCGTCCTGCGGTCCCATCCGGCCGAGGCGGTGGTCGATGGCGCCGCCGTCATCCGCGGCGGCATCACCGGGCCGATCGGGCCGCAGCTGCCGACCTCTCCGGTGGATGCGGCGGCGGCCAGCGACCCGCTGGACCCGGGCACGACGCCGTGATCCAGTTGCCCCGCCGCAGCTTTGTTCTGGGCACGCTGGTCTTTCTGGCTTCGGTTTGGGTGCTGCTGTTTGTGCGCCTGCTGCCGCTGTCGGGGGGCATCATGGGCTGGCCCGGCCCCGATCTGGGGCTGGCGCTGATCCTGGCCTGGGTGCTGCGGCGCCCCGACCAGCTGGCCGCCCCGGTGATCGTGCTGGCCGTCCTGCTGGAAGACGTGCTGCTGATGCGGCCCCTGGGGCTGTGGACGGTCTTTGTGCTGCTGGCCTCCGAGGCCGCACGACTGCGAGAGCCCCGTTGGCGCGATCAGCCATTCATGGTTGAATGGCTGCGCGTCGGCGTCCTGATCGGGCTGGCGATGCTGGGCTATCGGCTGGTGCAGGTGGTGTTCATGCTGCCGGTATCGGCATTGGGGCAGGTGATCCTGCAGTTTCTGGCCACGGTGGCGGCCTATCCGCTGGTCGTGTTCGCGGCGCGCTGGCTGATCGGCCTGCGTCGCAACGGACGCAACGAGACATAGCGACGAACGAGTCTGGACGGATTGGGCAGTGACGGCATGAAGAAATCCCAACGCGAGATCATGGACAGCAGCCGCCAGATCACCCGGCGGGGCCTGCTGCTGGCGGGCATCCAGATCGGCACCGTGACCACCCTGGCGCTGAAGATGCGGTCGATGCAGCTGGACCATGCCGAGGAATACCGGATGCTGGCCGACGGCAACTCGATCAAGATCCGGCTGCTGCCGCCGTCGCGCGGGCTGATCCTGGACCGCACCGGCATCATCATCGCCGGAAACGAGCAGAATTACCGCGTGACCCTGACCCGCGAGGAGGCCGGCGGCGACGTGGAGCCGGTGCTGCGCCGCCTGTCGCAGCTGATCCCCATGACCGAGGCCCGCATCGCGGAGCTGATGGAGGAGTTCGGCCGCCGCAGCGCCATCACCCCCATCGTGCTGGCCGACCGCCTGTCCTGGGAGCAGTTCAGCGCCATTGCGGTGAACGCGCCGTCGCTGCCCGGCGTCACGCCCGAATCGGCGCTGTCGCGGGCCTATCCGCGGGCGGGCGATTTCGCACATGTCATGGGCTATGTCGGGCCGGTCAGCGATTACGACCTGTCGCGGATCGAGGACCCGGACCCGGTCCTGCGCCTGCCCGATTTCCAGCTGGGCAAGATCGGCGTCGAGGGCCGCATGGAGGAGGTCCTGCGCGGCAAGGCCGGGGCGCGCCGCGTCGAGGTCAACAGCCAGGGCCGAGAGATGCGCCAGCTGTCCCGCCAGGAGGGCGAGCAGGGCGCAACATTGCAGCTGACCGTGGACGCGGCGCTGCAGAATTATGCCGCGCAGCGCATGGGCGAGGAATCGGCCGCCGCCGTGGTGATGGACTGCCAGACCGGAGAGCTGATCTCGATCTGCTCGTCGCCCAGCTTTGATCCCAACAAGTTCGTGCGCGGCATCAGCAGCCCGGAGTATCGCGCGCTGATGGATCACGACCACCGCCCCCTGGCCGACAAGACGGTGCAGGGTGTCTATCCGCCCGGATCGACCTTCAAGATGGTCACCCTGATGGCGGGGCTGGAGGCCGGGGTCATCAACGCGGGCACCCGCTATTACTGCCCCGGCCATACCGAGCTGGGGGGCCGGCGGTTCCACTGCTGGCGGCGTGGCGGGCACGGCATGGTCGACGCGATCAAGAGCCTCGAGGAAAGCTGCGACGTCTATTATTATGAACTGGCGCAGCGCGTGGGCATCGACCGCATCGCCATCATGGCGCGCAAGCTGGGTCTGGGCGTGCGCCATGACCTGCCCATGTCCGCCGTCGCCGTGGGGATCGCGCCGGATCGCGAATGGAAGATGGCCCGCCACGGCCAGAACTGGCAGGTCGGCGACAGCCTGAACGCGTCCATCGGGCAGGGTTTCGTGCTGGCCTCTCCGCTGCAGCTGGCGGTGATGACGGCGCGCATCGCCTCGGGGCGCGAGGTGCGGCCACAGCTGGTGCGCTCTATCGACGGGGTGCGCCAGGCGGTGCCGGACTACCCGGCCCTGGACATCAGCGAGGCGTCGCTGCGCGTTGCGCGGCTTGGCATGGACGCGGTGATGAACAGCGCGCGCGGCACGGCGCGCAGCTCTCGGATCACGCGCGAGGATTGGCGCATGGCGGGCAAGACCGGCACCAGTCAGGTCCGCAACATCACCGCCGCCGAACGCGCGCGGGGCGTGATCTCGAACGATCAGCTGCCCTGGGCGCGGCGCGACCATGCGCTGTTCGTGGCCTATGCGCCCTATGAGGCACCGAAATACGCCATCTCTCTGGTGGTCGAACACGGGGGCGGGGGCTCGACCGCGGCGGCGCCCATCGCGCGCGACATCCTGCTGTTCGCGCTGAACGGCGGCCTGCCGCCGCTGGATGCGGTCCCGTCGGAGGCGCGCGCAGGCCTTGAGGCCCGCCACGAGGCCATGCAGCTTTTCCAGCCCGAGGCCCCGCGCCCCGGCCGCAGCAGGGCGTAAGCGATGTCCTATCTCGACTATCAGGTCGCCCAGGTTCCGACCGGGTTCCGCAAGGTCCTGTATATCAACTGGCCGCTGGTCCTGCTGATCACCGCCGTCTGCTGCATCGGCTTCCTGATGCTGTATTCGGTGGCCGGCGGGCGCATGGACACCTGGGCCGAACCGCAGATGATCCGCTTTGCCATCGGCATGGTGGTCATGCTGGGCCTGGCCTTCGTGCCGATGTGGTTCTGGCGGGGGATTTCGGTGGCGGCCTACGTGGTCTGCTTCCTGATGCTCGTGGCGGTGGACATGTTCGGTGTGATCGGCATGGGGGCGCAGCGCTGGATCGACATCGGCCCGATCCGCATCCAGCCGTCCGAGCTGATGAAGATCGCGCTGGTTCTGCTGCTGGCGGCCTATTACGACTGGCTGCCGCTGACCCGGGTGTCGCGGCCGCTCTGGGTGCTGGTGCCGGTGCTGCTGATCCTGGCGCCCACCGCGCTTGTGCTGATGCAGCCGGATCTGGGGACCTCGATCATGCTGGTGGCGGGGGGCGGCATCGTGATGTTCGCGGCGGGCGTGTCGCTGTGGTATTTCGGGGCGGTGATCGGCGCCGCCGTGGGTCTGGTGGTGACGATCATGCGCAGCCGGGGCACCGACTGGCAGCTGTTGCGCGACTATCAGTTCCGCCGCATCGACACCTTCCTGGACCCGACCTCCGACCCGTTGGGCGCGGGCTATAACATCATCCAAAGCCAGATCGCCCTGGGGTCGGGCGGCCTGTCCGGGCGCGGCTTCATGCAGGGCACGCAGTCGCGGCTGAATTTCCTGCCCGAAAAGCACACCGATTTCATCTTTACCGTCCTGTCGGAGGAGTTCGGCTTTATCGGGGCCTCGTCGCTGCTGGTCCTCTATATGCTGATCCTCGGATTCTGCATCTATTCGGCGCTGACCAACCGCGACCGCTTTGCCAGCCTGATCACCCTGGGCATCTCGGGGACGTTCTTTCTGTATTTCGCGATCAACATGGCGACGGTGATGGGGCTCTTGCCGGCCAAGGGCTCTCCGCTGCCGCTGGTCAGCTATGGGGGGACGTCGCTGATGATTCTGATGCTGGGGTTCGGCCTGGTGCAATCAGCCCATGTCCACAGACCGAGGTGACACGATGAAGGTCCGCTTTTCCGCCCGCGACGGGGCGTGGGACGAATGGGCCCCCGCCCTGCGCGCGGCCCTGCCCGAAATGACCCTGTCGCGCGACGGCGATCC
Organism: Paracoccus hibiscisoli; assembly: GCF_005048265.1. Lineage (GTDB taxonomy): Bacteria > Pseudomonadota > Alphaproteobacteria > Rhodobacterales > Rhodobacteraceae > Paracoccus > Paracoccus hibiscisoli. Next base: position 154,794 of record NZ_SUNH01000010.1, read on the forward strand.
GGCGGGGTTCGACGCGATCATCTATGCGCCGGGCGGCGACATCACCGATTTCACCCCCTATCGCAACGCGCGCCTGATCCAGAGCCTCTGGGCCGGGGTGGAGCGGATCGTGGGCAACGCGACCCTGACCCAGCCCCTAGCGCGGATGGTCGATCCGGGGCTGCAGCGCGGCATGGCCGAATATTGCACGGGCTGGGCGATGCGGGCGCATCTGGGCATGGACCGCTATGCGCAGGACGGCATCTGGCGCAACGGGCAGGTGCCGCCGCTGGCGGATGCGCGGCCGGTGACGGTGCTGGGGATGGGCGCGCTTGGGCAGGCGGTGGCGTCGATGCTGACGGCGATCGGCTTTCCGGTCACGGGGGTCAGCGCCTCTGGGCGGGCGGTGCCGGGGGTGTCCGTGCTGCCGGTCGCGGCGCTGGACCAGGCGCTGGCCAGGGCGCAGATCCTGATCTGCCTGCTGCCCGACACGCCCGACACGCAGGGCCTGCTGGACGCGCGCAGGCTGGCGCTGCTGCCGCAGGGGGCGTGGCTGATCAATCCGGGGCGCGGCACGCTGATCGACGACGCGGCCTTGCTGGAGGCGCTGGACCGGGGCCGCCCGGCCCATGCGGTGCTGGACGTGTTCCGGGCCGAGCCACTGCCCGCGGATCATGCCTTCTGGTCCCACCCGGCAGTCACGGTGACCCCGCATATCGCGGCCGAGACCCGGCCCGAAACGGCTGCGCCGGTGGTGGCGCAGAACCTGCGGCGGGTGATGGCGGGCCAGCCCGCGCTTTATCTGGTGGACCGCCAGCGCGGGTATTAGGGGGCGTCGATATCGTCGCGGGCGGCCTTGCGTTCGGCCGCCAGACGCGAGGCGCGGGCGATCCGGTCCGCCATCTTCTTCTCGCGCCGCCGCTGATAGGCGATGAAGATCGGCACGGTCAGGGCGTGGGTCACGATCCCCGCGACGGTGCCCACGATGACACCCCCGACCATGTAGGGCCAGAACACCTGGGTCATGAAATCGCCCAGGTTATACCAATGCATCTCGGAAGGGCCGAAAAGGGCGCGGGCGTTGTGCCACAACTCTCCGGTGGCCTTGGAGAATTCGTGAAAGATGAACTGGGGGCTCAGCTTGCCCTCCAGGCCCAGGATCTCGCGGCCCAGCCCCACCGACAGCAGCGCGATGAAGGGCAGCGTCACCGGGTTGCCCACGAAGGTCGCCAGCAGCGCCGCCAGGATGTTGCCGCGGATGATCCAGGCCACGGCGGCGGCCGACAGGAAATGGAAACCGAACAGCGGCGTGAAATTCACCATGATCCCCGCCGCGACCCCGCGCGCGATGCGGTGGGGCTGGTCGGGCAGGCGGCGCAGGCGATGCGCGACATAGGCGCTGGCCCGCCGCCAGCCGCCGCGCGGATAGATCATCTCGGTGGCAAGCTGGCCATAGCTGCGCGGTTTGCGGCGTTTGAACACGAAGGCCACCCGTTGCGACCAAGGCAGCGAGTGCGATCCGCCGACCTCAGGGTTTCAGCGCCGGGTCCCTTACGCGAGAGACCTGCGCCACGTCGCTTTCCGCCTCAAGCGCGGTCAGCAGGTTGTGCAGATGTTCATGGTCGCGCAGTTCGACCTCGACCTCGATCCGGTAGAAGTCGGGCTTGCGCGCGATGAACTCCAGGTTCGAGATATTCGCCCCCTGCGCCCCGATCAAGGTGCAGATGCGTCCCAGCACCCCGGCATCATGCCGGATCGTCAAATTCAACACGGTCGAATAGGCGGCGGGGTGGCGCCCCTCGCGCCATTGCAGGTCGACCCACCGGTCAGGGGCATCCTCGAACTCGGCCAGGACGGGGCAGTCGATGGCATGAATGACCACGCCCGCGCCGCGATAGGTGATGCCCACGATACGCTCGCCCGGCAGGGGCGCGCAGCAGGGGGCCCGCTTGAAGTTGGCATCGGCCTCCAGGCCCGCGAAGGGGCGCTGTCCGTCGATCTCGTCGTGGCTGCCGGCCAGTTCGGGATAGAGGACGCCCAGAACCTCCTTGGCGGAATTCTCAGCGCTGCCGATGCGGGCCAGCAGATCCTCGGCCGAGGGCAGGCCCATCTGCTTGGCGGCGGTACGCAGCGCCTTGTCGGTGGGCTTGCGGCCCACATGCTCGAAGCTGACCCGCACCAGTTCGCGCCCAAGCCGGATGAAGCGGTCGCGATCCTCCTCGCGCAAGCTGCGGCGGATGGCGGCCTTGGCGCGGCCCGTGACCACGATGTCCAGCCAGGTCGCCTGCGGCCGCTGCCCCGAGGCCGAGATGATGTCCACCGACTGCCCGTTCTTCAGCCGCGTCCACAGCGGCACGCGGATGCCGTCGATCTTGGCGCCGACGCAGGAATTGCCAAGCCGCGTGTGGATCGCATAGGCGAAATCGATCGGAGAGGCCCCCCGCGGCAGCTGCATCACGTCGCCCTTGGGGGTGAAGCAGAACACCTGGTCCTGGTACATCTCCATCTTGACGTGTTCCAGGAACTCGTTGTGGTCCTCGGTGTCAAAGCGGTCGTTCAGACTGGCGACCCATTCGGCGGGATCGACGGCAAAGGGGTTCTTGGTCCGCACCCCGTCGCGATAGGCCCAATGCGCGGCCACGCCGGCCTCGGCCACCTCGTGCATCTGGCGGGTGCGGATCTGCACCTCGACCCGCTTGCCGTCGCGGCCCGACACCGTGGTGTGGATCGAGCGGTAGCCGTTCGATTTCGGCTGGCTGATGTAATCCTTGAACCGCCCCGGCACGGCCCGCCAGCGGTGATGGATCACGCCCAGGGCGCGATAGCAGTCCATCTCGGTCGCGGTGATGATGCGAAAGCCATAGATGTCGGACAGCCGCGAAAAGGCCAGCTGCTTTTCCTGCATCTTGCGCCAGACGCTGAAGGGCTTTTTCGCGCGGCCGAACACGGTCGCCTCAATCTCCTCCTTCTCCATCTCGGCGCGGATGTCGGCGGTGATCTGGCCGATGATGTCGCCGCTGTCCTTCTGCAGGCTGACGAAACGGCGGATGATCGAGCTGCGCGCCTCGGGGTTGATGACCTTGAAGGCCAGGTCCTCCAGCTCCTCGCGCATCCACTGCATGCCCATGCGACCGGCCAGGGGCGCATAGATGTCCATCGTCTCGCGGGCCTTCTTGACCTGCTTGTCGGGGCGCATCGAGCGGATCGTGCGCATGTTGTGCAGCCGGTCGGCCAGCTTGACCAGGATCACGCGCATGTCGCGCGACATGGCCATGAACAGCTTGCGGAAATTCTCGGCCTGCTTGGACTGGGTGCTGGACAGCTCCAGGTTGGTCAGCTTGGTGACCCCGTCGACCAGATCGGCGATCTCGGCGCCGAACATGGCGACGACCTCGTCCTTGGTCGATCGCGTGTCCTCGATCGTGTCGTGCAGCAGGGCCGTCACGATGGTCGCGTCGTCCAGGCGCATCTCGGTCAGGATGGCGGCGACGGCGATGGGGTGGGTGAAATAGGGCTCGCCGGAATGGCGGAACTGGCCCTCATGCATCCGCATGCCGTATTCATAGGCGTCGCGGATCAGCGCGCAATTGCTGCGCGGATTATAGTTGCGGACAAGGGCCAGCAGGTCTTCGACGTCGATCATGATGGTGTCGAAGACCTCTGTGATGTGGCCGTGTCAGGCGCGCTGGTTCGCTTCCAGCATCATCCGCAGCATGCGTTCCTCGGATTCCTCATCCGACGGCTTGGGACGATCAACCTCGGCGCCCAGCAGCAGCGCCATGGCGTCCTCCTCGGGCTCGTCGACCTCGATCTGGGTCTGCGTCGATTCGATCATCCGCTCGCGCAGATCGTCGACGGGCTGGGTTTCCTCGGCGATTTCGCGCAGGGCGACCACCGGGTTCTTGTCGTTGTCGCGATCGACCGTGGGGGCGCTGCCGGCAGCGATCTCGCGGGCGCGATGGGATGCAAGCATCACCAGATCAAAGCGGTTCGGAACCTTGTCGACGCAGTCTTCGACCGTTACGCGGGCCATGGATCACCTGTGCAGTTGCGAATCGGACATTCGGGGCGAACCGGACTGATGGGTGCCACAGCGCCGATTGTCAAGCAAAACCTGGCGATTCCGCCGCGCGGACCGGGTGCATTCCCGCCAGCGCATCCGGCCCCAGATCCGCCAGCATCGCCGCCACGCTGCGCCCGGTCAGAGCATGTTGCCAGCCCGGCGCGATCTCGGCCAGGGGGGCCAGGACAAATGCGCGGTCCTGCATCCGCGGATGCGGCAGGATCAGCCGGTCGGGCGCGCGCCGGGCCTGATCCTCGGCGCCAAGGTCGATCCAGGCGCGCAGCCCCGCCATGTCGGGTTCGATCCGATCGTCCATCGCGATCAGGTCCAGATCCAGCACCCGCGCGCTCCAGCGGCCGGTGCTGCGGTCGCGGCCATGATCGGCCTCGATCCGGTGCAGGCTGTCCAGCACCTCCTGCGGGGGAAGGCGGGTGGCGATCAGGGCCGCGGCATTGGCGAAATCCGGCCCCGACCCTGCTGGCATGGCGGGAGTCCGCCATATGCGACTGGTCGCGGTGATTGAAATGCCCGGAGCGGTGTGCAGAATACCCAGGGCGATGCGAAGGGTGGCGGCCGGATCCCGCTCCGACAGGGGCAGATTGGCGCCCAGAGCAACGATACCAAAAGACAGGTTAACCACGCTTTCCTCTTTCCATACAAGTCGATGCCACGGACCGGTCCGTTTCAGGTCCCTCACCCTGGCCCGCCCTGCCCGTGGCTTGCAGCGACCCGTTCCACAAAGGCAACACCCATGTTTTACAAAGATGACAGATTGGCCCTCTTTATCGATGGCGCGAATCTTTATGCGGCCTCCAAGGCGCTTGGCTTTGACATCGATTACAAGCTGCTGCGCCAGGAATTCGACCGGCGGGGCAAGCTGGTGCGTGCCTATTATTACACCGCGCTGATCGAGGGCGAGGAATATTCCCCGATCCGCCCGCTGGTCGACTGGCTGCATTACAACGGGTTCTGCGTGGTGACCAAGCCCGCCCGCGAATACACGGACGCGATGGGCCGCCGTAAGGTCAAGGGCAACATGGACATCGAGCTGACCGTCGACGCTATGGAGCTGGCGCCGCGTCTGGACCATGCCGTGCTGTTCTCGGGCGATGGCGATTTCCGCCCGCTGGTGGCATCGCTGCAGCGGCAGGGCGTGCGCGTGTCGGTCGTGTCCACCATCCGCAGCCAGCCGCCGATGATCGCCGACGATCTGCGGCGCCAGGCCGACAACTTCATCGAACTGGATGCCCTGCGCGACATCATCGGGCGCCCCCCGCGCGAGGCGCAGCCCGTCGAAACCTGATCCGAGCACCAATATCCGTTCAAGATCGCGTGATCTGGGCAAGGGCGACCCCATGTCGCCCTTGCCTGCATCGGTGTTATTCGCCACGGCGCAGCGTATTTGGCGGTTGCGCGGTCCTCTTGGGGCGTGCGTCCGGTCGGCGCGTTCTGTCCCTTAAAATTGTGCAACCATAAGAACGCGGTGCGGCGACCGAGGGCGCGGCATCGTGGCTCGACAGCGCGCGCCGTTGCAGCGTTTACAGGCGCATTGACAAAAGTTTTATCGTCAAAAGTTTAATAAACTCAATCGTTTTAGCTCAAACCTTATACAAAAAGACACGTCCCCAACGGCTTCAGCCAGGGCTAGGTCATGTTGACAAAAGGCGAACCCAGAGGCGGATAGACGTGATGTCGATGAAGCCCAGGAAGCTTTCAGCGGTTTTGTCGTAGCGTGTGGCGGCCCGGCGTGCGTTTTTCAGCTTGTTGAAGCACCGTTCGACGAGGGTGCGCAATGAATACAGCGAATGATCGACACCGACGCGCATCTTGCATGGTTTGCGCATGGGAATTTGGGTGAGCACGTCCCGCACCTCCATCTTTTTTCGAATTTTGTCAGCGTCATAGCCTCTTTCTGCCAACAGGACGCTCGGCTCTGGCAGGTT
>NZ_SUNH01000093.1 GCF_005048265.1 Paracoccus hibiscisoli
ACGGCTTTCATAATCCCCGCCGCCGGCAGTCAGCATTGGGCTGGAAAAGCCCGGGCGCCTTCGAACGGAGGGCCGCCTAAAATGAGCACGCGGAGCGGCACATAAACGCGACAGGTCCAATCTGGAGACCCGAGGGTTCTTGGCGGAGGCCGACTTGGGCGGCCTTGGCACCCATCATCAAGGCCGCGGAAATCCGTCACGTGCCTCGCGACCGTCCTGAGGACAGTGCGCCGTGAAACCGGTCACGCGATCATACCCGGTTTCTTTCCGGTGCGTGATCGCGGTTGCAGTCGTAGCGACAGGAGGGCGAACTTCGCGCATGCGAAAAACTATATCGCATCCTTGCGGCGACGCACCGGTGGCTGAAATGGGCCCGTGGCGTCTCTCGTGCCGTACGCAGCACCCGCCCGTAGTATTTATCGACCACGATCGCCATGGTTCGGGGCATGTGGGAGGTTCTGACCCGTTCAAGAACCTAAAGGGCCGTGCCGGAAATCGAGCTTTCTCGCCCGGCATTTGCTAGGCCGGATGCCGCTATCCACAATCATCCTCGGTGGTCCTCTGTGCGGTGTCGCGGACGCACTCTAAAATGAAGAGGTCGCGGCAGCAGGCGGTTGGCTGCGCGATCTCCGCAAGGAGCCGCGAGAGGATGTCCTGAACAACATCACCTCTGCGGCTCTGCGAAAGAACTGTCAACCGGATTTGAACCAGGAACCTGCAACAGGAGAGACGATGCAGCAGAAACACCCCGCAGCCGATGTCCGGCTGATCACCAAGACCGAGCTCTGCCGTCGCCTGGCCGCGAGCGAAGCCTCCATTGATCGCTGGCTGCGCTCCGATCCCAGCTTTCCGCATGCGAACAACGTCCTTCATGTGACGCTCTCGCTACCCGAAGGGATGACGGTGGACCGTGCTGCGTGGGTCGAGATGGCGCAGATGGCGATCGTCGGGCTGGGCCTGCCGCAGCGGCAGGTCCCTTGGCTCGCCTTTCGGCACCGCGACACGACGTGCGATCACCTGCACATGATGCTGATGGCGGCGACCTTCGCCGGCCGGACGCTCCGACTGCCCGACCTGCAGCACCGCTGCGAGCAGGTGCATGTCCGACTCTGCCGCGATCTCGGACTGTCGCCGCCGCGCTATCACCAACCGGCGGCAGGGCCGCGCCTCGAGGTGTTCGCCCCGTCGCGGCGCCTGCGCAGCGCGGATCGGCGCCGGATGGCGGCCGACATCGACACCGCACTCACACGCTGGAAGCCGACGGACCTGCCCGAGCTGCAGGCGGCGCTCGCGGCGTCGGGCTCCCCAGTGCGGGTCGAGGAGGTCAGGGAGGCCGAGCGCCGACAGATCACGTTCAGCCTAGGACGGACATGCGCCCAGCAATGGGCAACGGTGATCGGCGCGCCGCCTGTCCGGGACGGACGCGTCAGGCGGTTGTAGCCAGTGTAGCCATCCAGCTGCAGAATGCCGTCAAAGCCCTGCAGGATGCGCTCTGC
>NZ_SUNH01000094.1 GCF_005048265.1 Paracoccus hibiscisoli
CTGTCACGGTTTGGTGCCGCTCCTTTGACCACGTAATGTGCAGCAAAGGAGATGAACGATGGGCACAATCAGGACAAATGAGCAGGGATGCGGTGCGTATTGCGCTGACAAGCGGGCTTTCGCGGCGTCAGATTGCAGATGATCTTGGGGTCGGCTTGTCGACTCTAAACAAATGGGTGACGGCGCAGCGCGACACGGATGTGGTGCCGCCCGAAGATCGCGAGCTTGCGCGGGAGAACGAACCGCTTCGGCGCCAGAACCGCTTCCTCAAGGACTTGCCAGGATCAGGAAACAGTCCCCGGACTGTTTCCCCGCAGCAAGAGGGACATCCTAAAAAAAGCCACCCAGTTCTTCGCGAGCCATGGAGGGCATGAACGCCATGGGTCCGGGTGAATGCCCGACACCATGAGGTTTCGGTTCGTCGAAGAGTGAGCCAGTTCGCGCCATTGGTCCGAGCGACAATGGCGAACGCGAGGCCTTCCCGATCGACCGACTGTGCCAGGTTATGAATGTCAGCCTGCGTGGCTTGCGGGCTTACCGGAGCCGCCCCGCCAGCCGCAGGCAGCGTATGGACATGGTTGTTCTGGCGCATAGCAAGGACCAGTCGCGTTTGAGCCTAGGCAGCTATGGTCGCCCACGGATGACCGAAGAGCTGAAGGAGGTCGGTGCCGATGTGGGGCACCGGCGCGTGGGTCGCGTTCGACAGGAAAACGAACCCCCGGATCGTTTTCAGAGCCTGTCTCACTGCGCGAAAACGGGATTATCGTTGAAAGAACGCGTAAGTTTAAAGTCGAGGAGGGTCAGGAAATGATCCGGTGGATCATTTTCCCGACGAGGGACCGACAGCAACCATACGTTCAACACCGCCCCGAACTTGGCTCGGACCGCGATTTCTGCGCAGCCGCGCCGAACCAGAAATGGGCGGGCGACATCAGCTATATCTGGACCCGAGAGGGCTGGCTGTATCTGGCGCTCGACCATGGTCCTCGGACCGATGGCGGACATCGTCTCGCCCCTGGATTTGCACTCCCGGCGCGTCATTGGCTGGGCCGCGAGCCAACCGCATGAAGCGCGATCTGGCAATCCGGGCCTTGAAGATGGCCATCGCCCTCAGGTCGCCGCCCAAAGGATGCATCTTTCACAGATGCGCAGCACGAGGCAGCCAATACTGTTCGCATGACTACCAGAAGATCCTGTGTCAGCGTGGTTTTAGAGTGTCCATGAGCGGCAAGGGCAATTGTTATGACAATGCCGCCGTCGAGACGTTCTTCAAGACCATCAAGGCCGAGTTGATCTGGCGGCGGTCTTGGGAAACCAGGCGGCAGGCTCAGATGGCGATCTTCGAATACATCAACGGCTTTCATAATCCCCGCCGCCGGCAGTCAGCATTGGGCTGGAAAAGCCCGGGCGCCTTCGAACGGAGGGCCGCCTAAAATGAGCACGCGGAGCGGCACATAAACGCGACAGGTCCAATCTGGAG
>NZ_SUNH01000095.1 GCF_005048265.1 Paracoccus hibiscisoli
GGTCGTGTCGCGAATGTGGTGGAAATTGGCGAGCAGCGCGCTCCGAGCATGTAACGTTGGCTCCGGTCAGGCCGCGAGGTCAAGAGACATCGGCACGAGAGGCTGAGAAAGGGTTTCCCAGCCATCGACTTTTCGCATCTGGATCTGCCCTGACGCCAGGAGCGCCCAGAGCAGCACCGGCACGGTTTCAGCGCAGGGCAGCACGGTCTGGGTCTTGATGCGGCGGCGGAACTCCTCGTTCAGACGCTCAATGGCGTTGGTGGTCCGTGCGGATTTCCATTGCGACGGATCGAGGCGGGTGAAGCTGAAGAGGCGATCGCCGGCCTCCTCAAGGCTATCGGCCACGGCCCGGCACTTGAGCTTCCACTTGCGGAGGAAGGCCTTGCGGCGCGTCTCGATCTCGGCGGCGCTGTCGGCGTAGATCATGTCGCGGTAGTCTTCGCTCAGCTCGTCATGCAGGCGCTTGGGCGCGTGGCCAAGCAGGTTGCGGTGCTTGTGAACCGTGCAGCGCTGGATGGGCAGGTCCCCGCCCCAGAGCGCCACAAGCGCGGCTTCAAGGCCGGGGGCGCCGTCAACGATTACGAACTCGGGCCGCCTGAGGCCCCGCGCGTCCAGATCGGCGAGGAATTGGCTCCAGGCAGCCGTGCTTTCGCCGCCCATGTTCCTGATCGAGAGGAGCACCTTTTGTCCGTCGCGCCGAACACCGATCGCCGCCAGCACCGAGATGTTGGTGGCCTTGCGGTCCAGCCGGGTCTTTATGACGGTGCCGTCGAGGATGAGCCGCACGATATCCTCCTCGGCCAGGTCGCGGGTGGACCAGGCGTCCCAGTCGACCTTCACCTTGCGCCAGGCCCGGCTGACCACGTCCTTGCTCACCGCCCCCTCGAACAGTCCGAACAGCGCCCGCTTGACCCGGCGCGTGTTGGTGCCGGCCAGGTAGACCGCCGCGATCAGGGCCTCGGCCTTCTTTGTCAGCCGCCTGTAGCGGGGCAGTGCCTTCGAGCGCCATTCGGTGATCTTGCCGGCTTCGTTCTCGATCCGAGCACGAGGAACCCGCACCGTCTCGGTGCCGAATGTGCCGGTCAGCTGCCGATCGCGGTGCCCGTGGCGGTAGCCCCTGGCCCGCTCATTGCCGCGGCCGTAACGAAGCCGACCAAGAAAGGCGGCAAGTTCCTCTTCGAACATGGCTTCAATGGTGGCCCGGACATTCGCCCGCAGGCGATCCTCGATCGGATCATACCCGCCTGCGTCGGGCAGCGGCGAAAAGGACGAGCTATCGGTATTCTGCTTCATGGCGTGATCTCCCTGGCGGTTGCCGCCGCCGGTTGGGTGGGTGTTGGTTCACCCGGAGATTACGCCGCCAGACAATTTCTACCACTTCCGAGACACGACC
>NZ_SUNH01000096.1 GCF_005048265.1 Paracoccus hibiscisoli
TGAATCGCCCCGGATTTATCGGAGACCTATAGCTTGACTTTACGCGACAAGATCGAGCATGTCGCGCTGAACTTGGAAGTTCAGTTCTGCCTCTGCTGGCGGGATGTTTCCGATCGGGCCAAGCAGGCGCTTGTTGTTGAACCAATCGACCCTTCCGAGGGTGGCCATTTCCAGATCCTGCATATTGCGCCACGGTCCCTGGCGATGGACCAGTTCGGTTTTGTAGAGGCCATTGATCGTTTCAGCGAGGGCGTTGTCATAAGAATCGCCGACGCTTCCGACGGAGGGTTCGATGCCTGCTTCGGCTAGACGCTCGATGTATCGAATAGATAAATACTGCCCTCCGCGGTCGGAATGATGGATCAATCCGCCCTTCTGAACAGGCCGTCGATCATGCAGAGCTTGCTCGAGGGCATCGAGAACAAAGTCTGTCTTGGCAGACCGCGAGACCCGCCATCCGACGATGCGGTCGGCGAACGTGTCGATGACGAACGCCCCATAAACAAAGCCCTGCCACGTGGATACGTAAGTGAAGTCGCTGACCCAGAGTAGGTTCGGTGCAGGCGCCCGGAACACTCTGTTCACCTTGTCGCGCGGACAGGGCGCTGACGTGTCAGGGACAGTTGTCTTGATTACCTTTCCGCGCACAGCGCCCCGGATGCCGATCTGTTTCATCAGACGGTCAACAGTGCAGCGCGCGAGCGCAAAGCCCTCGCGCTTCAGCTGATGCCATGCCTTGCGAACCCCATAGACCTGGTAGTTTCATCCCAAACCCGTTTGATCTCCGGGCAAAGCTCTCGGTCATGCTGATGGCGCGCTGAGGCTTTGGAGGGGTCTGTGCTGCACGCCATGTGGTGATAATAAGGTGACGGCGCAATCGGCAGCACTCTGCAGATTGACTCGACACCGTAAACAACGCGCCGATCATCAATGAAGGCGATCATCGCTTCAGTGGGCGGTCGAGTTCCGCCTGCGCAAAATACGCGTTCGTGGGTTCTCTCGGACCGATGGCGTTCACCCACTCACCCTTGCGGAGGATCTCATTGGCCTGGCGTAGTTCGCGAACCTCACGTTCCAGTGCCTTGATCCGATCCCGTTCCTCAGTCGTCACGCCGTCGCGCATGCCGCTGCCCTTCTCGGCCTGCTTGACCCATTCGCGCAAGGTTTGCGGAATACATCCGATCTTCGGTGCAATGGCCGCAATCGCGCCCGCCTGCGTTTCGTAAGAGCCTTGATGCTCGAAGACCATCCGAACCGCACGCGCGCGGACCTCTGGCGAGTAGCGATTTGCCATGTTGCTTTTCGTCATAACCGTCATCCTTACTTA
>NZ_SUNH01000097.1 GCF_005048265.1 Paracoccus hibiscisoli
TTGAGGTGCCCCCCGAAAACTGGACACTGGCATAAGCTCTGATTTGCTGTCTGCTGATCTTCATTACGAAGGAGATCGACGATGTCGAAACGAAAGCAGCACGCCCCTGAGTTCAAGGCGAAGGTGGCACTTGAGGCGCTGAAAGGCGAGGCGACCGTGTCGGAACTGGCGAGCCGGTTCGGCGTGCATCCGACGATGATCAATCAATGGAAACGCGCGCTGCTCGATGGCGCGTCCGGTGTCTTTGAACGCGGTGGCCGCAAGGCGCCGGTGATCGATGAAGATCAGGTCCGGGACCTGCATGCCAAGATCGGAGAGCTGGCGGTGGCCAACTCTTTTTTGGAAAGAAAGCTGAAGCCTTGGGGCGGGACGTGAGGCGCGGCATGGTCGAACGCGACCATCCGGACCTGTCGATCGGCCAGCAGTGCGCGCTGCTACAGGTCCCTCGATCGTCGTTTTACTATACGCCGCAGGGTGAGACGGACCATAACCTCGCGCTGATGCGGCTGATCGATGAGCAGTTCCTCGACACGCCTTTCTTTGGCGTCCGCCAGATGACCTGGCACCTGCGCAACGAGGGCCACAAAGTAAACGAGAAGCGCATCCGTCGGCTGATGCGCCTGATGGGGTTGATGCCGATCTATCAGAAACCGAACACCAGCAAGCCAGCGAAGGGGCACAAGACTTATCCCTACCTCTTGCGCGGACTGCGGGTGGACCGGCCAAACCAGGTTTGGTGCGTGGACATCACCTATCTGCCGATGCGCCGCGGCTTTCTCTACTTGGTGGCAATCATGGATTGGCACACCCGGATGGTTCTGTCATGGCGGATATCGAACACTCTCGACGCGGACTTCTGTGTCGAGGCGCTGAACGAGGCGATTTATCGGTTCGGACCGCCCGACATCATGAATAGTGATCAGGGATCTCAGTTCACATCCTTTGCCTGGACAGACCGCCTGCGCCGATCGGACGTCCGCATCTCGATGGATGGCAAGGGCCGCTATCTGGACAACATCTTTATTGAACGCCTGTGGCGCACCCTGAAATACGAGTGTGTCTACTTGCATGCTTGGGAGACCGGATCGCAGGCACGCACCGGTGTCCGCAATTGGATGGAATTCTACAACCACCGCCGGCCGCACAAGGCCCTTGGCGGCCGACCGCCGGCAGTGGTCTACTCACTGCAAATCGAAGTCATGCAACCCGATCAACAGGAGCAACTCAGAGCTTAAAAAGCGCCAGATCCTGTCCAAGGAAGGGGGAGCACCTCA
>NZ_SUNH01000098.1 GCF_005048265.1 Paracoccus hibiscisoli
TTGGACCTGCACCGCTTCTGTTCCGGTCAGGTGCTCATGTTAAGCGGCCCTCTGCTCGAAGGCCACGGGTGATTTCCAGCCGAGGGCTGAGTGTTTGCGGCGCGGGTTGTAGAAGCCATTGATGTATTCGAAGAGGGCGATCTCGACGTCGCGTCGGGTGTGCCATTCGCGCCTCCAGACCAGTTCGGCCTTCAGGGACTTGAAGAAGCTCTCGACGGCCGAGTTATCATAGCAGTTGCCCTTGCCGCTCATTGATACCTTGAACCCGTTTTTGCGGAGAAGTTTCTGGTAGTCATGGGCGCAGTATTGCGCGCCGCGATCCGTGTGATGAATACAGCCTGGTGGCGGGCGGCGCAGGGCAACAGCCATGTTCAGCGCCCTGATCGCCAGATCCTGTTTCATCCGGTTGCTGATAGCCCAGCCAATCACGCGCCTCGAGAACAGGTCGATGATGACGGCCAGATAAACCCAGCCCTCACGCGTCCAGATGTAGGTGATGTCGCCCGCCCACTTCTGGTTCGGGGCACTCGCCGAAAAGTCCTGTTGCAAGAGGTTCGGCGCGATGTTGAAGGCGTGATCGCTGTCGGTGGTGCGCTTGAACTTGCGGCTGCGGATGATGCGGATGCCGTTCTGGCGCATCAGACGGCCTACCCGACGCTGTCCGACCCGCAGGCCCAGCTCGTTCAACTCTTCGGTCATCCGCGGCCTGCCGTAGCTGCCCAGGCTCAGCCGATGCTGTTCGCGGATATGCGCCAGGATCACCATGTCGCGCCGCTGACGGATGGACGGGGGCCTGCGCAGCCACGCGCGCAACCCGCGATCCGTTACGCCCATCATGCGACAGAGATGGCTGCGCGAAAGGCTGCCCCGATAGCTGGCAATGAACTGAAACCTCACGGCTTTTGAGCCGCGAAGAACTGAGCCGCCTTTTTTAATACTTCCCTCTCCTCGCGCAATATACGGTTCTCTTTCCGCAGCCGTTCATTCTCGCGCAGAAGATCGGCGTCCCGGTCAGGCACCTTCGCCTCATCGGAAATCGCCCGTATCCACTTGCCGAGCGTCGAAAGCCCAACCCCAAGATCAGACGCAACCTGACGTCTCGTCAGGCCGCTGGTGAGCGCGATGCGAACCGCATCCCGCTTGAACTCGTCGCCGTGTGTCGCTGCCATATCCTGTCTCCTTTGGTGAGAGCATCGCTCTCAGAAGACCGGAACGAAACCGGGGCAGGTCCA
>NZ_SUNH01000099.1 GCF_005048265.1 Paracoccus hibiscisoli
GGACCCCAAAACCCACGATCAAGCGTTTGATCCGGATCCCCTAAAGGAAAATCTCCGATCCAGCCAAAACCCCTGCACACCATCAGACCTCGGCAAGTTTTCACACGGTCTGGATCGTTTTTGAACATGGGGCAGGGGAGGTCATAGAGCTATCAAGCAGCTAAGGTTCGGTCCTTTTGAAGGCGCGAGAAGCAGCCAAGGTGCGTCTATTTGTTCAGAGACACGCTCAATCCTCCTTATCAGGGCTGGATTGTTATGGCAAAGATTGTCATGATTGCTCGGTAACACGACGGAGGTTCTCATGGCGACGATGAACGTCTCAATTCCCGATCCCATGAAGGTCTGGGTCGAAGAGCGCGCCCGCGGGGGCAGCTTTAGCAATGCCAGTGATTACGTTCGACATCTGATCCGGCGCGACCAAGAACGCACCCATGCGATCGAGCAGCTTCAGGCTGCCATCACGGAGGGGCTGCAAAGCGGCGAACCTAAACCGTTCGATGCCACAGCCTTTAAGGCGAAGATGCGCCGCAAGCATGCCAGCTGAGGGACATTACAGCCTCAGGCTTACGCCCCAAGCGGAAGACGACATGGAAGAGATCTGGCTGCACGGCGCGGCGGAGTGGTCGCCCGAGCAGGCAGACAGGTATGTCGATGGGATCACGGCTGTTTTCGATCTGCTCTGTGTCATGCCTGGGATTGCGCGAGAGCGCCTGGAGTTTAACCCGCCTGTTCGCATTCATCCGTCCGGGACTCATATGATCATCTATCGGACCGTCGGTAGCCAACTTGATGTGCTGCGCATTCTCGGAGGTCGTCAGGACTGGCCAAGATTACTGGAGATGCTGGAATGACCTTGGACTTTTCGCCCCTCGTTCCCAAGGATCCGTTCCGATCTGTGGCGCTTGATGTTAAAACAGCCAACAATGACCGCAGCAGCATCTATCAGATCGGCGTCGCCTGCGTGCGGCCCGACCATGCGATCGAGACATGGTGACCTATGACGATCCGCAATTGACCGTTGGATCTTTATCTACCCGCATGGGATCAAGCAGACAGTAGTCTGCTCGACAATGTTACATAAGACAGATTATAGGTATTATAATTGTAAAACCCAGATAGAATTGTCGCGAACTGGCAAAGTTGATTTGTCGCCTCTGCCCTGACGGATGACCCTTGGGCCATCCAGAAACGGGTCACGAGGAACAGCGATATGGGACTTGTTCTG
>NZ_SUNH01000100.1 GCF_005048265.1 Paracoccus hibiscisoli
ATGGCAAAGGCAAAGTTTGAACGGAACAAACCGCACGTCAACATCGGCACGATCGGCCACGTTGACCACGGCAAGACGACGCTGACGGCGGCGATCACCAAGTATTTCGGCGAATTCCGCGCCTATGACCAGATCGACGGCGCGCCCGAAGAGAAGGCCCGCGGGATCACGATCTCGACCGCGCATGTGGAATACGAATCCGAGACGCGCCACTATGCGCACGTGGATTGCCCGGGCCACGCCGACTACGTCAAGAACATGATCACCGGTGCCGCCCAGATGGACGGCGCGATCCTGGTCGTGAACGCCGCCGACGGCCCGATGCCGCAGACGCGCGAGCACATCCTGCTGGGTCGCCAGGTGGGCATCCCCTACATGGTCGTCTACCTGAACAAGGTCGACCAGGTGGATGACGAGGAGCTGCTGGAACTGGTCGAGATGGAAGTGCGCGAGCTGCTGTCCTCCTACGACTATCCGGGCGACGACATCCCGATCATCAAGGGTTCGGCGCTGGCAGCCATGGAAGGCCGCGACAACGCCATCGGCGAGGATTCGATCCGCGCGCTGATCGCCGCCGTCGACGAGTACATCCCGACGCCCGAGCGTGCGATCGACCAGCCGTTCCTGCTGCCGATCGAGGACGTGTTCTCGATCTCGGGCCGCGGCACCGTGGTCACCGGCCGCATCGAGCGTGGCGCGGTGAACGTGGGCGACGAACTGGAGATCGTGGGCATCCGCGACACCAAGAAGACCACCTGCACGGGCGTGGAAATGTTCCGCAAGCTGCTGGATCGTGGTGAGGCCGGCGACAACGTGGGCGTGCTGCTGCGCGGCATCGACCGCGAGGGCGTCGAGCGTGGCCAGGTTCTGGTCAAGCCCAAGTCGGTCAACCCGCACACGACCTTCGAGGCCGAGGCCTACATCCTGACGAAGGAAGAGGGCGGCCGCCACACGCCGTTCTTCGCGAACTACCGCCCGCAGTTCTACTTCCGCACGACGGACGTGACCGGCACCGTCAAGCTGCCCGAGGGCACCGAGATGGTCATGCCCGGCGACAACCTGAAGTTCGAGGTCGAGCTGATCGCGCCGATCGCCATGGAAGAGAAGCTGCGCTTCGCCATCCGCGAAGGCGGCCGCACCGTCGGCGCAGGCGTCGTGTCCAAGATCATCAAGTGATCTGACCCAAAGACAGACGGAAAGGGCCGCCCC
>NZ_SUNH01000101.1 GCF_005048265.1 Paracoccus hibiscisoli
AGGCTGTGTAGCTAGACCAGTTCGTCGTGCGATAGCGGGCGGGTGATGGCTTGCTCATGCGGACCGTCTAACCGCATAGATTCACAAATGTGAATCCTCGAAGGTCAGAGTTCTGCAACAACGCCGTCCGATACCGATGCCACCCCAAGTTTTGCTGGGTTTTACGAGAGCGCGGCAGGACGGGCGGTGAGTCGACTGCGGCAGGTTGCTGTCAAGGATCGAGTTCGATTGTGTTCCTGCTTTGTTCCTGTCTTTCATGCGTGAGGCGAGTCGCGTCGGACATCAGCAACGGGGAGGGCAAAGATGACCAAGTTGATTGTCGAGCGGTGTTGGCTTGCCCTCCAGTTGTTTGCCTCTGAGGACGGCCACCGCGGCTGATACACGCCATTTTTGGCTGGCAAAGCCGGCCTCTTTGAGGAGGGCGGGCCGAAAACGTATTGAGAACAAGGAAAGGAGACGAGGCATGGCCTTGCCACCACGCGTATATTTCACCCTTCAGGAAGCCGCTGCCCGGTGGGATTGCTCCCTAGCCGATATTGCCGGCTGGGCGTCAGTAGGGCGTTTTGACATCGTGACAGGTGTTGCACCGATCACTATCGGAACGCAGGTCATCACCGGATTTGCAGCCGTATCCCCGACCGAGATCCTTCCAATGTTCAGGCGTTGTGGCACAGGTCCAGTCAAGAGCGTTCTACGCCGCATTCGGCCGAAGGATCAGGACGAGTGGATCATGATCGTGGACCCCGCCGAACGCATTGAGGTGACATTGGCGGACTTGCTGATCATGGCCGAGGATGCGCGCCGATTTGAGACGGACTTTGATCTGCTGCGGCGCCCCGCGTCCAATATTGGCTCCACCACCCGCTACGACTGGGATGGCATGTACATCACGTTGATGGTGCGGATCCACGAAGAGGGCCTGCCCGCTACCCAGGCGGAGTGGCTGGGCGAGGTGCAGGAATGGTTCGTGGCCAACAGCGAAAGCGGGGAGGTGCCCGACGAGCGGACGATCCGCCGCAGGCTCACACCAATCTGGAAAGCACTGCGGGGATCGTAAGGGGCGTTGTTGCAGAACTCTGACCTTCGAGGATTCACATTTGTGAATCTATGCGGTTAGACGGTCCGCATGAGCAAGCCATCACCCGCCCGCTATCGCACGACGAACTGGTCTAGCTACACAGCCTCG
>NZ_SUNH01000102.1 GCF_005048265.1 Paracoccus hibiscisoli
CTGGCCGCGATCGGACCGGGTGCGGCCGGCCTTGTCCAGCTCGTCAATGATGATGAACGGGTTGCCGGCCAGATCCGTCAGGATGTGCTCCAGCACGCGGCCGGGGCGGGCACCCGACCAGCCGCGCTGGCAGCCGACGACCGCGAAGCTCGCCGCCTCGGTGGTTGCGTCGATGATGGTGCTGGTCGTCCCGATCAGATCGCCGAGACGGCGCGCCCATCGCGTCTTCCCGATGCCAGGTGGGCCGTCGAGGATCACCGGAGGCAGCCGGAAGCCAACATGTCCCTCGCGCACCGACCGGCGCATCGCGTGCCAGGCATATTCGGTCGCGGCGGACATCCAGGGCATCTCGGCATGCAGGGTCGCGGCCAGACTGTCCGCCTGATGCTCGTCCGTGATGGCAGCGAGGGCGACGCCGCCCTTGAGCACCGACAGCTTGTCCCGGTCTGACCTTTCGATGTGCCCGATCCCTGACAGGCGCAGTTTGCGCTCGTGGAACCGGGCG
Organism: Paracoccus hibiscisoli; assembly: GCF_005048265.1. Classification (GTDB taxonomy): domain Bacteria; phylum Pseudomonadota; class Alphaproteobacteria; order Rhodobacterales; family Rhodobacteraceae; genus Paracoccus; species Paracoccus hibiscisoli. The sequence continues at coordinate 506 of NZ_SUNH01000102.1, forward strand.
GCCCGCCGATCCACCCGCGTGTGGTCTTCGGGCGTCAGGCTCACGCCGTCGAGGCGGCCCATGCAGGCGAGGTCGTAGAGCCTCTCCTCATCCTGCTCGTCCGGATCGATGGCGGCACGATCAACGCGGATCCGGGTGAGGTGCAGCATCAGGCGCTTGGCGATCTTGCGCGGCGTGAGGTCGGGATCGGGAAAGCTGGCTTTGATGAAGGGATGACGGGGCATGAGCGGTCCTCGACAAGCTGGAGCGCATCGCCGCCGCCGGAAGGGTGCGACGGGGCTGAGGCGCAGATTGCAGAAGGACCCGGGTCAGGGCTCAGCGATGAACGTCGGATCGACAGGCGTCAAGCCAGGGCCGGAAACCTGGTCATGCCGCTGCCG
>NZ_SUNH01000011.1 GCF_005048265.1 Paracoccus hibiscisoli
CGAACAAAAACAGTTTGCCTTCAGCGGTCTGCGCCTCGGCGATGTCGATGTGAAAAACGCCGATGAGGTAGCGTTTGAACTTCTGCCGCTTCGGCTTGTCGCCTTCCACGTCAAGCAGTCGAGAGATGCCGTGTCGCGTGCCGGGCACCGATGCAGCGCCGAGCGTGTCAGGTGCGGGATGGATGGCTGCAGGGCAGAGAGGCGTTCTGCGCTACAAACGATCCCCCGGATCGTTTGCTTCACGCTTGAACTCCAGCGGCAGCAGCGCGTGCCGCCTGAAAGCGACGATGGTCGCTTCCTCGGCCTCGGTCAGGATCGTCGAGCGCGGTTCTCTCGGCCCGGTCTTGAGATCCTCAACCGTCTGTCGCTTGCGCCACTTCGCTACCGTCTTCTGGTTCGTCGGGAAAACGATTCACTGGATCGTTTTCTGATCCTCCTCACTCCCCAACTCCCGGCTCAGCGTCGCGAGCGAAGCTTGCGATCATCCAGGCCAGGCCCTCGGACCGATGGCGGGCCGGCCCTCGTTATTGCAGCTCTGACGGCGTGCGTGGTCGTGGCGCTTCCATGGCGAACCTGGCCCATAATGCTTCCTTGCCATTCCTGAGAAAGAATCGCACCAACAAACCGTGGGACTGAACAACTAGTGTTCTCTCTGCCGCTGCGGCTGGTGCCGCGTGCCAAGGTGCTGGTGCCGCTGGATTTCGTCAGCTTTGCGCTAATCGCCCTGGGGTTAGGGGGGCTGATCGCGGCCTTTGTACTGGGGCCGATCCACGACTGGACGGATGTGGCTTGGAGCGGCTGAACGCTGGCCGGCGCCGTGGCCGCCCTGACCCTGGCCGTGGCGGTCGAGCTGAACCGCAGGGTGCCGCTTCTGGACATCCGCTTGCCAGCGTAGCTGGCGCAGGTCCGCGCGCAGGTGTCGTGGGCCCTAGCCGCCCTGGCCGTGGCCCGGCAGGACGCCCGCGCGGCGCGTGCTGTGGCGCGGGCAGGGCAGGCGGTGGGCAATGCGGTGGCCTTCAGCCTAGTGAACGCCGAGGCGTAGGCGGCGTGGTCGGGGCGCCTACTGGATCGGGGTGTGACCTCGCGGTTGGCGTGCGATCAGGTGCGGCTGGCTCTGCGGCAGGCGCAGGCCACCCGCGTCTAGGCTCAGCTGGACGCCCGGACCGAGGCGGTCCGCACCGCCACCGTGGCACTGGATGCGCGCTGCGCCGAGATCGCGGGCGCGCCTGCGGCAGCGTCACTGGCCGGGATCGCGTTGGAGAACCGCGTGATCCTCGCGCCCGTCGATGGCGCCATGGGGCAGGGGGCTGTTCACGCGGGGCAATATGTCACCCCCGGCACCGCGGTGGTGCCCATGGCGGGACCGATCTGTGGGTCATGGCCGATTTCCATGCGACCGCGACGGCGGGCCTGCAGCCCGGCAGCGGGGCCAGCCTGACCATCGATGCCTTGCAGGATCGCCGGCTGCACGGGCAGGTGGACGCGCTGTCGCCCGCCTCGGCGTCAGAGTTCAGCCTGTTGGCAGGCGGCGCGGGCGGCGGCAATGTCACCACGATCGTACAGCGCCTGCCGGAGCGCATCCTGATCGACCCCGGTCCAGGACCGCGCGGGGATGCGGCCTAGCATGTCGGTGGTGGTGCGGGCGGATGGCTAGGGGGCAAAGGCCTCGCTTGTGCCGCGGGCCAGGTGGGCGCCCTGGGGGTCGCCGCAGGGGCGGCCGTCCTGCGCGATGGTCTGCCCGCGCAGCAGGGTGCGGACCGGCCAGCCGGTGATCTGCAGCCCCTCATAGGGGGTATAGTCGCAGCCGTGGTTCAGGTCGGCCTGTCGGATTTGGCGCGTCAGGGTGGGGTCCCACAGCGTCAGGTCGGCATCCGCGCCGATGGCGATACTGCCCTTTTGCGGGTAGAGGCCATAGAGCCGCGCCGGGTTGGTCGAGGTCAGCGCCACGAAGCGTTGCAGGCTGATGCGGCCCTTGCTGACGCCTTCGGAGAAGAGGATCGGCAGGCGGGTTTCCACCCCTGGAATGCCGTTCGGCACGTATTTGAACGAGGACCTTGCGCGGGGCGTGTCCTTGCCGGTGGCGTCGATGCGGAACGGGCAGTGGTCCGAGGAGAAGATGTCGAAGGTCCCGTCCCGCAGCCCCTGCCAGATCGCCGCCTGGCTATCTGCGTCGCGCGGGGGAGGGGAGCAGACATACCGTGCGCCGTCGAAATCCATGTCCAGCCCGCGCAGGTCATCGGCGGTCAGGGTGATGTATTGGGGGCAGGTCTCGGCGTGAACCTTGAGGCCGCGGGCGCGGGCCCATTGGATCTGCTCCATCGGGTCGCGGCCCGAGACGTGGACGATCACCACCGGCACGTCGATCAGCTGGGCGTGGCTGATGGCGCGGTGCGTGGCCTCGCGTTCGGCGATCTGGGCATGGGCCTGGCCGTGATAATAGGGCGCGGTGCGACCCTCGGCCTCAAGGCGGCGGGTCAGGTGGCGGATGGCGTCATGGCCCTCGGCATGGACCATGACCAGGGCGCGTTCGCGGCGTGCCACCTCGAACACGTCCAGGATCTGGGCGTCGTTCAGCACCAGGTCGTCATAGGTCATGAAGACCTTGAACGAGGTATAGCCGTCGCGCACCAGCGCGGGCAGCTCCTGCCCCAGCACCTGCGGGGTGGGGTCGCTGACGATCAGGTGGAAGGACACGTCGGTGTGACAGTTGCCCTGCGCCTTGCGGTGATAATCCTCGACGCAGGCGCGCAGCGACTGGCCCCGGATCTGCAGCGCAAAGGGCAGCACGGTCGTGTTGCCCCCCGCCGCCGCCGACCTTGTGCCGCTGGCAAAATCGTCCGCCATGGTCGTGCCGTCCGAGGTCGGCTGGTCCAGATGCACATGCGCGTCGATCCCGCCGGGCAGGACCAGCAGGCCGGTGGCGTCGATCCGGTCGGCGCCGGACAGATTGTGGCCGATCTGCGCGATGCGCCCGTCGCGGATGCCGATATCGGCGGCATAGGTGTCGGCGGCGGTGACGACCGTGCCGCCCGCGATGACCAGATCCAGCCCGCTCATGCGACGATCCGGGCCAGCGCATCGGTCAGGCGGTCGACCTGATCCAGCGTGTTGTAATGGACCATCGACACGCGCAGCACGCCGCCGTCCTGATCCTCACCCAGATGCTCGACCAGGCGGCGCGAATGGAAATCGCCGAACCGCATGGCGATGCCGTGATCGTCCATCGTGCGGGCGACCGTGCCTGAATCGACACCGTCGAACTTGAAGGCGATGGTGGGCACGCGGGTGCTGTCGCGGTTGACCGGCTGGCCCATGACGCGGCAATCGTTGCGCGCCGACAGCCAGGCCAGCAGGCGGTCGGTCAGCGCATCCTCCTGCGCGGTGATCAGATCGAAGGCGGCCTCCAGCAGGGCGCGGTCGTCGCCCGTGGCGCCGTGATGGCGGGCCAGATCGGTCAGATAGGCCAGGATGCCGTCGGTGGCGAAGGCCGCCTCATAGCTGGGGTTGCCGGGCTCCAGCTTGGCAGACACCTTATCCTTGCCGTAGAAATAGTGATACAGCCCGTCCAGGTCGGCCAACAGGTCGTATTTGCCATACATCAGCGCGCCATGCGGGCCGTAGGCCTTGTAGAGGCTGAAGACATAGTAATCGACATCCCAGGCCTGCACGTCGATCAGCCGGTGCGGCGCATAGGCGACCGCATCGACGCAGATCCGCGCGCCGTGATCATGGACGAAGCGCGCGAAATCCGCGATGGGATGGACCTGGCCCAGGATGTTGGACACATGCGTCACGCAGACCAGCCGGGTGCGGTCGGTCATCAGCGGGGCCAGATCGGCCAGCTGCAGGTCTATCGTGTCCGCGTTCAGCGGCCAGACCTTGAGGGTGACGCCGAACTCCTCCAGCCGGGTCCAGGGGCCGATGTTGCTTTCGTGGTCGGCCATGGTGACGATGACCTCGTCGCCGGGGGCGAACTGGCGGCGCATGGCCTGCATCAGGTTGCCCATCAGCACCGTGGTCGAGGGGCCGAACACGATCTCTTCGGGGCGGGCGGCGTTGACCAGCGTGGCGGCGGCGCGACGGCCCGCCATCAGCGCCTCGGCGGCGGCTTGTGATACCGCATAGCTGCCGCCGATCTGGACGTTCCTGTGGGTCAGAAACTCGACCATGCGGTCCAGCGCGGGCTGGGCGATCTGCGATCCGCCGGCATTGTCGAAAAACACCCAGTCCTGCGTCAGGCCGGGGAATTGGGACTGCACATAGGCGATGTCCAGCTGTGTCATCGGGGTGGTCCTTCAGTGGTTCAGCACGGCGCCCAGGAAATTGCGCGTGCGAGGTTCTTGGGGGTCGGACAGCACCTGCGCGGGCGGTCCCTGTTCGACGATCTGGCCCGCATCCATGAAGATGACGCGGTCGGCCACCTGGGAGGCGAATCCCATCTCGTGGGTGACGACGATCATGGTGACGCCGGTCCGGGCCAGATCGCGCATGACGTCCAGCACTTCGCCCACCATCTCGGGGTCCAGCGCGCTGGTCGGCTCGTCGAAGAGCATCACCTGCGGCTCCATCGCAAGCGCCCGGGCGATGGCCACGCGCTGCTGCTGGCCGCCGGACAGGTGGCCCGGATACTTGTCGGCCTGATCGCCGATGCCCACGCGGTCCAGCAGGCGGTCGGCCTGGGCCGCCGCATCGGCGCGCGTGGTGCGGCGCACGCGGCGGGGCGCCAGCATGACGTTTTCGCGCACGGTCAGGTGGGGAAACAGGTTGAAGGACTGGAACACCATGCCGACCTCGGCGCGCACCTTTGCCAGGGCGCGGCCGGTGGTGACGGGGGTGCCGTCTACGCGGATCTCGCTGGTGGGGTCGAACCCCTCCAGGCGGTTGATGCAGCGGATCAGGGTGGATTTCCCGGACCCGGACGGGCCGATGATGCACACGACCTCGCCCTTGGCGACGTCCAGATTGATGCCGCGCAGGGCCTCGAAGCTGCCATAGGATTTCCGCAGGTTACGGATGCTGACGAAACCGGTCATCTTAGCGCCCCGGTGCCGAAAAACGGCGTTCCATGCGCGACACCAGCGCGACCAGCGGCCACAGGAACGCAATATAGATCGCCGCCGCCACGATCAGCGGCGTGGGATTGGCGGCCAGCGCCTGCGCCTGCGTCGCCTGTTTCAGCAGGTCGGGCATGGCGACGACGGATGCCAGCGCGGTGTCCTTGACCACGTTGATCGAATTGTTGGTCAGCGGCGGAATGACGATCCGCACCGCCTGCGGCAGGATCACGTCGGCCATGGTCTGGCGGCCGCTGAGGCCCAGGGCGGCCGAGGCCTCGAACTGGCCCTTGGGAATCGCCTCGATGCCCGCGCGAAAGATCTCGGCGGTGTAGGCGCCGGACACCAGAGTCAGCGCGCTCATCGCCGACAGGAACGGCGACAGGCGCAGGCCCACGAAGGGCAGGGCGTAATAGACGATGATCAGCAGGACCAGCAGCGGGATCGACCGGAAGATGTCGATATAGAGCCGCGTGACGAACCGCACGGGCGCCGGCCCGTACAGGCGCGCCATCGCCAGCCCCAGGCCCAGCACCAGCCCCGCGACGATGCTGGCCGCCCCCAGCTGCAGCGTGATCCACAGACCCTGCAGCAGCATGGGAAAGGTGCGCCGCATCACATCGGCGTTCAGGAAGGTGTCGAAAATATCCATGTGCATCCTTTCGGGTCCGGGACGGGCCCGGACCCGGGTGTCGGATCAGTCCAGCGACGGCATCGGCAGGACGGTGACGGTCGAGGAATCCGCATCGGGGGCCACGCCGAACCACTTTTCGTGCAGCTGCGCCAGCACGCCCTCGGTCTTGAGGTCGTCCAGAACGGCGTTGACCTGGGTCGCCAGTTCGGCGTCCTTGGCGAACATCATCGAATATTTCTCTCCGGTGGGGATGCGTTCGACCACGGCCAGCTGCGGCTTGTCCACGACGTAATATTGCAGCGCCGGGATGTCCGAGATGTATCCGTCGATCCGGCCCGCCTGCAGGTCCAGCATCGCGGGGGCCAGCCCCTCATAGCGGCGGATGTCCGAGAATCCGTATTCGGCCTGGTTCTCGGTCGCCCACATGTCGCCGGTCGATCCGGTGTCGACGCCGACCACCTTGCCCTCCATCTCGGCCAGGGATTGCGGGCCCTCGGCCAGGGCGGTCAGCGACTGGTCGCTGTCGTAATAGGGCTGGGCGAAGGTCACCGATTCCAGGCGCGCGTCGGTGATGGTGATCGAGCTGGTGGCGATGTCGATCCGCCCGGACTGCACGGCCGAGAACAGCCCGTTGAAGGGGATGTTCACCGTCTCGACCTCGGCGCCCATGCGCTCGGCCACGGCGGCGACCAGGTCGATCTCGAAGCCGACGAACTCTCCGGCATCGTCCTGAAACTCCCACGGGACGTTGCCGATATTGGCGCCCACCGTCAGTGTCTGCTGGGCCGCCGCCGACAGGGCCGACCCCGCCATCAGGGCCAGCGCCAGCGCCGTGGTCCGCATTCCGTGTCCGAACATGATAGTCTCCCCGTCTTTGTGATTCTGGATTGACCGGACTAACCGGTCTGACCAGTATCAAGCCACGGGTCGATCCGGTTTGCAATGGTCGTGGTTCCTGTGCAGAGGGATGGTGGATCGGGTGCCAACGGAAAGGGCAGTGCGGGGTGATGTGGGACAAGGGGCCTGTGACGCAGACGATCGCGCGTCGCCTGCAAGAGATGATCCGGTCGGGCGAGCTCAAGGCGGGGCAAAAGCTGCCATCGCAGCGGGTGCTGTCGGAGCAGCTGAACGTGTCGCGCCCGTCGCTGCGCGAGGCGCTGCTGACGCTGGAGACGTTGGGCCTGGTGCAGACCCTGCCCGCGCGCGGGACGTTCGTTCTGGACCCGGCGGCGCGGCCGTCGCAGACGACCTGGCGCTATGACGATGCGCATGATCTGCGCGACGTGTTTCAGTCCCGCCTGCTGATCGAGGCAGAGCTGTGCCGCCTGGCCGCGGGCGCCATCGCGCCTGCGGCGCTGGACACCCTGCGCGCCGCCGCGACGGCGTTCGAGGCGGCGTGGAACGCGGGCGATCTGGTGGCCCATGTCGAGGCCGATCTGGCCTTTCACCGCGCCATCGCGCAGGCCTGTCCGAACCGGATGCTGGCGCAGCTGTATCAGACCGTCCAGCAATTGCTGACCGAGACGCAGCGCCAGCCCATTCCGAACACCGACCCGGACCGCATGCGCCAGTCCATCGCCGAACATCACGCCATCATCGCCGCGCTGGCCCGCGCCGATGCCTCCGCCGCGGAGGCTGCGATGCGCGATCACATCCGCAACACCGCCCGTTGCGCTGGCGTCAGCGTCTGACATGATGGGGCGATGCGGCACCGGGGGACAGATGCGGGCGGGATTGTGGAAAGGCGCGCGGCGGCAGGCGGCGCTGTGCGCGGTGCTGGTGCTGGCGGGCTGCGGCGGGTTCGGGCGGCCAAGCGCGCAGGAATGCATGGAGCGGGCGATGTATTTCGAATCGAACCGCTCCAGCCGCGACGGGATGATCGCGGTGGGCCATGTGGTGATGAACCGGGTGCGGTCGGGCGATTACCCTGGATCGGTCTGTGGGGTGGTCGCGCAGCGCAACCAGTTCGCGCCCGGCGTCATGTCGCGCCGCATGGACCCGCGTCAGGCGGGGCTGGTCCGCGAGGCCGCGCGCTCGGTCCTGCGCGGAGAGCGGCATCCGCTGGTGGGCAATGCGCAATTCTTTCACGCGGCCAGCTATCGGGCGGGTTACAACAACATGCATTACGTCGTGACGACCGGCGGTAACGCGTTTTATGAACGCCGCCCGCCCGCGCTGGTGACGCGCCCGGTCCCGCCGCCGCCCCTTGAGGGCATCACGCGGCGATAGGGCGCAGCGGTTTTGCCGGAACAAGGCGCGGTCGCTTGGGGTTTGGCGTGGACAGCCCCCGAGCAGGAAGGACCGCGCCATGACCACCGACCCCAAGGACCATCCCACGCCCTCTGACAAGGACCAGCCGGATCGCCGCAACAAGCAGGGGGAGCATCACGGTGTGCCCCATTCCCCCGAAGAATTCGACACCCAGAACCCCGCCAAGCTGAAGCGCGACCCCGACGACAAGGCCTGACGCCCCCGTGGCGTTTCAGGACCAGACCGCCCCGCGATACCCCGCGCTGCAGTCGGACATCGCCAAGGCGTTGGCGGTGGTGGTCGCGTCCATTGCGGTCACGCTGGCCTATTTCGCGGTGCTGGACCGGCCTTGGGGCTGCGATTGCGGGCGCCTTTGGGCGATGCCGGGCGAACCCGCACTGAATTCGCGGGTCATGCTGGACCCCTATTCCGCGCTGCACCTGATCTTTGGCGCGGTGCTGGCGCTGATCCTGCGGCGGGTGCGGCCGGGTTGGAGCGGCTGGACCATCCTGGCCGTCGTCGTTGCCGGCAGCACCGTGTGGGAAGTGGTCGAGAACCTGCCCTCCAGCATCCGTCTGTTCGGCTATGAGGCGGGCGATCCGCTGTCCTATGAGGGCGACAGTCGCCTGAACGCGCTGGCCGATACCGCCAGCGCCGCCCTGGGTGCGGTTCTGGCGCGGGGGCTGTCGGGGCGGGTCGTGCTGGCGGTCGCGGCCGTGACCGAACTGGGCCTGTCGCTATGGATCAACGACGGCTTTGCGATCGCGACCCTGCGTGCCATGGGCCAGTTCGTCTGAGCGTCCATGCGAGGGCAGCAGCGTCTCAATCAGATCGACGGCGCCTGCGGCACGGGGCCAGGCGGCCGATTGCCGGGCGAACCGATGCGCGCGGTCGCGGAACGTCCGGTCGGCCAACAGGCGGCGCAGGGCCGCCAGAATGCGTGTTTCGATGGCGAAAGCGGGGGTCAGGCGCAGGCCGGTGCCGCTGGCCACGATGCGCGCGGCGACGCCGGGCTGATCGTTGGTCAGCGGCAAGGCCAGCATCGGGACGCCCTGTTCCAGACACTCCATCGCGGTGTTCAGCCCGCCATGCGTCACGCACAGATCCGCCCGCGTCAGGATCGCGCGCTGCGGCACGAAATCGCGCACCCAGGTCGCGGGGATACGGCGCGCCTGATCGGGCGTCAGCGCGCCGCCATGCGTGACCAGCACCTGCGCGCCCGCCCGCGTGCAGGCCCGCGCGATGCGCGACAGCAGCGCCAGCCGGTGCCCCTGCAGCGTGCCCAGGCTGACATAGATCAGCGGCCGGTCGGGGTCGGGGCGGATGTCATCGGGGAATGGCCCGGCCAGCGGCGGGCAGAACAGCCCCGTATAGCGGATGCGATGACCGCCGAACGGGCGCGGATGATCGAACCCCGGCGCGGTCTGCGACAGGGTCATCAGGTCGGATACGCAATCGGTGAAATCGCGCCGATCCCCCAGGCCCCAGGCCGCCGACCAGGCGGTGATGACCCTTGATTGCGGCCCCATCACCCATTGCGCGATGCGCCGCGCGGTCTTCAGCCGTTCGATGGCGCGGGGCGAGGAGACCGGCGACCAGCCCAGGAACGGCAGCGGCAGGGTCGGCTCCGCATCAAAGGGCAGCGCGCAGGCGATCGACACCATCGGCACGCCCAGATGCCGCGCCAGCAGGCCCGCGGCGGGTTCGGTCTGATCGCCCAGGATCAGATCGGGACGAAAGCGCGCGATCTGGGCCGGGCCGCTGCGGCACAGCGCATCAGTGCGCGCGGCGCCGATGCGGACCTCATGGCGCAGGCCCCGGCCGGTATCCGGGGGCGGGCCGGGCTGGGTCAGGGACCGGACCTGATGCCCCCGCGCCCGCAAGGCGCAGGCCAGCGCGTCGAAGGCCTGCAGGTGGCTGTGATATGGCGGACAGATCAGCATCACGCGCGATCCGATCTGTTGGTGGTGGGCCATCCTGCATTCCGTTCTTGCCGTGCCGTCGGGTATGAACACCGTGGCGAACCGCCGGGTTCAATCCAAGGGGATCAAACCGCACCATTGACAGGGCCGCCTCCTGCCCATCGATCGCCAGGTCGGGCATGCCCGAGGGGCATCGTCAACGCGATCCATCGGCCTTCGCGGCGGTGCGCCGCCATGGCATGGGCGGCAGCAGCGGACACCGCCCATCCGGGACCGGACGGGCGGTGCCGGGTCGCGATCAGCTGTCGCGGTCGTCGACGATGACCGTCAGTTCGTCGCCGTCGCGATGCAGGGCGACCACGTCCTGCGCATCATGGCCCGCATCCTCCAGGGCCTGCGTGACCTGCGGATGATCGGACAGCGCGGTGCGCATCGTGGTCAGGCTGTCGCCCGCCTGCTCCAGCGCCATGTCGATATCGCCGGGGGTGCCCATCGACATGCCCGCCGTATCGGTGCCGCCGCCCGTGGCCATGCCGTCTGCCATGCCCGCGGGCGCATCCGGAGCCGCGCCGGCCGAGGCGCCCGACCCCTGGGTCTGCGGGGCGCCATCGCCCGCGATCTCGTTCGTGGTCTGGCCGCCGGTCAGGGGCGGGGTGCCGGTGTCGGCGGTGGACAGCGCGCCGCCGCCCTGCTGCTCCAGCGCGCTCAGCGGGGTGACGGTGATCGTCGTATCCTCGCCCACGCCCGTCAGCTGATCGCTGAAGTCGCGGCCCGATTGCAGGTCGGCCACGACCCGCTGATAGGTCAGCTGATCCATGTCGGCGGAACTGCCCGACTGCGCGGCAGAGCCGGTATTCTCTCCGCTGCCCATCGGGGTGTCGATGGCGGGGGAGTCGCCTTCGGTTCCGGTGGTTTCCATATCGGTCTGATCCATCCCGGTGCCGGTCTGACCCGCGTCCGGCATCGCGTCGGTGCCGGGGGCCGCGCCGTCCATCCCCGGCGTTTCGGGGGCGGCGGTTTCGGGGGCTGTGGTCCCCGCCCCGGTCGCGTCGCCTGCGGGCGGCGGGGTCTGCGCCAAGGCGGGCAGGGTCATGGCGGGGACGGCCAAAGCGGCGGCCACGATGGCGGCACGGCTGGTCTGTGTCAGGGCGTTGGTCATGGGGTCCTCCTCAGGGTTCGTGGTGCGGCATTTGCCACTTGGAGCGGTCCCAACCGGGAGGGTGCGGGGATGTTCCAGGATTATCGCATAATGCCTGCACATAGCCGCGTGAGATGCCCCCGGACCCGCGCCCCCAGCCCGCCCGTGGTGATTGTGGTCTTCTGACGTCCTTCTGGAACATATGGGTGTTCTGCCGGTTCAGCGGCCCCATCGCCAAAGGAGACGCATCATGGCCGAGCAGACATTGGACACGCTGTTCCACGAGACGCTGAAGGACATCTATTACGCCGAACGCAAGATCGCGACGGCGCTGCGCAAGATGGCGCGGGCGGCCCAGGACCCCGACCTCAAAGCCGCCTTCGAGACCCATGAGCAGGAGACGCAGGCGCAATACGAGCGTCTGACCGAGGTCTTCGACGCCATCGGCAAGAAGCCCCGCGGCAAGACCTGCGACGCCATCGAGGGCATCATCGCCGAGGGCCAGGAGATCATGGACGAGTTCAAGGGCAGCCCCGCCCTGGATGCGGGCCTTTTGGCCGCGGCCCAGGCCGTCGAGCATTACGAGATCGCCCGCTATGGCACGCTGAAGGCCTGGGCCGCGCAGCTGGGGCTGGCCGACGCCGAACGCCTGCTGGACCAGACCCTGCAGGAGGAGGCCGCCACCGACGAGATCCTGACCCGGCTGGCCGAGACGGTGATCAACGCCGCAGCCCAGGCCCCCGCCTGATCAACCGCCCGTTTCCGGAGATTGCCATGTTCTATACCGACAACAAGCTGCAATACCCCGTCCGCGTCGACAGCCCCGACCCGCTGTTCGCCCGCGCCCTGCAACAGGCCATCGGCGGCGTCGAGGGAGAGATCCGCGTCGCCATGCAGTATTTCTTTCAGGCCTGCGGGGCGCGGGGCGACGCCCGCTTTCGCGACCTGCTGATGAACACCGCCGCCGAAGAGCTGGGCCATATCGAGATGCTGGCCACCGCCGTCGCCCTGAACCTGGAGGGCGCGCCCCTGTCCCTGCAGGAGGAGGGCGCGCGCGACGCCGCGGTGGGCGCGGTGATGGGCGGCATGAACCTCAAGAACCTGCTGTCGGCGGGGCTGTCGGCCATGCCGGTGGACAGCGACGGGGTACCCTTCGACATGTCCCACATCTATGCCAGCGGCAATATCGCCGCCGACATGACCGCCAACATCGCCGCCGAATCGACCGGGCGCACGCTGGCCGCGCGGCTGTGGGGGATGACCGATGACGCGGGCATGAAGGACATGCTGTCCTATCTGATCGCGCGCGACACCATGCACCAGAACCAGTGGATGGCCGCGCTGGAGGAGCTGGGCGGGGCGGCGGGCGCCTTCCCCATCCCCAACAGCGTCCCCCCCGAAGCCGAGCAGGCCGAGTTCAGCTATGCCTATCTGGGCTTTCAGGCCGATGGCAGCGAGCCGGCCGCCGGCCGCTGGTCCGAGGGCGCATCCCCCGACGGCAAGGGCCGCTTTGCCACGCAACCCCTCGCAGCCCTGGGCCAGACCCCCGACCTGGGCCCCGCCAGACCCGGCAGCGGCGCGCAGTCTGAGCAGATGTGACCCAAACCCCCCGGGCGACCAACGCCGCCCGGGGGGATCACGACGCCCGCAGGCTATTCGCCGCGCGGATAGCGCTTGGTCTCCTCCAGCACGTTCAGGTCCATGTGGTTGCGCATGTAGCGTTCCGACGCCTTCTGCAGGGGCTGGTGGTCCCAGGGGTAATAGGCGCCGTTGCGCAGGGCCTCATAGACGATCTGGCGCCGCGCCTGGCTTTCGCGGACCTGGGCGTCGAAACGCTCCAGGCTCCAACGCTCCTGGGCCATCGCGGTCAGCCGCGCCAGCGTGTCGGCATGGGCGGGGTCGGTCGCCAGGTTCACCCGTTCCTGCGGGTCGGTGGACAGATCGAACAGCATCGGCGGATCGGCGGCGCAGAGCGTCAGCTTCCACGGCCCGTCGCGCAGGCCCACCAGCGGCGTGATCGAGCCTTCGGCCGCATATTCCATCGGCACCGGCCCACGCGCCGCCCCGGTCGTGGCCAGGGGCGCCAGATCGCGCCCGTCGGTCCAGCGCGCCAGAGCGGCGATATCCAGCCCCGCCAGTCCCGCCAGCGTTGGCACCACGTCCAGGGTCGAGACCGGCGCCTCGACCAGCCCCGGCTGCCAGCCGGGCGCTGCGATCATCAGCGGCACCCGGGCCGAGCCTTCGAAAAAGCTCATCTTGAACCATAGCCCGCGTTCGCCCAGCATGTCGCCATGGTCGCTGACGAACAGGACGATCGTGTCCTGATCCATCCGCCCGCGGGCCAGCACGTCCAGGATCTCTCCGATCTTGTCATCGACATAGGAGATGCTGGCGAAATAGCCCTGTCGCGCGCGGCGCACATCCTGGGGCGTGATGGAGAAGGCTGCGTGATCGCAGGCCTCCATCAGGCGGCGGGAATGGGGGTCGGGGTCGATGTCGGGCAGGTCCGGGTCCAGCGCCGGGCAATCGTCATACAGATCCCAGAACCGGCGGCGCGCGACATAGGGGTCGTGCGGGTGGGTAAAGCTGACCGTCAGGCACCAGGGCCGGTCGTCCTGACGGCGCGACAGATCGTACAGTTTCTGCACCGCGTGATGGGCGACGTCGTCGTCATATTCCATCTGGTTGGTGATCTCGGCCACGCCCGCGCCGGTGACCGAGCCCAGATTGTGATACCACCAGTCGATGCGTTCGCCCGGTTTGGTGTAATCCGGGGTCCAGCCGAAATCGGCGGGATAGATGTCGGTGGTCAGCCGCTCCTCGAACCCGTGCAGCTGGTCGGGGCCGACGAAATGCATCTTGCCCGACAGCGCGGTGTGATAGCCCGCGCGGCGCAGGTGGTGGGCATAGGTCGGGATGTCGGACACGAATTCGGCCGCGTTGTCATAGACCCGGGTGCGGCTTGGCAACTGCCCCGACATGAAGCTGGCGCGGGCGGGCGCGCAAAGCGGGCTGGCGGTATAGGCGTTGGCAAAGCGCGTGGACCGCGCCGCCAGCGCGCGCAGGTGCGGGGTGTGCAGGAAATCGGCCGGGCCGTCGGGAAACAGCGTTCCGTTCAGCTGATCGACCATCAGGATCAGGATATTGGGACGGGTCATTGCGCGGCGTTACAACCCAAGCGCCTGCCGCACGGCGGGTTCCGCGGGCTGGCCGTCCAGCGTGGTCACGCCTTCCAGCCAGGGGGTCAGCGTGTCGGGATGAGCCGCCAGCCAGTCGCGCGCCGCATCCGCCGCGTCGGTGCCGTCCAGGATCTCGCCCATCAGGGCGTTCTCCATCTCGATGTCGAAGGTCATGTTGGACATCAGCGCGGCCACGTTCGGGCAGGCCTCGGACCAGCCGGTGCGGGCCAGGGTATAGACCTCGGCGCCGCCGAAATCAGGGCCGAAGTAATCGTCACCGCCCGCCAGGTATTCGATGTCGAAATTGGCGTTCATGGGGTGGGGCGCCCAGGCCAGGAACACGATGCCCTGCTGGTTGCGGCCCATCCGGGCGACCTGCGCCAGCATGGCCTGTTCGCCCGATTCCACCAGCTCCCAATCGCCCAGGCCGAATTCGTCGGCGGCGATCATCTGGGCGATGGACTGGTTGGCGGGGGCGCCCGGCTCGATCCCGTGGATCTTGCGATCGAACGCCTCGGCATGGGCGTCCAGATCGGCCAGGCTGCGGATGCCCTGTTCGGCCATATAGGCGGGCACGGCCAGGGTGAACTTGGCCCCGGTCAGGTTGCGGTTCAGGATCTCGATGGCGTTTTCGGATTGCAGGTCGTCGATGAAGGCCGTCTGCGCGGGCATCCAGTTGCCCAGGAACACGTCGATCTCTCCGCTTTTCATCGATTCATAGCCGATGGGCACCGACAGAAAGCTGACCTGGGGCTGATAGCCCAGGGCCTCCAGCACGACGCTGGCCACCCCGTTGGTGGCGTTGATGTCGGTCCAGTTGGGGTCCGACAGACGGACAGTGCTGCACGCCGCGTCATCGGCGGCGGCGGCGATCCCGGCGCTGCTCAGGACGGCGGCGGCGGCCAGCAGGGCGGTCAGGCGTGTTCCGGTTTTCATCTCGCGTCCCTTGGCAATCATGATTATGGCTTATGGAAGACCATTAGACCCAGCTTGTATACCGGGATTCTGTTCATGCGGGCCATAAAGGACCTTGATACCGGATGAGGGATGTCGATCTGGGCTGGCAGCGCGTCTTTGTCGAGGTCGCCCGCAGCGGCACCCTGTCCGAGGCCGCGCGGCGGCTGAACCTGACCCAGACCGCCGTCAGCTATCAGATCCGCCGGGCCGAGGATCAGTTCGGCACGCCACTGCTGCACCGCCTGCCGCGCGGCGTGATCCCGACCGAGACGCGCGCGCGGTTGCTGCAGATCCTGTCCGACAGCGTGGCCCAGATCGACCAGCTGGCCGCCCATACGCGCAAGGCCCGCGCGCCGACGGTGCTGCGCCTGCATACCGATTTCGCGCTGTCGGCGCTGTGGCTGATTCCGCGCATCCACGGGTTCCGCGCCTCCCATCCGGAATACGACCTGCAGATCATCGCGTCGCAGCATACCGACCTGGCGCAGCTGCAGGACGGCGATCTGGCGGCGGTGTTCGGGACGGCGGCGGCCCTGCCGCCGGACACGCCGCTGCTGCTGCCGGAACGTGTGGTGGCGGTTTGCGCGCCAGGGCTGGCGGGGGCGTCGCTGGCGCGGGGCGACCTGATCCATCTGGACAGCACTGCGACCGCGCCCTGGTTCGACTGGCCCGGCTATCTGGCGGCGATCGGGGTGGCGCGCGACATGGGTGGCGACGGGGTCAGTGGCGGGGGCGGGCATCTGCGCTGCAACACCTATTCGCTGGTGATCGAGGCCGCGCTGGCCGGGCAGGGCATCGCACTTGGCTGGCGGGGGCTGGTCGATCCGCTGCTGGCCGAGGGGCGGCTGATCGAGGCCGGGCCGCAGATCGCCGCCCCCGATCGCGGCTATTTCCTGACCGGCGCCCCGGCGGGGGGGCCGGGGCAGGACCGGCTGAAGGCGTGGTTGATGGCGCAGCGCGCCCCGTCAGGCCCGCCCGTCTGAGCCGCGCTGCGCCTCGTCCGGGTCCGAGGGGGCGAATTCGCTGAGGCTGGGGCGCTTGCCGATGGTGATGTGGTCGATCTCCTCGGCGGCGAAACCGCGGATCAGGGCGGGGATCATCATCGACACCAGCAGGAAGATGGGCAGGCCGACCACGGTGATCACCTCCTGCAGGGCGGTCAGCCCGGCCTCTCCGGCCAGCAGGATCAGGGTGGCGGCGATGGCGCCCTCGGCCAGGCCCCAGAAGACGCGCTGGCGCACGGGGCCGGGTTCGGCGGTGCCGCTGCACAGCATGTCCACCACTAGCGACGCCGAATCCGACGAGGTCGCGAAGAAGATCGCGACGATCAGCACCGCCAGCCCCTGGATCAGCGGCGCCCAGGGCAGCTCGGCAAAGAACGCGAACATCGCCAGCGGCACGGATTCGGACACCGCCGCGCTGATATTGCCCGCCCCGTCCCCCAGGGCGGCGCGGGCGGCCAGGCCCAGCCCGTCCATCTGCATCGCCTGCCAGCCAAAGATCGCGAACCAGATCACCGTGAACAGCGACGGCGCCAGCAGCACGCCGAACACGAATTCCCGCACCGTCCGCCCGCGCGAGATGCGGGCCACGAACAGCCCGATGAAGGGCGACCAGGTCACCGTCCAGGCCCAGTAGAACACCGTCCAGTCGCCCTGCCAGCCCCAATCGCCGGTATTCATCCCCTCGCCATGCAGCATGTCGTTCCAGAACGCCAGGCGCGGCAGGTTGGACAGATAGAGGCCCACCGTCTCGACCATGCCGCGCAGCAGGAACAGCGTCGATCCGGTCACCAGCACAAAGACCATCAGCCCGACCGCCATGCCGATATTGATGTTCGACAGCAGCTTCACCCCCCGGTCCAGCCCCGCCACGATCGAGATGGTCGCGACGATGGTCAGGCTGCCCAAGATGGCCAGGCGCAGCGCGGTGTCGTCGGTCCAGCCGAACAGCGCCGACAGGCCCGCCGCCACCTGCGACGACCCCAGCCCAAGCGACACCGCCACCCCGAACAACGTCCCCAGGATGGACACGATGTCGATGGTCTTGCCGATGGGGCCGTGGATGCCCTCGCGCAGCAGCGGGTAGAAGACCGAGCTGACCCGCACCGGCAGGTCATAGCGGTTGATGAAATAGGCGAAGGCCAGACCCGGCAGCGCAAAGATGGTCCAGGTGTGCAGCGCCAGATGATAGAGCGAGATCGAGATCGCGTCCTGCGCCGCCTGCAGGGTAAAGGGCTCGACCCCCGGCAAAGGCGGCGACTGGTAATGGCTGATGGGTTCCGCCACGCCCCAGAACATCAGCACCGTCCCGATGCCGCCCGCGAACAGCATCGTGAACCAGGACAGGTTGGTGTATTCGGGCCGGGAGTTGCGCGGCCCAAGGCGGATATGGCCGTGGCGCGACATGGCGGCATAGATCAGAAAGCCCAGCCAGACATTCACCGCCAGGATGAAGAACCAGCCCAGATTGGTCACGATCCAGGCCCGCCCTGCGGAAAACGCCCCCCCGATGGTTTCCGGCATCGCCACCAGCAAAACCACAAAGACCAGGCTGAGCCCCGCCGATATGAAGAAGATCGTCGGATCGACCCTCAGCCCCAACCGCCGCGCCAGATTGTCCATGCCCTGTCCCCGTTTCGTGCACTGTTCCGGGGCAAAGACATCAGGGACGCGGATCGTTCCACCCAAAGGTGCAGTAAAGAGGGCCTTAAGCCTTGCGGGCAGGGCTGTCGGGCAGGGGGGTGGCGATGGTGCGGTCGCTCAGCGCGGCCTCCAGCGGGTCGGCGACGGCGGCGACGGCCAGGCGGATGTATTCGGCGCAGACCTCCTCCTCCGACAGGGGGCCCTGGGGGTCGAACCAGACCGGCACGCCCGACAGCATCGCCAGCAGGCCGTAAGCCGCCACGCGCGGATCGGCGCGGCGCATCACCCCTGCCGCCATGCCGTCGCGGATGATGGCGATCAGCGCATGTTCATAGCGGCGGCGCAGGTCGGTGACGCGCGCCAGGTTCGCGGGCTCAAGGCTGCGCAGTTCGGAATAGCAGATGAAGACCTCGCGCGGGCGGCGCATGTGATAGGTCAGGTGGAACCGCAGAAAGGTCAGGAAGCGCGCGAATGGCGGCGCATCGGCGGGCACGGCGCGGTGCAGGCAGGACAGCAGCTCCTCCATGTGGCGGCAGATCAGGTCGACCAGCACCTCCTGCTTGTTGGCGTAATGGCCATAGAGGGTGCTTTGCCCGATGCCGGCCTCGGCCGCCAGCAGGCGCAGGCCCATTCCTTCATAGCCGCGCTGATAGATCAGCTGCAGCCCGGCCGCGCGGATCTGCGACAAGGTGTCCTGGCGGCTGCGGCCCTCCTCGGCCCGGCTGCCTGTTTTCCGATCAATCGTTCGCAAAACGACCGCCTCTCCCTCAAATCATGGCCATTATTGACAGGATCGGGCGTGCTGTCTAGCATCCGACGAACGAGTGATCGGCGCGAGGAGGCGCCGACGGTCAGGGGAGGCATGGGTTTTGGGGAGTGAACCTGCCTTGCAGGGGCGTGCGATGACGCCGGAGGGTCTGTCGGCATTTCGCTGGCAGGTGCCCGCGCGGCTGAACATGGGCGTCTCGGTCTGCGACCACTGGTGCGACCGCGACCCCGCGCGCATCGCCATCCTGGAGATCGACGAGGACGGGCGCGCGGTTGAGCACAGCTATCGCGATCTGGGCCGCCAGGCGGCGCGGCTGTCGCATGCGCTGAAGGCCCTGGGCGGGCTGGAGATGCGCCCGGGTGCACCCGGCCCCCGCATTGGCGTCATGCTGAAGCAATCGGTCGAGGCCGCAACCGCCCATATCGCCGCCTGGCGCATGGGCTGTGTGTCGCTGCCCCTGTCCACGCTGTTCGGCCCCGAGGCGCTGCGCCACCGCCTGCGCGATTCCGGCGCGGCGGCGCTGATCACCGATGCGCCCAGCCTGGACGTGCTGGCGCAGATCGCGGGTGATCTGCCGGATCTGCGGCTGGTGCTGTGCAAGGATCTGCCGGACGGGGCCGGGGCGCGGTTTCCGGGGCTGGTGCTGGAGGATTACGACCGCGCGCTGGACGGGCGGCCCGTCCGGTTCGACCCCGCCGATACGGGGCCGGACGATCCCGCGGTGCTGATCTATACATCGGGGACCACCGGCAACCCCAAAGGCGCGCTGCACGGTCACCGGGTGCTGCTGGGCCATCTGCCGGGGGTCGAGGTCAGCCACAACCTGCTGCCGCAGCCCGGCGACCGACTGTGGACCCCTGCCGATTGGGCCTGGATCGGCGGGTTGCTGGACGTGCTGATGCCGGGGCTGTTCCACGGCGTCACGGTCGTCGCCTGCCGGTTCCGCAAGTTCACCGCCCGCGCAGCCCTGGACCTGATGCGCGACCACAACGTCCGCAACGCCTTCCTGCCGCCCACCGCGCTGAAGCTGATGCGGCTGGAACCCGACGCGGAGCGGTGGGGCCTGCAGATGCGCTCGGTCGCCAGCGGAGGAGAGCCTTTGGGCGCGGAGCTGCTGTCCTGGGGGCGACGGGTCTTCGGCACCACCATCAATGAATTCTACGGCCAGACCGAATGCAACATGACCGTCTCGGCCTGCTGCGCGCTGGAGGAGCCTGCGCCCGGCGCGATGGGGCGGGCGGCGCCGGGCCATCATGTCGCGGTCATCGACCGCGACACGGGCGCGGCCCTGCCACCCCTGACCGAGGGAGAGATCGCCGTGCTGTCCCCCGACCCGGTGATGTTCCTTGAATACTGGAACAACCCCGCGGCCACGGCGGCGAAATTCGTGGACGGCCCTGATGGCCGCTGGCTGCTGACCGGCGACCGGGGGATGGCCCATGCGGATGGGCGGCTGTCCTTTGTGGGGCGCGACGATGACGTGATCTCGTCCGCCGGCTATCGCATCGGTCCGGCCGAGATCGAGGATTGCCTGCTGCAGCATCCCGCCGTCCATCTGGCGGGCGTGGTGGGCCAGCCCGATCCGCTGCGCGGCCATGTCGTCGCGGCCTTCGTGACCCTGGCCCAGGGGCATGCCCCCGGCCCGGCCCTGGCCGAGGATATCGCCGCCCATGTCCGCGACCGGCTGGCGGCCTATGAATATCCGCGCGCGGTGCATTTCATCGACGCCATGCCGATGACCACCACCGGCAAGATCATCCGCGCCGAGCTGCGCCGGATGGCATCCGACATCGCCGCCCGGGCGCATGCCCATGCCTGACCGCGCATGCGCCGGGCAGGGCGGCCAGCCCCAACGACATCTGGCAGGATGCCCCCCATCCTGCGCCCTGAGAGGAGGGAGACCCAAGTGCCGCTGATACGCGTGATCGATGGCCTGAACGAGATCGTGGGCCGCATCCTGTCGGTCGTGGCCCTGCTGTTTGCGGGCATCATCATCTATGATGTCTTCATGCGTTATGCCCTGGGTCAGCCGACCCGATGGGCCTTTGACGTCACCAAGCAGCTTTACGGGTTCTATTTCGTGATGCTGGGCGGCTATGCGCTGCGCCATCAGGCGCATGTGCGGGTCGACCTGGTGACCGCGCGCATGCGCCCCGCGCTGCGGCGGTGGGTCGAGCTGGCGGGCTATGCCATCTTCTTCTTTCCCTTTGCCTGGGTCTTCGCGCGCCGCAGCTGGGATTTCGCGATGACCTCCTGGCGGCAGGGAGAGCTGACCTATGGCGCGGTGCAGCTGCCGGTCTATCCGCTGAAGATGGCGATGTTCGTGGCCGCCTGCCTGCTGCTGATCCAGGGCGTCTCCGAGGCGCTGAAACTGGTCCTTGACCGCCCCAACCAGCCGGAGCGCCACGATGTCGGGTGAAACGATCGCACTGATCATGTCGGGCCTGCTGCTGTTGGGCCTGTTCATGGGGCATCCGCTGGCCTTCGTGCTGGGCGGCACCGCCGTTCTAGGCGCGCTGATCGCGGGCAAGCCGATGGTGCTGGGCATCGTCATCAACCGCATCTTTGGCGATGTGCTGGACAACTATGTCCTGATCGCCATCCCGCTGTTCGTGCTGATGGCGCGGTTTCTGTCCGACAGCGGCGTCACAGACCGCATGTTCGAGGCGCTGCGCCACCTGATGAGCCGCGTGACCGGCGGGCTGGGCCTGGCGGTGGTGTTCATCTCGATCCTCTTGGCGGCGACGACGGGGATCATCGGCGCGTCGATCACGGTGATGGGCATGATGGCCCTGCGCCCGATGCTGCAATACGGATACGACAAGCGGCTGGCCACCGGGTTGATCGGGGCGTCGGGCTGTCTGGGCATCCTGATCCCGCCGTCGATCATGCTGATCCTGATGGCGTCCTATGCACCGGGCCTGTCGGTGGGACAGCTGTTCGCGGGGGCGATGGTGCCGGGGCTGCTGCTGGGGGTGATGTATGCGCTGTATGTCGTGTTCATCGCCTGGCTGAAGCCCGATTGGGCGCCCAAGATCGCCGAGGCCGACCAGATCAGCCGCGGCGCCATGTGGAAGATGCTGATCATCGAGGCCGTGCCGCCGCTGATCCTGATCCTGGGCATTCTGGGCTCGCTGCTGGCGGGCATCGCCACCGCGACCGAGGCCAGCGCCATCGGCGCGGTCCTGGCCCTGCTGATCGTCATCATGCGCGGGCGGTTCCAGTGGCGGACCTTCTATTCCGCGCTGCTGGAGACGGGCCGCACCAGCGCGATGATCCTGTTCATCGTGGTCGGCGCCACGGCCTTTACCGGCGTGTTCAACATCACCGGGGGCCTGCGCGCCAGCCAGGACCTGATCCGCGGTCTGGCCGACGATCCCTATACCCTGATCGCGGTGATGCTGCTGGTGGTGTTCATCCTGGGGATGTTCCTGGATTGGACCGGCATCGTGCTGCTGTCATTCCCGATCTTCCTGCCGCTGGTCGCGGAGATGGGCGTCGATCCGCTGTGGTTCGTGATCCTGATGGCCGTCGTGCTGCAGACCAGCTTTCTGTCGCCACCCTTCGGCTATGCGCTGTTCTACATGCGCGCCATCGCCCCGCCGGATGTGTCCATTTCCGACATCATCGTGGGCGTGCTGCCCTTCATTGTCATGATCCTGATGATGTGCGCCGCGATGATCCTGTTCCCTGCCCTGGTCACCTGGCTGCCTCTGGCACTCTATGGCTGACCCGACCGCTTTTTTTCACGAGGAGGAGACCCCATGAAGCATCTGATCACCACGGCCGCCCTGGCGATGGCCGCAGCCACCCCCGCCCTGTCCGAGACCTGGACCATGACCTCGACCTGGCCCTCCAGCCTCGAGCTGATCGAGATCGACAAGCATTGGGTCGACCTGGCCAACAAGCTGGTCGATGACGACAAGCTGACCATCGAATTCTATGACGGCGGCAGCCTGGTCCCCGCCGGAGAGGTGTTCGGCGCGGTCGAATCGGGCACCATCCAGGCGGGCGCCGACTGGCCGGGATATTGGGCGGGCCGCAACAGCGCCTTCTCGCCGCTGTCGACCACGGCCAGCCTGTTCAACGCGGTCGATTACGTCAACTGGATCCAGGAATGGGGTGGGGCGGACCTGTATAACGAGGTCTATGGCCAGTTCGGCATGGTCTATCTGCCTTACGGCGTGACCAACAACGAATCGGGTTTCCGCACCGTCAGCCAGCCGATCCGCACGCTGGACGACCTGCAGGGCCTGCGCCTGCGCCTGTCCGGCCTTGAGCAGGGCAAGCTGCTGGAGAAGCTGGGCGGCAACCAGGTCAGCATGGCCGGCGGAGAGATCTATCAGTCGCTGGAACGCGGCGTGATCGACGGGGCCGAATTCTCGACCCCCAACGTCGATTTCTCGGGCGGCTTCCAGCAGGTGACGCAATACTGGTCCACGCCGGGCTGGCACCAGTCGTCGTCGGTCTTTGGCGTGATGATCAACAAGGGGTCCTGGGACGCGCTGGACGAGGAAACCCAGGAGCGGCTGAAGATCGCCGCCGACGCCACCATGCTGTGGTCGCTGTCCTTCACCGAACGCCGCGCGACCGAGGCCTATGCCCAGTTCCAGGAGGCCGGGACCGAGATCACCCGCCTGGATGACGAGGCGCTGGAGCGTGTGCAGCAGCTGGCCAACGAGACCATCACCGAGGTCGCCTGCGAGAACCCGATGTCGGCCAAGGTCTATGCCAGCCAGCTGACCTATCTGCAGGAATACTCGACCTGGCGCGACGCCTCGGCGCCGTTCAACCTGGGCCGCACGCCGAACGGTCCCGACCTGGCCGCCATCCAGGCTTGCGCCGAGTGATCTGACGGGGCATCCGGGACACCCCGGATGCCCCACCCGTCCGGACCGTCACGGGGGCCCGGTGGACAGAGAGACATGAGATGACGACCGATGAGGCACAGGCGCTTCTGCGCGCGATGTTCGACGCGGCGGTTGCGGCCGCGGACCCGGCCCGGGTGCTGGCCGACCATCTGCCGCCCCGGCCCAAGGGGCGCTGCATCGTGGTGGGCGCGGGCAAATCCGCCGCCGCCATGGCCGCCGCGCTGGAGGCCGCCTGGCCCGATGTCGACCTGTCGGGCGTCGTCGTCACGCGGCACGGCCACAGCGTTCCCACGCAACGCATCACCGTCCGCGAGGCGTCCCACCCCACCCCCGACGCCGCATCCGAGGCCGCCGCCCGCGAGATCCTGGGGGTCGCGCGCGGGGCGGGGCCGGACGACCTTGTGCTGGCGCTGATCTCGGGCGGGGGGTCGGCGCTGATGGTTGCGCCCCGTGCGCCGCTGACCCTGGCCGACAAGATCGCGGTCAACCGGCTGTTGCTGCGGTCGGGTCTGACCATCGAGGACATGAACCGCATCCGCCGCCGCCTGTCCGACATCAAGGGCGGCGGTCTGGCGCGCGCGGCGCATCCGGCGCGTCTGGTGACGCTGGCCATCTCGGACGTGCCGGGCGACGATCCGGGGGCGATCGCCTCGGGGCCGACGGTGCCCGACCCCTCGGCGGGGGACGATCTGTCGGCGCTGGCCTCGCGACTTGGGCCGGACCTGCCGCAGGCGGCGCGCGATCTGCTGACCGCGCCGCCCGTGCCCGCCGACGGGTTCGACACCGATTACCGCCTGATCGCCACGCCGCAGATGTCGCTGGAGGCCGCCGCCCGCGTGGCCCGCGACGCGGGCGTGACCCCCGTGCTGCTGGGCGACGCGCTGGAGGGTGAGGCGCGCGAGCTGGGCACCGTCATGGCGGGCATCGCCCGCGCGGTCGCGGCCCACGGCACCCCCGCGCCGGCCCCCGCCGTGCTGCTGTCGGGCGGAGAGACGACCGTGACCATCGGCACCGCCACGCCGGGCCGGGGCGGGCGCAACACCGCCTTTCTGCTGTCGCTGGCCCTGGGGCTGCGCGGCCATCCCGGCATCCACGGGCTGGCGGGCGACACCGACGGCATCGACGGGACCGAGGATGCCGCAGGCGCCCTGATCGCCCCCGACACGCTGGCGCGCGCGCGCGAGGCCGGGCTGGACCCGCGCGCCGTGCTGGACGGTCACGACAGCTATGCGCTGTTCGAGGCCACGGACACGCTGATCCGCACCGGGCCGACGCTGACGAATGTCAACGATTTCCGCGCCGTGCTGATCGCCTAGCGCCGCCGGGGGTTCTGCCGTCTGGCGTGGCAAAGCGGTGGAAAATGCTGCGCGAACCCGGGCACAGTCGGTCCTGAACGATGAGGCATATTCGATGACAGACCCCGGCAGCCGCCTTCTGGACAGCTTTTCCCTCGCGCCGCGTCCGATCACCCCCGACGACATCCCCCAGCTGCACGAGCTGTCGGTCGCCGTCGGCTGGATGCACCGGGCCGAGGATTGGGCCGTGGCCCTGCGCTTGGGCGAGGGGATCTTTCTGGCCGATGAGATCGGGCGTCCCTTCGGGTCGGCCATGTGGTTCCCGGTGTCGGACGACCTGGCGATGCTGGGCATGGTCATCACCACGCCGCGCCTGCAGGAACGGGGCGCGGGGCGGTGGATGATGGAACAGATCATGGCGCGCACCGGCGGGCGCGATCTGGCGCTGAACGCGACGCGGGCGGCGTTCCGGCTGTATCTGGCGCTTGGGTTTCAGCCGGGGCTGACCGTCTGGCAGCATCAGGGGATCGTGACCGCCGTGCCGGGCGCCGCGCCGCGCGTGCGCGCCATGCGCCCGGATGACCGCGACGCGATCCACGCGCTGGACACGCGCGCCTATACGACCCACCGCCGCGCTGCGCTGGACCTGTTCCTGGAGCAATCGGAGGGCAGCGTGATCGAGGAGGGCGGCCAGATCACCGGCTATGCCCTGTGCCGCCGGTTCGGGCGCGGCCATGTGGTGGGGCCGATCGTGGCCGCGACCCCACGCGATGCCGCCGCCCTGACCGTGCCGCATCTGGCCGCCCATCAGGGCCGCTATCTGCGCATCGACACGCGCGAGACGCAGGGACCCTTCGTCGATCTGCTGAACGCCAGCGGGCTGACCGCGCGCGACACGGTGACCACGATGACGCTTGGCCGCCCGCGCCCGGTCGATCCGCAGGCGCATGTCTTTGCGCTGGCGATCCAGGCGATCGGCTAGAACTCCGAGACCTTGCCCCAGCTGCCGCGCGCAAAGCGGTCGGGGTGGTATTCCGTGGGGTCCAGCACGGGCCGCGTGCCGGTGACCATGTCGGCGATCATCTCTCCGGCGCCGGGACCGATGCCGAAGCCGTGGCCGCTGAACCCCGCGGCCAGCACCATCCCCGGCACGCGCGTCTCTCCGATGGCGGGGACGCCGTCGGGCGTGCTGTCGATATAGCCCGCCCAGGTCGCCTGCACGCGCGCGCCCGCCATGGCGGGGATCAGCTCTTCGGCGCGGGCGCGGATGCGGCGCAGGGCGCGCGGGTCGGGGGCGGGGTCCAGGATGCGCATCCGCTCCATCGGGGTGGGGGCGTCCAGGCGCCAACGGCGCCGCGTCTCGTGGCCCGCGCGCCATCCCTGTGCGCCCCCGGGCCGCAGGATGCGCCAGCGTTTGACGAACATCGGCAGGAAATGGCGCGCATGGGCGATCTGCTGGGGCGTCGGATCGACCCGCGCCGCCCCCGATATGGCCAGCGCATAGCCCCCGTCGCCGCGCCGCGTGACCGACACGCGCCCCGTGTGCAGCGCATCCGGCCCCGCGATGCCGGGCGCGACCGACAGGATCGACGACCGGACCGAGGCCTGCGGAAACGCCACCCCCAGCTGATGACAGAAGGACGAGGCCCAGGCCCCGCCCGCCATGACCACGGTGGTCGTGGCGATGGTGCCATGTTCGGTGACCACGCCCGACACGCGCCCGCCCGACAGCTCCAGCCCGCGGGCGGCGCACATCTGATGCACGGTGCCGCCCGCCGCCATGATGCCGCGCGCGATGACCGGACAGGCGCGCGCGGGGTCCGCCACCCCGTCATCGGGCGAAAAGACGCCCCCCCGCCACGCGCGGCCGGTGGCCAGCCCGCGTTCGGTGGCCTGGGCGCTGTCCAGCATATGTG
Organism: Paracoccus hibiscisoli; assembly: GCF_005048265.1. Taxonomy (GTDB): domain Bacteria; phylum Pseudomonadota; class Alphaproteobacteria; order Rhodobacterales; family Rhodobacteraceae; genus Paracoccus; species Paracoccus hibiscisoli. Next base: position 26,631 of record NZ_SUNH01000011.1, read on the forward strand.
TGGTGACGCCCATGCCGCGCGCCATGTCGCGCCAGCGGGACCAGCCCGCGATTTCGGCCTCGCTGTCGGACAGATACAGCAACCCGCAGCGGCGAAAGCCGGGGTCCTCGCCGATGTCAGCGGCCATCGCCTGCCACAGGTCCAGGCTGCGCGTGGCCATGGGCAGCTCGCGCGCATCGCGGTTCTGCTGGCGGCACCAGCCCCAGTTGCGGCTGGATTGCTCCGCGCCGACGCGGCCCTTTTCGACCAGCGCGACGCGCACGCCCTTTCGGGCCAGGTAATAGGCGGTGGAACAGCCGACGATGCCGCCCCCGATCACCACCACATCGGCGGTCGCGGGCAGGTCGGGGGTGGTCTGGACGGTCATCAGGGGCGCGGGCATCGGTCTCTCCTATCGGGGTCCATTCTGGCGGACAATCCCCGCGGGATGTGCCGCTTTCGGGCGGGGCGCAGCATGTCGTGCCGTCCTGTGGCAGCCCTGCGGCAGCATTGGGCAGACAGGAAAAACCCCGCCAGATCGCGGCCGCCCGCGCCCCCGCCGATTGAGATCGCCGCAGATCCTGCTAGGACTGGACCCGCCCAAGGGAGAGCCGCCATGAAGCTGGACCGCATCGACATCCGCATCCTGCACGAGCTGCAGAAGAACGGCCGCATCACCAATGTCGAGCTGGCGGATCTGGTGCATCTGTCGCCCAGCCCCTGCCTGATGCGGGTGAAGAAGCTGCAGCAGGCGGGCTATATCACCGGCTATTCGGCGCTGATCGACATCGCCAAGTTGGGTCCGACCCTGACCGTCTTTACCGAGGTCACGCTGAAGAACCACCGCCAGATCGACTTTGCCCGGTTCCAGCAGGCGCTGGAAAAGATCGACGAGGCGGTGGAATGCCACCTGATCTCGGGCGGGCAGGGTTTCCACCACGCGGCCGTGATGCATGACCATCACCTGATCGCAGATCGCCTGAACCGTGGACAGGTCGTGGCTGATGAAGACATAGGACAGGTCCAGTTCGCGCTGCAGCTCCTTGAGCAGGTCGATCACCGCCGCGCCCACGACCGTGTCCAGTGCCGAGGTGATCTCGTCGCACAGGATCACTTCGGGGTCGGCGGCCAGCGCGCGGGCCAGGTTCACGCGCTGTTTCTGGCCGCCCGACAATTCGCCCGGCAGGCGGTGGCGCATGGCGCGGGGCAGGCGCACCATGTCCAGCAGGGCGGCCACGCGGGCCTCGCGCGCGGCACCTTTGGTGCCGTGATAGAAGGTCAGGGGCCGCCCGATGATGTCGCCCACGGGTTGCGCCGGGTTCAGCGCCGTGTCGGCCAGCTGGAACACGATCTGCAACCGTCGCAGATCCTCCTTGCTGCGGGTCCGGGCCGAGGGGTCCAGCCGGTGCCCGTCCAGCAGGATGCGCCCCTGCGCGGGCGGCAGCAGGCCTGCGATGGCGCGGGCCAGGGTCGATTTGCCGCTGCCCGATTCACCAATCACGCCCAGGTTCTGGCCCTTTTCCAGACGGCAGCTGACATCGTGCAAGGCGATCTTCATCGCGCGGCCGGGGGACCGTAGCCAGCGGTGACGCCGTCGACCTCCAGCGCGGGAACGCGGGTGGGGGGCGCGGCATCGGCGCCGCGCGGCGCGGGGTGGAAGGCTGCCAGCAGCGATTGCGTATAGGGATGGGCCGCGCGGGTCAGGATCTGGGCGGCGGTGCCTTCCTTCTGCACCTCGCCGCCTTTCAGCACGATGATGCGGTCGCCGATCAGGGTCATTGCCGCCGCCAGCCGCTTCAACTGTCCGCCCGAGACCTGATGCGGATAGCGGTCGCCGATATGGTCCGGGTCTCGGGCAGAACTAGCGCGCGGAACACCTGCACCGCCTTGGCGCGGGCCTGATCCATCGGCATCAGGCGGAAAATGGGTCCGAAGGTTTCCTCGGACGCCAGCATCATCGCGGTGGTGGCGCCGGTCAGCGCTGTGGGGCAGGCGTATCGGCCTGCGGGTACCGTGGCCTGGGCCGCGATGGTAGCCCACTGGGCAAGGGCGTCGGCGACATGCGCCTTGATCTTGTCCAGGGCGGCGGGTTGATCATCGGGCCGACAGGCGGTCGACGAAGGCGTCATGGACGCCGTCCTGCACAAAGATGCGGTTCGCGCAGACGCAGGTCTGCCCGCCATTGCGGAACTTGGCGGCGATCAGGCCGTCGATGGCGGCATCCAGATCGGCGTCGTCGAAGACGATGAAGGGCGCGTTGCCGCCCAGCTCCAGTGACAGGCGTTTCACGGTGGGCGCGCATTGGCCCATCAGCATCGCCCCCACGCGGGTCGAGCCGGTAAAGGACAGCTTGCGCACGGTGGCGCTGGCGGTCAGCTCGTCGCCGATGGCGGTGGGCAGGCCGGTGACGATGTTGATGACGCCCGCGGGGATGCCCGCGCGCAAGGCCAGCACCCCAAGCGCAAGCGCCGAGAACGGCGTGAATTCCGACGGCTTGATCACCACGGTGCAGCCTGCGGCCAGCGCTGGTGCGACCTTGCGGGTGATCATCGCGTTGGGGAAATTCCAGGGCGTGATGATGGCCGACACGCCCACGGGTTCGCGGCTGGCCAGGATGCGGCGGTCGGCAGTGGGGGCGGGGATGATCTGACCCTCGATCCGGCGGGCCTCTTCGGCGAACCAGCGCACGAAGCTGGCGCCATAAGCGATCTCGGCGCGGGCTTCGGCCAGGGGCTTGCCCTGTTTCAGCGTCAGGATCAGGGCCAGATCCTCGGTCGCTGTGACCATCAGGTCGTGCCAGGCCATCAGCAGATCGGCGCGCTCGGCCGACGGACGCCTGCGCCACAGGGCCAGCGCCGCGTCGGCGGCGCTGATCGCGGCGCGGGTCTGGTCGGCGGTGATGTCGGGCACGGACCCCAGGGTCGCGCCGGTCGCGGGGTCGGTGACGGCCAGCGTGGCGCCGCCATCGGCATCGACCCACGCCCCCCCGATCAGCGCCTGCTGGCGCAGCAGGTCCGGGTCGGCAAGCCGGGGAAAGGGGGCGTGGATCGTCATGGTCTCAGTCCTTCAGTTGCGCCAAAACGGCGGCGGTGATCGCATCGGTCGTGTCGCGGCCCGGTTGGGTGCCGATGCCGCGGGCGGTGGCGGCCTCCATCGCGACCATGATGCGGGCGGCAGGGGCGGTCTGGCCCAGATGCTCCAGCATCATCGCGGCCGACCAGAAGGCGGCCATCGGGTTGGCGATGCCCTTGTCCGCGATGTCGGGGGCCGAGCCGTGGACCGGTTCGAACATCGACGGGCCGGACCGCGTCGGGTCGATATTAGCCGAGGCCGCAAAGCCCAGGCCCCCCTGAATGGCCGCGCCCAGATCCGTCAGGATGTCGCCGAAGAGGTTCGAGGCCACCACCACATCCAGGCTTTCGGGCGCCATGACCATGCGCGCGCACATGGCGTCGATGTGATAGCGGGTGACCTGGACATCGGGGTATTCGGCGGCCAGTTCGTCCGTGACCTGGTCCCAGAAGACCATCGTGTGCCGCTGCGCGTTGGATTTGGTGACCGAAGCCAGCTGGCCCCGCCGCGCCCGCGCCTGTTCGAACCCGAAACGCAGGATGCGCTCGACCCCCGCGCGGGTGAAGATCGCGGTTTCCACCGCCACCTCGTCGGGGGTGCCGACATGGACGCGGCCACCGGCGCCGGAATATTCGCCCTCGGTATTCTCGCGGATGCACAGGATGTCGAAATCGCGGGTCTTCAGCGGGCCCTCGACACCCTCCAGCAGGCGGTGCGGGCGGATGTTGGCGTATTGGACAAAGGCTTTGCGGATCGGCAGCAGCAGCCCGTGCAGCGACACGCTGTCGGGCACGCGGGCGGGCCAGCCGACCGCGCCCAGAAAGATCGCGTCAAAGCCGCGCAGGGTCTCGATCCCGTCATCGGGCATCATCACGCCATGCTGCAGGTAGTGGTCGCAGGACCAGGGAAAGGTGACCGTCTGGACATCGGCGCCGCTGGCGGTGACGACCCGCATGGCAGCTTGGGTGACGGGAATGCCGATGCCGTCTCCGGGGATCAGGGCGATGCGGTGGGTCATGGTGGTCTCCTCAGATGTCGATCAGCACGGTCTTGGACTGGCGGTTGGCGCGGTAGGCCTCGCGGCCCAGATCCTTGCCCAGACCCGACTGGCGATAGCCCCCGGTCGGCAGGATGTGATCGCGCGAGCGGCCATAGCGGTTGATCCAGACCGTGCCTGCCTGAACCCGCCGCATCGCCCGCATGGCCCGCGACAGGTCCCGTGTAAAGATGCCCGCGCACAACCCATAGGTCGGGTGGTCCGACAGGGCCATCGCCTGATCGTCGTCATCGAAGGTCTGCAGGGTCAGGACCGGGCCGAATATCTCCTGCAGGATCGCCGGGCTGTCGGGGGCCAGACCGGCCAGCAGCGTCGGCGCATAGAAATAGCCCGGGCGGTCCATCCGCGCGCCCCCGGTCAGCGTGGTCGCGCCCTGGGCGCGGGCCTGGGCCACGATGGCGTCGATGCGCCCCAGCTGCCGGTCCGAGATGATCGGGCCATAGACCGTGGCCGCGTCCCAGGTGGGGCCGGGGCGGTCCGGCACCATCCGGGCGACCAGCCGCTGCGCCAGATCGTCGGCGATGGTGCGGTGCGCGATGACCCGGCTGCCCGCCACGTAGGCCTGCCCCGCATTGGCCATGATCGAGCGCGCGATCGCATCCGCCGCCAGGTCCAGATCGGCATCGGCAAAGACGATCTGGGGGGATTTGCCGCCCAGCTCCAGCGTCATCGGCTTGATCCCCGTGCGGGCGATATTGGCCATGATCGCCTGACCGGCACCGGTCGATCCGGTAAAGCTGACCTTGGCCACGTCAGGATGGCCGGTGATTGCGCCGCCGGTGACCGGGCCGCAGCCCAGCACCACATTGACCAGCCCCGCCGGAATGCCCGCCCGCACCGCCAGCTGCGCCAGTATGATCGTGGAAAAGGGTGTCATCTCGGACGGTTTCAGCACCACGGCATTTCCTGCCGCCAAGGCCGGCCCCAGCTTCCACCCCGCCATCGAGATCGGGAAATTCCACGGCGTGATCGCGCCCACGACGCCCCAGGGCTCGGTCACCGTCATGCCAAGCGCCGCGTCACGGGTGGGGCCCAGATCGCCGCCCTCCTTGTCGGCCATCTCGGCGAAAAAGCGGATCTGTTCGGCGGTCACCGCGATGTCGCCCGCGACCAGCTGCCCGACCGGGCGGGTCGAGGACAGCGCCTCAAGCCGCGCCAGAGTCGGGGCCTTGGCCTCGATCAGGTCGGCCCAGGCACAAAGCGCGCGGGTCCGCTCGCGCGGCATGGCCGCCCCCCAGCCCGCCGCCTGCGCGCGGCGCGCCGATTGAACGGCGCGGTCCACCATCGCGGCATCGGCCTGCGGGCAGGCGGCATAATCTGCCGCATCCGACGGACGCCGTATCGGCAGAACGCCCTCCGCCGCGATCAGCTGGCCGTCGATGACATGGCCCAGGGGCAGGGCAATGCAGTCGGGATCGAAGGACAGGGTCATGGCGGGCATCCGGCTTGTTGCCCGGTCAGACTAGCCGCGGCGGGTCGGCAGTTTTCGCCCGCTTTGCCCGCGGCGACGGCGGATTGTCCCGTTCCGCCCCCCGGCTTTCGGCAGCATCTGCGCCCCGCCCCACGCAGAATGGCCGCAACGAGGAGCCGCACCATGACGCTGCCCGACAGCCTGACCGATCGTGGTGGGCCATCGTTGCCCGGTACACCGAATGCAGCCGTCACTGATGCGATCTGTGCACATCTGGACCGCCTCGGCGTCACGCTGCACCGCATTCCCACGCCCGAGGGGCGCTGCCAGAGCGTGTGGCCCAGCCCCGCGACGTTCAAATCGGGTGCCAGGGTGTCCCGAACCTGATTGCGCGCCTACCCGCGCTGATCGCGCAGCCACTGGCTTGCTTCGTCGAAGCGCCGTCCGACATGGCCCCGTCCGCGCGCCCAAGGGCGAGCAGATGCGTGAGGTCCCGCTGACCGGCCTGCCGAGCCACTGCTGGGGCCCGACGCGGGGCGCGAAGGCCCTCAATCCCGCGGCGCGGGTGGCGGGGCTGGCGGGCCGCGCGGTGGTTCCCGCCGTCAGCTATCGCGCCGGGGCGGCACCGCACCGGGCCGGAGCGCGTCGGCCACGACATCTTGGCGGCGGAGTTGTCGCCGTGCCGGCGCGCTATGCGGGACGCGATCGGCCAGATCTGCGGGGCGCGGCCTAGCGGAACAGGATGTGGCGGCGCCCGTCGCTGGTCCGGTGGAAATCGCAGCGCACGCGGAACACATCGGCCAGCAGGTCGGCGGTCAGGACCTGATCCGGGGTGCCCTCGGCGACGACGCGCCCGCCCTCCAGCACCAGCAGCCGGTCGCAGAACATCGCCGCGTGGTTCAGGTTGTGCAGCGCCACGATGCTGGTCAGCCCAAGCCGGGCGATCAGGCGCAGCAGCTCCAACTGGTGCTGAATGTCCAGGTGGTTGGTGGGTTCGTCCAGGAACAGTTCCCTGGGGTTCTGGGCCAGGGCGCGGGCAATCTGGACGCGCTGGCGTTCGCCGCCCGACAGGCTCTGCCAGCCCTGATCGCGCCGGTCGGTCATGCCGGTCTGGGCCAGGGCCGTGTCCACCGCCGCCAGATCCGCCGCCGAACAGCCCGACAGCGGCGCGCGATGGGGCGTGCGGCCCAGCATCACGACATCCTGCACGGTGACGTTCATTTCGGTCGCGGCATGCTGCTGGACCAGCGCCACGCGGCGGGCTAGATCGCGCCGCCGCATGCCCGCGATGTCCTGCCCGTCCAGCGTCACCCGGCCCCGGTCGGGACGCCGCAGCCCCGCCAGCAGGCGCAGCAAGGACGACTTGCCCGACCCGTTCGGACCCAGAAGGCCCAGGATGGTGCCGGGGGCCACCGTCACCGACACGTCGTCCAGGATCGTGCGGCGCCTGACGCTCCAGCCCAGATTGGTGGCGGCGATGCTCATGCGGGTCTCCGGGCGCGATAGAGGATCAGCGAAAAGCACGGCACGCCCACCAGAGCGGTTACGATGCCGATGGGCAGGGTCTGCTGGGTCATCACGCTGCGCGACACGATATCGGCCAGGACCATGAACACCGCGCCCACCACCGCGCAGGCGGGCAGCAGCCGCATGTGCCCCGGCCCGATCAGGAACCGCACCGCATGGGGCACGACCAGCCCGACAAAGCCGATCGAGCCCACCATGCTGACGATGGTCGCGGTGATCAGCGCCGTCGTGACGAACAGCACGATGCGCACGCGCGCCACCGGAATGCCCATCGACGCCGCCGCGTCATCGCCAAAGGTGAAGGCGTCCAGCGCATGCGCATACCAGATGCAGACCGCCAGCCCGATCACGATCACCACCGCCAGCAGCTGGAATTCCGGCCAGCGCACGCCGCCAAAGCTGCCCAGCAGCCAGAACATCACGTCGCGCGCCTGCTGCGCATTGCCCGAGGTGGTCACGACATAGGCGGTCAGCGCGTTGAACAGCTGCGCCGCCGCGACCCCCGCCAGGATGGTCCGGTCCGGCCCGCCGCGCCCGCCATCCGACAAAAGCGCGACAAAGGCAAAGGCCGCCAGCGCGCCCGCAAAGGCCCCCGCCGACAGGGACACGGCCCCCGCGCCCACCCCCAGGATGATCACCGCGACCGCGCCCGTGGACGCCCCTGCGGACACGCCCAGCACATAGGGCTCGGCCAGGGTGTTGCGCAGCAGCGATTGCAGGATCGCCCCGCAGATCGCCAGCCCCGCCCCGCACAGCGCCGCGACCAGCGCCCGGCTGAGCCGCAGGTCCCAGATCACGCTGTCCTGGATGCGGCTGATGGGGGCCTCGGTCCAGCCCAGGTGGTTGCCCATCGACAGGGCCACCGTGGACAGGGGGATGCGCATCTCTCCGATGCTGACGGCCAGCGCCACGGCCAGGGTCAGCGCCATGGCCGAGATCGCCAGCAGGGCGGCAAAGCCCCCGCGGCCGGGCATCGCGCGGGTCGTCATTCGGCCCGCATCGCCGCCAGCTGGTCGGCCAGTTCCTCGGCGCCATAGAGGGTGCGGATGGTCGGGTTCATCGCCGCGCCGTTCATGGTCAGGATGCGCCCCTCCTGTACCGCGGGCATCTGGCTGACGGACGGATCACCGGTCAGGAAGGCGATCTTGTTCTCGGCCCGGTCCAGGTCCCACCGGTCGCGATCCAGCGAGGCGGCGACGATATAGGTCGGATCGGCGGCGATAATCCCCTCCCATCCCACGGTCGGCCATTCGGCATCGGTGGTGATGGCGTTGCGCCCGCCCAAAAGGTCCGCGATGAAGCCCGAGGCGCCGTTCTTGCCGCCCAGATAGGCGTCGTCCGAGGCTGAGGGGCTGGAGAACCAGAACAGGAACGTGCTGTCATCCGCGTCGAACCGGGCGCGCAGATCGGCCTCGCGCTGGCGGAAATCGGCGATCAGCGCCTGGCCGCGATCGGCCACGTCAAAGATGCGCGACAGCTCGTCGATCTCCTGGTACAGCAGGTCCATGTTCCACAGTTGGTCGCGGCTGCCATAGATGTCGCCGGCGTCGTCGCGGGTGTTGCAGATGCCGGGCGACAGATAGCTGGGGATGTCCAGATCGTCGAAATCGGCGCGCTTGGCGACCTTGCTGTCCTCGCCCAGCAGCAGGGGCAGCTGGGCCGCGACGAAATCGGGCTCTCGCGCCAGGATGCCTTCCAGGGTGGGCTGCTCGACGGTCAGGATCTCGACCCCGGCATTGGCCTCCTCCAGCTCGGGCAGGACCTTGGTGGGCCAGAAGGCCGATGCCGCCATCCGGTCCTGCAGGCCCAGCATCAGCAGGATCTCGGCGCTGTTCTGGCCCAGGGCCACGGCGTTCTGCGGGGCGCTGTCGATGGTGACGGTGGTGCCGCAATTCTCCAGCACCAGCGGATATTGGGTCGGTTCGGCCAGGGCCGGGGCGGCCGCAGCCAGCCCCGCCAGGGTGGTGATGATGAGACGCAGATGCATGAGAGGGTCGCCCGGTATGAAAGCCAGTGGAAAAGCGTGACCCGGCGGCGCCTAGCACTCTGCCGGGCGATCATCAACTAAAATAGTAAACTATTGACGCGGGCCCTGTCGCGGGCGCGTGGAAAAGAACGATCAGGCGCTTTTGGGCGGGCGCGTAGGGAGGATATTTGCCGATGCCCGCCTTGGGCACGGGCGCGGTTTCGCAGGCGCGCGGTGGCGCGGAATGTCCGCCGCGCGGCTGCGGGCCGGGGCGCGGGGCCGTCCCTTGCCAGGACGGCGGACCCGTCCTAGCTGAGCGACAGCAAAGGGGCGCATCATGTCGATCACGATTGCCGGGATGACCAAGCGGTTCGACCGCACCGAGGTTCTGCGGGGCATCGACCTGTCGGTCGAGGCGGGCGAATTGCTGGCCCTGCTGGGCCCGTCGGGGTCGGGCAAGACGACGCTGCTCAAGATCATCGCGGGGCTGGAATGGCCCGATGCCGGGCAGCTGCGGGTCGAGGGGCAGGACTGGCTGCAGCTGGCCGCGCGCGACCGGCGCATCGGCTTCGTGTTCCAGAACTATGCCCTGTTTCCGCATATGCGGGTCCGCGACAACATCGCCTTTGGCCTGTCCGTGCGCCCCCGCGCCGACCGCCCCGCCAAGGCGCAGATCGCCGCCACCGTGGATGAGCTGATGGCGTTCCTGCAGATCGACCATCTGGCCGACCGCTATCCCGCGCAGCTGTCGGGCGGCCAGCGTCAGCGCGTGGCCCTGGGCAGGGCGCTGGCGATCCAGCCGCGCGTGCTGCTGTTGGACGAGCCCTTCGGCGCGCTGGACGCGGCCATCCGGCGCGATCTGCGCCGCTGGCTGCGCAGCGTGCACGAGGCGACCGGGTCGACCACCATCTTCGTCACCCACGACCAGGAGGAGGCGTTCGAGCTGGCCGACCGCGTCGTGGTGATGGGCGACGGCCGCATCGCGCAGATCGGCGATGCCGACCAGATCCACGACCACCCGGCCACGCCCTTTGTCGCGCGCTTCATGGGGGCCACGGTCGAATTGCCGGTGACGCTGGCGGCGGGCCGGGCGCAGGGGTCGGGGCTGGACCTGACCGCCCTGCCGCGCCGCGCGCTGCCTGACGGCCCGGCGCAGGTCTTTGTGCGCCCCGCCGATCTGCGCGCCGTTCCCGATGCGGGCGGGCCGTGGCACATCACCAGCCGCGTCAGCACCGGCGCCGATCTGCGCCTGACCGCCCGCCACGACAGCGGCACCGAGGCCGAGATCCAGATGCCCCGCCGCGACGCCCCCGCCCTGGCGCAGGGCGCCCCTGTCACCCTGCGCGTCGAGGCGGGCGCGATCTTTCCCAGCCCCCGCATCGACACCACAGCCCCCTCAATCCTGCCCCGTCACAAGGAAATCGCCCGATGAAACTGCCCGTTCTGGCCACCGCGCTGGCCCTTGTCCTGACCGGCCCCGCCCTTGCGCAGGACCGCCTGCTGAATGTCAGCTATGACATCGCACGCGAGCTGTTCGAGGCGCTGAACCCCGCCTTTGCCGCGCAATATCAGGCCGATACCGGGCGCACGCTGACCATCGACATGTCGCATGGCGGATCGTCGCGCCAGGCGCGCGCGATCCTGGAGGGGCTGCCCGCCGATGTGGTGACCTTCAACCAGGAGACCGATATCGACGTGCTGGCGCAGGGCGGTCTGTTGCCCGAGGACTGGCGCGACGCCTTCCCGAACGGCGCCTCGCCCTTCTATTCGCTGCCCGCCTTCCTGGTGCGCGAGGGCAACCCCAAGGGCATCGAGGATTGGGACGATCTGGCGCGTGAGGATGTGGCCCCGGTCTTTCCGAACCCCAAGACCAGCGGCAATGCGCGCTATACCTATCTGGCGGCCTATGCCTATGCGCTGGCGCAGAATGACGGCGACCAGACCGCCGCGCAGGATTTCGTGCGCAGCATCTTTGCCAGCGTTCCGGTGTTTGACACGGGCGGGCGCGCCGCGACCCAGACCTTCGCGGAACGCGGCATCGGCGACGTGCTGGTGACCTTTGAGGCCGAGACCGGCCAGATCGCCGCCGAATACGAGGCGCAGGGGTTCGAGCGTGTGACCCCGTCGATGTCGCTGTTCGCGGCCTTCCCGGTCGCCGTCGTGGCCGAGAATGCCGACGATAACGGTACGACCGAAATCGCCGAGAGCTATCTGAACTGGCTCTACACCCCCGAGGCACAGCGGATGCTGGCCGAACGCAACTATCGCGTCACCGACGAGACGGTCGCCGCCGAATTCGCCGACGCGCAGGCCGAGGTTGAGCTGGTGACCGTCGATGACGTCTTCGGGGGTTGGGACGCGGTCAGCGAACAGCATCTGGCCGAAGGCGGGATTCTGGATCAGGTCTTCGTCAACCAATGACCGCTGCCGCCGCCCCGTTCCGTGCCAAGCGCGTCCTGCCGGGCTTTACGCTCAGCCTGGGGACGACGCTGCTCTACATGGTGCTGATCGTGCTGATCCCCATCGCCGCGCTGATCCTGAAGGGGGCCGAGATCGGCCCGGCGCGGTTCTGGACCATCGTCAGCAGCGACCGGGCGGTGGCGGCGTTCCGCATCACGCTGACGGCGGCGGCCATCGCCACCGCCTTCAACGCGGTCTATGGCCTGCTGATGGCCTGGGTGCTGGTGCGGCATGATTTTCCCGGAAAACGCCTGTTGGACGCGATGATGGACGTGCCCTTCGCGCTGCCCACGGCGGTGGCGGGGCTGTCGCTGACGGCGCTGTTTTCCGCGAATGGCTGGTTCGGGCAGGTCCTGCATCCGGCGGGAATCCCGGTCGTCTATACGATCTGGGGGATCGCGCTGGCGATGGCCTTCACCTCGATCCCCTTCGTGGTGCGCACGGTCCAGCCGGTGCTGGAGGATCTGGACCCCGCGCTGGAACAGGCGGCCGAAACCCTGGGTGCGACCCCCTGGCAGGTGTTCACCCGCGTGGTGTTCCCCGCCATACTGCCCGCCTGGCTGGCCGGCTGCACCACCGCCTTTGCGCGATCCTTGGGCGAATTTGGGGCCATCGTCTTCATCGCCGGCAACCTGCCCGGCCAGACCGAAATCGCGGCCCTCTTAGCCTATATCCGGCTGGAGGAGTTCGATTATAACGGCGCCGCCGCCATCGCACTGGTCCTGCTGGGCTTTGCGCTGGTGCTGCTGATCGTGTCGAACATCCTGCAATCCTGGGCCGCGCGGCACCGGAGGGCCACCGCATGAGGCCGCCCGCCCGTTCCGGTCGCCTGCTGGTGGCCCTGGCCGTGGTGCTGACGCTGCTGATCGTGGTGGCGCCGCTGGTCTATATCTTTGCGCGGGCCTTTTCGGCGGGCTGGCAGGTCTATGCCGCCAACATCATGGACCCCGCGATGCTGCACGCCATCTGGCTGACCTGCATCGTGGCGGTGATCGTGGTGCCGCTGAACATCGCCTTTGGGATCGCCGCCGCATGGGCCGTGGCCAAGCACCGCTTTCCCGGTCGCGGCCTGCTGGTCACCATGATCGAGATCCCGTTCTCCATCTCTCCGATCATCGCGGGCATCTGCTATCTGCTGCTCTATGGCCGCCAGGGCCTGCTGGGTCCGTGGTTGCGCGAGGTCGACCTGCAGGTGATGTTCGCGCTGCCCGGGATCGTGCTGGTGACGATGTTCGTGACCGCGCCCTTTGTCGCGCGCGAGGTTCTGCCCCTGATGCAGGCGCAAGGCACCGAGCAGGAGGAGGCCGCCGTCACCCTTGGCGCATCGGGCTGGCAGGTGTTCCGCCGCGTGACCCTGCCCAATATCCGCTTTGCGCTGCTGTACGGTGCGGTGCTGTGCACGGCGCGGGCGGTGGGCGAATTCGGCGGCGTCTCGGTCGTGTCGGGCAACATCCGGGGCCAGACGAACACGCTGCCGTTGCATGTGGAGCTGTTGTTCAACGATCTGAACGCGGTCGGGGCCTTTGCCGCCGCATCGACCCTGACCCTGATCGCGGTCGTGGCGCTGGTGATCAAGGCCGCGCTGGAGACGCGGCACGGCTGATTACGCCACCCCCGCCAGCCGCAGGCCCAGCCCGGCCAGCGCGCAGGCGGCCAGCACCGTGACCGCGCCCAGCCTCAGCGTAAAGACCCCGATCATCGCGCCCGTCACCAGCACCAGGGCGGCCAGGTCCAGCGTGCTCCAGACCGGCAGCTCCAGGTCCAGCCCCATCGCGGTCACGCGCCGCAGCTGGCCCCACAGCACATGCAGCGCGAACCACAGGGCCAGGTTCAGGATCACTCCCACCACCGCCGCCGTCACCGCCGTCAGCGCCGCCCCAAGCGCCTGATTGCCGCGCAGCCGTTCGATGAAGGGCGCGCCCAGAAAGATCCACAGAAAGCAGGGCAGGAACGTGACCCAAGTGGTCAACAGCCCGCCCAATGTCGCCGACAGCAGCGGCGGCAGGCCCCCCGCATCGCGCATCGCGCCCATGAAGCCCACGAATTGCGTGACCATGATCAGCGGACCCGGCGTGGTCTCGGCCATGCCGAGGCCGTCCAGCATCTCTCCCGGTGCCAGCCAGCCGAAATTCTGCACCGCCTCCTGCGCGACATAGGCCAGCACCGCATGGGCGCCGCCAAAGGTCACCACCGCCATGACGCTGAAGAACCCGGCGATCTGCGAAAACACGTTCTGCGGCCCCAGCACCAGGAACAGCGCGGCCACGGGGACCAGCCACAGCGCCAGGATCACCGCCGACACGCGCGCCGCCCAACCGGCGCTGACCCGCGTGTGGTCGGGCGTGCCCGTGCCCAGCAGGGTGTCGGCATCCTCCACCAGGGTGCCGCCCATCTTGCCATGGCCGCCGCCCGCCCCGAAGGCCGCCCATCCGGCCCGCGCGCCCAGATAGCCCAGGGCCGCAGCCGCCAGGATGATCACCGGGAAGGGCACTCCAAAGGCAAAGATCGCCACAAAGGACGCCGCCGCGATGCCGATCATCGCGCCGTTCTTCAGTGCGCGCGACCCGATGCGGATGACCGCCTGCAGCACGATGGCCAGCACGGCCGCCTTGAGGCCGAAGAACAGCCCCTCCAGCGTGCCGGTATTGCCCCAGATCGCATAGATCCAGGACAGGCCCATGATCGCCACCACGCCGGGGGCCACGAACAGCAGCCCCGCGATGATGCCGCCCAGGGTGCGGTGCATCAGCCAGCCGATATAGACGGCCAGCTGCATCGCCTCGGGGCCGGGCAGCAGCATGCAATAGTTCAGGGCGTGCAGAAAGCGGCGCTCGCCCAGCCATTTCTGCTCCTCGACCAGAATGCGGTGCATCAGGGCGATCTGGCCCGCGGGGCCGCCAAAGCTCAGCAGCCCGATGCGCGCCCAGATGCGCGTGGCCTGGGCCAGGGTCGGATAGGGGCGGTCGGTCATCGGGGCCTCGCGTGGGGGATGTGAACCCGTGTCACCGGATCGGGCAGGGGGTGTCAAGCGCGCTGCCGCAGGCTGTCACGGAACCGTCGTGCTGCAGGCAGCGATCAGGATCGGGCCCTGATCCTCGGGCAGGGGGTGACAGGCGTCCTGCGCGCACAGCGTCCAGCCGCCCCCAGTGGTGCCGGAGGTGGCCAGCACGACCTGGGGCTGGGGCGCGACGCGGGGGGTGAAATGCCAGGCGCCGTCGCGCCAGACGGCGTCGGGCGGCGGCTCCATCCCCGCGCCGGGGCCGGTCAGGCGCGCGGCGACAGGGGCGATGCCCTGCGGCCCCGCCCGCCAGCGTTCCCACCACAGGGTCCGGGTGACCGAATGGCGCCATTCCAGCGTGAAATCCGGTGTGGCCAGCGCCAGCGCGAACGCCCCGGCGCTGAGGCAGATCACGCGGCCACCCGCGCGCGGCGGGTGCGCAGCCAGTGGACGACCAGGAATACGGCGGCCAGTGCAAAGCCCGCCTGATCGGTCCAGGGCATCGCCAGGATCAGCGACACCGCCGCCGCCAGCGCCAGCCCGCGTTCCGCCAGCGTGGTGCGGTCCCACAGATAGCTCACGACCGCGATGCCGCCCATGCCGACGCCCAGCACGGTCTTGAACAGGACATAGACGACCTCGACCGGGTATCCCCAGGCCTCGGCGATGGGGCCGCCGTCCTGCAGCATCAGCGAGGGCGTATAGACCGCCATGAACGGGATGATGAACCCCGCCGCCGCCAGCCGGATCGCCTGCATCGAGATCTTGAGGCCTGAGGATTTCGCGATGGGCGCCGCCGCAAAGCAGGCCAGCGCCACGGGCGGGGTCAGATCGGCCATGATGCCGAAATAGAACACGAACATGTGGCTGACCAGCAGCGGCACGCCCAGCTCCAGCAGGGCAGGCCCCGCCAGGGATGAGGTGATGATGTAGTTCGGGATCGTGGGGATGCCCATGCCCAGCACCAGGCAGGTCAGCATGGTCAGCACCAGCGACAAAAACAGGTTGTTCTGCCCGATGGCGATGATCGCGCCGATGAAGGTGGACGCGATGCCCGTCAGCGTCAGCGTGCCGATGACGATGCCCACGATGGCGCAGGCCATGCCGACGGGCAGGGCGTTGCGCGCGCCCTGCGCCAGTGCGTCGCGGATGATGCCGATGGTGGGGCGTGTGCCCTTGAACGCCGCGCAGGCCAGGATCAGGCCCACGATCACGATCATCAGCAGATCGACGCCGAACCGCAGAAAGCTGGCCGCCGCCAGGCCAAGCGCGATCCAGAACACCATGCGGAACGCGAAGGGCCCGATCATCGCGGCCAGGGGCGCGCCCAGGATCAGCACGGTGACCAGCGCCAGCCCCATCGTGCCCGCAAAGATCGGCGTGTAGCCCGCGAACAGCAGATAGACCAGCGCCGCCAGCGGCAGGACCAGCGGCCACTGGTCGCGCACCGCGTGCCAGGGGTTGGGCAGGCTGGATTTCGCCAGCCCCTTGAGGTCGTCGCGCCCCGATTGCAGCCAGACCATCCAGAAGACGACGCCGAAATACAGCACCGCCGGGACGATCGCCGCCTGGACCACGGCGGCATAGGGGACGTTCAGCGTCTCGGCCATGATGAAGGCCACCGCGCCCATGACCGGCGGCATGATCTGCCCGCCCATCGAGGCCGTCGCCTCGACCCCCCCGGCGAAGGCGGGCTTGAAGCCCGATTTCTTCATCATCGGGATGGTGAACTGGCCCGAGGCCACGACATTGGCCACCCCCGACCCCGAGATGGTGCCCATCAGCGCCGATGACAGCACCGCCACCTGCGCAGGCCCGCCGCGCCGTGCGCCGACCATGCCAAGCGCAAAGTCGTTGAACAGGTTCAGCATGCCCGCGCGTTCCAGAAACGCCGCAAAGACCACGAAGATGAAGATATAGGCGCTGCTGACATAGATCGGGCTGCCATAGATGCCCTCGGTCCCGAAGGCGAAATGCTCGACGATCTGGTCGAAATCATAGCCGCGATGGATGAAGGGCGCGGGCAGGTGCTGGCCCAGAAAGCAATAGGCCAGAAAGACCCCGGCGATCACCGCCAGCGGCCAGCCCATCAGGCGGCGCGCGCCATCGAAGACCAGCACGATCAGGACGGTGCCCATGATCAGGTCGGCCTGGTTCAGGAACCCCGTGCGCCGGATCAGGTCGTTGTATTCCATCCACTGATAGAGGCCGGTGCAGAACCCCAGCACCCCAAGCCCCCAGAAGAACAGCTGACCCCCGCGGGTTTTTGCGACCAGGTTGCCGACCAGGCCAAAGCCCAGCAGCAGCAGAAAGGCCACATGCATGGCCCGCACGATCTGGCTGGGCAGGGTGCCATAGGCCGCAGCCCACAGCTGGAACAGCGAAAAGGCCACGGCCAGCCAGAAGGCCAGGCGGCCCGCCAGTCCCGCGCCCCAACCGGGGGGCAGGCCCTCGTGGATCTCGGGTTCGGTGGGGGGAAGGGGGTCCAGGCGGGGCCGGACAGGCCCGCCGGCTTGGGTGGGGGTGACGGACATGGCGCTCTCCGGGGGGTGGGGCCCGCGCGGCGGACGCGCGGGCCGGTCGATCACTCGATCAGGCCGATTTCGCGATAGTAGCGCTCGGCGCCGGGATGCAGCGGGATGGGCAGGCCCTCCAGCGCGGTGTCCGGGGTGATCGCGGCGGCGGCGCCATGGGCGCTTTGCATCCGGTCCAGATTGTCGAACATCAGCTTGGTCATCAGATAGGCGGTCTCTTCGCTGACGCCCTCATGGGTGATCAGCATGTTGCCGACCGCCGCCGTGGGGATGTCCTCGTCGATGCCTGAATAGGTGCCGGCGGGGATGGTCGCGGGGGCAAAGGGCGCGCCGATGGCGGTCACGACCTCTTCGGGGATGGCGACGATGGTGATGTCATGGGTTGCCGACAGATCCTGGATGAAGGCCACGCCCAGGCCCGACGATTGCAGCGTCGCCTGCAGCTGGCGGTTCTTGATCAGCTCGGCCGATTCCGCATAGGGCAGGTATTCCACGCGGGACAGGTCGTCATAGCTCATGCCCGCCGCCTCGAAGATGGCGCGGGCGTTCAGTTCCGTCCCCGAGGCGGGCGCGCCGACCGACAGGGTCTTGCCGCGCAGATCCTCCAGCGTGGTGGCCCCTGCCGAGGCGTCGGCCACGATCTGGATATAGTTCGGATAGATCGCGGCAATGGCGCGCAATTCGGTCAGCGGGCGGGCAAAGCCTGCCTCCTCGTTGCCGTCCCAGGCCATCTGGACGCTGTCGCCCAGGGCAAAGGCGATCTCTCCGCGGCCCTGGGCCAGCAGGTTCAGGTTCTCGACCGAGGCCTTGGTGGCCTGGACCTGGGTGCGCGCGCCGTCGATGCCCGCCGCATAGATCTCGGACAAAGCCACGCCAAGCGGGTAATAGACCCCCGAGGTGCCCCCGGTCAGCACGTTGATGAACTCCTGCGCGCGGGCCTGCGGCGCGGTGGCCACCAGACCGGTCAGGGCGACCGCCGAGGCGGCGGCAGCGATACGATGGAACATGCGATCCTCCCATGATGTTCTGCGGCGAGGTTAACAATATTGTCATCAGGGTGACAGACAGGATGTCACACCTTGCCGCAATTCGGGGAACGGCCCATAAGCGATTGTTTTGTGTTGTCTCTAGGCGCGAAATTTCCTGTATTTCGGTGATTTTTCCGGGTCGTCAGGGCGCGCTGCGGCATCGAATTGTCTGATTGGTCGGGGCAGGCCGCAGACAAATGCGATCACCCTCGCCAGGGCAGGGCCTGCGCCGCGCGCGGTCCAAGGGCCAGTTCGGCCAGCGCACACAGTGCCAGCAGCAGGGCGGTCGACAGGACCGACACCGCCGCCGCCGCGGTCGAGCTGCCCTCGTATTGCAGGGAAAAGACCATCACGCCGATCGTCTCGTGCCCCGACGACCACAGCAGCGCCGACAGCGTCAGCTCGTTCATGGCCGACATCACGATCAGAATCGCCCCCGCCAGCGTCGCCGCCCGGACCGAGGGGGCAAAGACATGCGCGATGCGCCCCGCCAGCCCGATGCCCGCGATGCGCGCCGCCTGGTCCTGCATCGGGTCGCCGCCCCGCGCCGTGGCGACCACGGGCCGCAGGATCAGCGGCAGGAACCGCGCCAGATAGGCGATCAGGATGATCGCCATGCTGCCGTAAAGCGACACCCCGATCAGCGGCAGGGGCGGCAGAAAGGCCAGGATCATCGCCAGCGCCACGACAGTCCCCGGCACGACCCAGGGCGCCTCGGCCAACAGGTCGGCCAGCGCGATCGCCGGACTGGGGCGGCGGGCGACCAGATAGGCCAGCGGCAGCGCGATCAGCGCGCAGATCAGCGCCGCCGCCAGCGACAGGATCAGCGAGTTGGAAAAGCCGCGCAGCACGGCCGGGTTGGCCAGCACGCGGTGATACTGGTCCAGGCTGGCCACCTGGAGCGAGAACGGCACCCCGATCGCCGGGGTCAGCGAGGTCAGGACCAGGGCCGCCAGCGGCAGGATCGCGATGGCCAGGACCACGGCCCAGATCAGCGCCTGCGCCCAGGCAGGCGCGTTGCGGGTGGGGGTATGGGGGCGCCCGGCCTCGACCCGCAGGCGCAGGTGGCGCAGCAGGACCGCGCGCAGCGCCAGCGCCGCGACCGCCATCAGCGTCAGGATCAGCGCCAGCACCGCCACCTGTCCCGCAGCCGAGGGGCCAAAGCTGTTCAGCCGCTGATAGATCAGCGTGGTCAGCATGGGCACCCGGCCCGGAATGCCCAGCAGCGCGGGAATGCCGAAATTGCCCACCGCCGCGGTGAAGGCCAGCAGCCCGCCCGCCAGCACCGATGGATAGGTCAGCGGCAGGATCACCCGCGTCAGCACCAGCCGGGGCGGAATGGCGGCCAGGCGGGCGGCCTCGATCAGGTCGGCGGGCACCGATTTCAGCGCCGCGTGGATCGCGATGAAGACCAGCGGCATATGCTCGATCCCCATGACCAGCGCGATGCCCAGGGGCGAATAGAGCGGATTGCCCCGTCCCGGCGGCGGCGCCAGGCCCAATGGCTTGAGGATCGCAGAGTTGGCGCCCATCAGCTCGATCCAGGACAGGGCCAGGGTCTGGGACGGGATGACCAGCGGCATCAGGATCAGAAAGGACAGCGCCGCGCGCCACCGCATGCGCAGCAGCCCCACCGCCAGTGCCAGCGCGCCGCCCAGCAGGACCGACACCCCGACCGAGATCAGCGACAGCACCAGCGTGTTGCGAAACGCCCGCCCCGTGGCCCGCGCCGACAGCGTGTCGCGCATGACGCCCAGGGCCGCGCCGTCATCGCCCGGACGGAACGCCGCGACCAACAGCTGTCCAAGCGGCCAGACGGTGATCGCGGCCAGATAGAGGCACAGCAGAACCGCCAGCGCGCGCTCGGCGCTGCCGGTCCTGCGGTCGCCGAACAGGTGCAGCTCAGCCGCCATAGAGGTCGGCAAAGGTCTGCTTGACCGTGTCGCCATCCGACAGCAGGCGGGCGTTGTCGGCCTCGATCAGGGTCAGGCTGGCGGGGTCGGGATAGCCCTCGGGTCCGGCCATCCCGGCCCGCAGCGGGAAATAGCCCTGGGCGACCGACTGTTCCTGCGCCGCCTGACCCAGCTGCCAGTCGACAAAGGCGCGCGCCGCATCGGCCGCATCCGTGCCCGCCAGGATCGCCACCGGCTGCGTCACCGCCGTCACGCCTTCGGCCGGAAAGACGAAATCGACCGGCGAGCCTTGGGCCTTGGCGTTCAGCGCCATGTATTCGACCAGCACGCCATAGGCCTTTTCGCCCCGCGCGACGGCCTCCAGCACGGTGCCGTTGCCTTGGCCCGCGACGGCGCCGTTATCGGCCAGGGTCTCGAACCAGGGCCAGTCAAAGCCGGGCTGCTGGATCATCGTGCCCACATGGATCGCCGCCGCGCCGGAATAGAGCGGCGAGGGCATGATCGTCTGCGCCGCCACGTCAGGCGCGGCCAGGTCCGCCCATGCGGTCGGGGGCGTGTCGACCAGATCGGTGTTGTAGACGATGCCGGTGGTGATCAGCTTGGTCGGAAAGAAGGTCATGTCGGCGTCCAGCAGGGCGGGGTCGATCCCGTCCACGGCGGCATCCGGATAGGCCATCAGGCGGTCGTCCTGCTTCAGCTGGGTCATGGCCACCGCATCGGCGATCAGCAGGACGTCGGCGGGGCTGCCCCCGGCCGCGAATTCGGCCTGCAGCTTGGCCATCACCTCGGTCGTGCCCGAGCGGAACAGCTCGACCTCGATCTCCGGATGGGCCTCGTTGAAGGCGGCGATCACCTCGGTCATCTGCTCCTGCGGCTGAGAGGTATAGACGGTCAGGCTCTGGGCCTGGGCGGACTGGGCAAGGCCGGTCAGCGCGGTCGAGATCATCAGCAGGCGGGTCATGGGAACCTCATGGGATGGGTGGGGAAATCGGCGGCGATCCGGGGCGGATCGGCCTGCCAGCATCCGCGCCGGTCACGGACAAACGTGGTCAGCGCGCAATTCGGGGGGCGCCGGAATTCGACGCTTAGGGCCGCGCACAGCACCCGCACAGTGCCGGAATGCGCGACGATCAGGGGTGGGTCCTCGGGGCCGTCGGGGGCGGGAATGGCCGCGCAGCCGCGCAGGATGCGGGCGTGAAAGGCCGCGGGGCCTTCGCCGCCCAAGGGGGTGGCATCGCGGTCCAGGACGGCCCGGGGCGCCCCCTCCCAGATGCCCCAGTGGCGTTCGGCCAGATCCGGGGCGGGGATGATCGCCAGGCCGGGCCGGTCGGCGGCCAGCGCCTCGGCCGTGGCCCAGGCCCGGCGCAGGGGGGACGCGTGCAGGCGGCGCAGCGGCAGATCGGCCAGCGCGCGCGCCATGGCCCGCGCCTGCGCCAGCCCGGTCGTGTCCAGCGGCGCGTCGGTCGCCCCCGCGATCAGGTCGGCGGCATTATGGGCGGTCTGCCCGTGGCGCAGCAGGTGAAAGCGGGGGTGGTCGAACAGGCTCACCAGTCCATCTCCGTGCCGGGGGCCAAAGGCCAGCCCGTGCCCGCCCGCAGCGCGCGCAGTGTCGGCGCGTCGCAAAAGGCCGCCAGCATGGTGCGCGGCGCGACCGCCGCGACCATCGCATCGGCCAGCGGAAAGGGCGGGTGGACGTTCCAGCGCCGGAATTGCGCCAGCCCCTGGCCGATCAGACCCTGGGCGGGGGTGTCGTCGGCCACATGGCCGGTGAACACGATCCGCCCGGGGCGCCCGGCCATGCGTTGGGCCAGCGCCTGCGCGGTGCCGCGTTCGGCATTCGGTCCGGCGGCGATCATCACCCCCTCGGGCGGGCTGTCGGGCAGCAGGTCGCGCGCCCGCGCCAGCAGCGCCAGCCCCTCGCGACCCTGCGGCGTCAGCCAGTCCGGGTGACCCTCCAGGACCCGCGCCACGCGGCGGTGATCGGCGCAGATCGCGACGTCATGGCCCCGGGCCAGCAGGGCCGCGGCCATTTCCAGCCCGCGTCCACCGGCGGGCGCGGGCAGCAGCATCGGCCCCGAACCCGCCAGCGCGGCGATGGCGTCGATCTGGTCGGGCAACCCCTCGGTCGCCATCCCGTAGGAGGCGTCCAGCACCAACGCGGCGGCGCGGGGCAGGGGGTCGGCGCGGAACATCGCGCCCTCGGTCCCGACATCCCCGGAATAGAGCAGCCCCTCGGCCCCGCCGATGCGCATCCAGACCGCGCCGGGCGCATGACCCGCGGCCCCCGTCATCAGCGGCAGGCCCAGGATGTCCGCGCATCCCTCCAATGGGCGCGCATCGCTCAGGCCCGCCAGCGCGATGGTCGGCGCGGTGGCAAAAAGCGGCGGGCGGCCCAGGGCCTGCCACAGCGCCAGCCCCCCGGTGTGATCGGCATGGGCATGGCTGAACAGGATCGCGTCGATCGGCGGCAGGCCCGCGATGTCGGGCAGGCGCCCCGCATCCGGACCGCGCCCCAGATCCAGCAGCAGCGTGCGCCCGGCCATTCGCAACAGAAAGCAGGCTGGGCCCTTGCAGCCCACCCCGGATACGGCGCGCAGCTCAGGCATGGATGCGCGCCCCGCTCAGCGGATGGACCGCCGCGCCGCCCGCGTCGCGGTCGATGACCCACCCGCCGGTGATCTCGATCCGCAGGGGCGTGTGCGCGGGCGCGGGGGCATCCATCGGCAGCGACAGCGTGTCCACCCCCGCGATGCGCGGCAGCACCAGCGTGGCGTGGCGGCCGTTGCGAAAGCTCTGGGCGATGACCTGGGCGTCGAAATGGCCCGCGCCGGTCGCGGGACGCAGATCCTCGGGGTGCAGGCACAGCCAGCCCGCGCCCGGATCGGCCCGCCCGGGCAGGTTGAGCGTCGCGCCGCCCAGCACCACGTCGCAGCGGTCGCCATGCCGGGCGATGACCTGAACCGGGATGGTCGCGCCATGCCCGATGAAACGCGCGACCATCGGCGTGGCGGGGCGGCGATACAGCGCCTCGGGGGTGCCGATCTGGCGGATGCGCCCGGCCTCCATCACGGCGATGTGGCTGGCCACGGCCATCGCCTCGTCCTGGTCATGGGTGACCAGGATGAAGGTCGCGCCCGTTTCGGCATGCAGGCGGCGGAATTCGACCAGCATCTGCTGGCGCAGATGGGCGTCCAGATTGGCCAGCGGCTCGTCCAGCAGCAGGATGCGCGGGCGCAGCACCAGCGACCGCGCCAGGGCGACCCGCTGGCGCTGGCCGCCCGACAGGTCCTGCGGCAGCCGGTCGGCATGGGCGGTCAGGCCGACCGCTTCCAGCATCCGGGCGACGCGGTCGCGGCGTTCGGGGCCGGGGACGCGCCGGGCCTTCAGCGCGAATTCGACATTGCCGCGCACGCTCATGCTGGGCCACAGGGCATAGGACTGGAACACCATGCCCAGCTGGCGGTCCTCGGGGGGGACGAAGCGGTCGGGCGACAGGATCACCCGGTCGTCGAACAGCAGCTGGCCCGCGTCGCAGGTCTCCAGCCCGGCGATCAGGCGCAGCAGCGTGGTCTTGCCGCAGCCCGACGGGCCCAGCAGCGCCAGGAACGCGCCCTGCGGCAGGTCCAGGTCGATATCGTCCAGAACGACGCTGCGGTCGAATGACTTGCGGATTCCCCGCGCGATGAGGTGCGGCATGACGGCTCCTTGCGGGACGGTACTACGGCGCGTCCGCGACAGTCAGACGACAGCCGGGTGACGGTTCCGCGACGGAAGAGTCGCGACAGGCGCCCCGGCGGGCGGCAAAATCCCGCTTAACATCGCCGTGATCTTTGTGTAGCACGACGCCAGAGCCAGCCACCGCGCCCACCCCGCGCCATCGCAAGCCCATTGGTCGATAATGGAGTTCTGTGATGTCGAAACCCTCGCTGGCGGCGCTGCTGCTTGGCACTGCGCTGTATCCCGTATCCCTGCTGGCCCAACCGGTTCTGCTGGACCCGATCGTCCTGACCTCGGAGGAGGACGCGCCGGGCCGGATCGCCGCATCGCAGGCGCAGATCGACGATGCCCGCACCGGCACGCTGGAGGATGTGTTCCGCGCCGAGCCGAGCGTCACCGTGGGCGGCGGCATCGCCATCGCCGAACGCGTCTTCGTCAACGGCATCGACGAACAGCAGCTGGCCGTCAGCGTGGATGGCGCGCCCCAGAACAACCGCATGTTCCACCACACCGGCACCAACATCATCGACCCCGGCCTGCTCAAGGCCGCGCGCGTCGATCCGGGCGTGGCGCCTGCCGATGCGGGCTTTGCCGCGCTGGCCGGCAGCCTGGCCTATGAGACGAAATCGGCGCTGGACCTGCTGGAGCCGGGGCGCGACTTTGGTGGGCAGGTGACCACGGGGCTGGCCAGCAATGGCGACACGGCGACCGGCGCGCTGACCCTCTATGGGCGGCAGGGGCCGGTCGATGCGCTGGCCTATGGCCGCCGCGCCACGGGCGACGCGTACAAGGATGGCGACGGGAACAGTGTGCCGCGCACCGGCGCCGACATGAGCAGCCATGCGCTGAAGCTGGGCGCGCAGATGGGCGACTGGCGGGCCGAGCTGGGCGTCCTGGGCTTCAAGGACGACGCCCTGCGGCCCTATCGCGCCAATCTGGGCGGGGTGATCAGCCCGCGCCCGACGCCCGAATCGCGCCGCTATGTGCTGGATCAGCAGACGCGCACCCTGACGCTGCGCCGCACCGCCACAGATGGTCT
The DNA here is from genome assembly GCF_005048265.1 of Paracoccus hibiscisoli. Classification (GTDB taxonomy): domain Bacteria; phylum Pseudomonadota; class Alphaproteobacteria; order Rhodobacterales; family Rhodobacteraceae; genus Paracoccus; species Paracoccus hibiscisoli. Next base: position 51,332 of record NZ_SUNH01000011.1, read on the forward strand.
GCTGGACCCCGAGATCCGCATCGCCCGGAGCGAGAGCGCGCTGGACACCTTCGATCTGGCCACGCCCGACAATGCCACGCCCGATTTCAACACCGGCCGCGCCGATACCGTCAGCGTGGTCGTGCAGAACCGCTTTCAGCTGGGCGAGGCCGAGCTGGTCGTGGGCCTGGACAATGCCCGCAGCCGGGGCCGCTATGCGGGCCAGTTCCGCGGGGCGCTGCTGGCCTTCCGCGAGGATCGCACCAATACCGGCGTCTTTGCCCAGGCCCGCGGCAGCCACGGAACCGTCGATTACAGCGCCGGGCTGCGCTATGATCAAAGCCGCTTTACCGGCGTGGCGGGGCAGTCGGTCGATACCGAGGGCGCCAGCGTGAACGGCGCGCTGACCTGGCATGTCACCGACGCGCTGCGGGTGAATGCGGGCGCCTCCAGCGTCTTCGGCGGCACGCAGCTGGCCTCGGTCTATGAGCTGGACGATTTCTCGGCGCCCGACGCCTATGACGCGCTTGGCGCGACGCGGGGGCAGAACCGCGTGCTGGGCGTGGAATGGAGCCAGGGCGGCACCACCCTGGGCGCCGAGGTCTTTCGCACCCGGATCGGCAATGTCCGCAAGGGCCTGACCGCCCGCACCCTGGAGAGCGACGGGTTCCGCCTGTCGGCCCGCCAGGACTGGGCCGGCGGCTTTGCCGCGCTGCGTTACAGCGACACGGACGTGACGCTGGACGGGCGCGGCGCCTCCAGCTTTGACGTGCGCGAGCTGGGCACGATCCCCGGCGCGATGCTGACGCTGGAGGCGCGCCATGAGGTCATGGCGGGGCTCAGCCTGGGCGGCGTCGTGCAGCACGCGATCCGCGAGCGGACCGGCGCCAGCGATACCGACAGCGACTGGCCGGGCTATACGGTGGTGGATGTCTATGCGGAATATGAACCCGCAGCCTATGACAACCTGACCCTGCGCGCCGAGGTCACCAACCTGTTCGACCGGGCCTATGTGGACCGCGCCAGCTATGGCGGCGACTTCTCGGAGGTGGTGGGCCAGCGCGAACCGGGCCGCAGCATCGCGGCCACGGCCGTCCTGCGGTTCTGAGGGTCCAGGGGCGGCGGGGTCGGACCCGCCGTCCCGTCAGAGGCGCCCGCCCGTCAGGCTGGCCGCAAGACTGCGCACATCGGGCCCCGAGACCTTGGGCACGATGCGATAGGCCGCGTTCACAAAGCAGAACAGCGCAAAGCCCAGCAGACCCAGGCAGATGCCCGTGACCAGGATCTGGCCATAGACCTGGTCCGACAGCCAAGAGAACGCGTCGCCCGTGCCGCCGGCCTTGTCGGGGTCGGCGCGCCAGCCCGCGAACAGGAACAGCAGCCCGATCACGCCCACCACCGCGCCATGCGCGATCAGCCCGGCCTTGAGCACCGGGTTCCAGCGCGTCGTGAAATGGTTGGCGCGCAGATCGTCGCGATAGGCCCCGGTCCAGCCCTGGCGCGCGTAATGCAACCCTGCGCCGATGATCAGCAGCGCCACAGCCCCGATGATCCAGCGCCCGCCGGGCCATGCCATGACCGTGCCGACGTAATCCGCGATGCCCTCACCCTCGCCCGCATCGCCCCACCGGAACAGCAGCGGGAACACCACGACCGCGATGCCCAGATGGATCGCCCCCGTCACCAGCATGCCAAGGCGCGCGACGATGCCCTTGGCCGCGCTGCCGTAATCCTCCAGATCGAAGGCCGCGTCCAGGACACGCCAGACCGCATAGGCGACCATCCCCGCCAGAATCACGAACAGCACCACGGCGCCCCATGGCGTGGCGTTCAGCCAGCCGAAGGCGGATGAGGTGTCCTGCGCCTCTCCGCCCCGCCAGATCGAGCGCAGCGACACGCCCGCGACCGCCAGATAGACCAGCCCCTTGCCCGCATAACCCACCCGCATCAGCGGAACCGCCCAACCCAACCTGCTATCCGTCATGATCCCCGTCCGCGTTCCGATACCGCCGGGATCTACCGCAGGTCGGGCGGGGCGCGTCAAGCCGTCGGATGGACGGGGGTCAGCCGTCGCGTTCGGCCAGCCAGGCCTCCATCATGTCGATCTCGGCCTGCTGGGTGGCGATGACCTCCTCGGCCAGGGCGCGGACCTCGGGGTCGGTGCCGTGCTCCAGCACGATGCGCGCCATGTCGATGGCGCCCTGGTGATGCGGGATCATGCCGCGCATGAAATCCACGTCGGCATCGTTGCTATAGGGGACGTCCATGTCCGCATGCATGCGGTCCATCGCCTCGCGATAGGCGGTGGTGGCGGGGCTGTCATCGGGCGATGCGGCCATGTCGCCATGGGCGGAGTGGTCCATCCCGGCATGGGCGGAATGGTCCATGGCCTCCTGCGCGTGCAGGGGGGCGGTGGCGGCCAGCGTGGCCAGCAGGGCGGATGCAAGCAGTTTCATGGCTGTGATCTCCTGTTGTATGGGCCGCATGGAAGGCGCGCGGGGGGCAAAGGTCAATCGTCACACCACAATGTGACCCGTCCGGGCCGCTGCCCGTTTTGCGGGCATCGGCTGCGCCGGCGGGGTGCGGGCGCGGGGGCGGCCTTGTCATTCGTCCCCCGGGCGGTGTCATTGAAGCGATGGAGCGACTGTCGATCATCGTGGTGGAACGGGACCCGGACCGGGCGGTCCGGATCGTGGACGGGCTGCGCGCCTCGGGCGATCACCTGGTCACCGTCATCGCGGAACAGACGGGCCTGGCGCGCCGCATCGCGGAACAGCAGCCCGACATCGTGCTGATCGACGTGGCCGACCCCTCGCGCGACGTGCTGGAGGAGCTGGCCCTGATGTCCGGCCCGCTGGAACGCCCCGTGGCGATGTTCGTGGACCGGTCCGACGAACAGCTGACCCGCGCCGCGATCGAGGCGGGCGTGTCCGCCTATGTCGTGGATGGGCTGCACCGCGACCGGATCAAGCCGATCCTGGATGCCGCCATCGCGCGGTTCCACATGTTCCAGAAGATGCGTGCCGAACTGGCCGCCACCAAGGCCGCGCTGGAGGAGCGCAAGATCATCGACCGCGCGAAAGCCATCCTGATGAAGGCGCGCGGCATCGACGAGGAGGCCGCCTATGCCCTGCTGCGTCGCACCGCCATGGACCAGAAGCGCCGGGTGGCCGACATCGCGCAGCAGCTGGTGATGGCGGCGGGCCTGCTGACATGAGCGAGCGCCTGCGCCTTGGCTATCTGCCGCTGACCGACGCCGCCCCCCTGATCGTCGCCCACGAGCTGGGATTCGCCGCCGAGGAGGGGCTGGACCTGGCGCTGATCCGCGCGGGCAGCTGGGCGCAGGCGCGCGACCTGCTGGGCACCGGCGCGGTCGATGCCGCGCATATGCTGGTGCCCATGCCCATCGCGCAGACCCTGGGGCTGGGCCCCGATTATCCGGCCTTTGATCTGCTGATGATCCTGTCGCAGGGCGGGCAGGCCATCGCCGTATCCCGCCAGGTCGAGGCGCGGCTGCGCGATCTGGGCCACCCATTCGATTTTCAGCATGCCGTGACCGCCCGCGACGCGCTGGAGGCCGCCCATCCCGGACCCCTGCGCGTGGGCGTGCCGTTTCCCTTTTCGACCCAGGCCGAACTGGTCCGCCACTGGCTGGAGGGCACCGCGCTGGCGCACCGCCTGACCATCCGCACCGTCCCCCCGCCGCAGATGGCCGACGCGCTGGCCGCCGGAGAGGTGGACGCCTTTTGCGTGGGCGAACCCTGGGCCTCGGTCGCGGTGGAACGGGGGGTGGGGGCGCTGCTGCTGGCGGGGCGCGCGATCTGGGCCGCGCCGCCCGAAAAGGGGCTGGTGATGACCCGCGCCTTTGCCGATACCCGCCCCGATCCCTCGGGCTTCATCGGCAGCGCCAATATCGACACGAGTTCACGCCTGTGCATGGCCTCAAGCGTGGCAGGGCACCGCCACGCCTTTGGCGGCGCCACCATGCCGGGCCTGTACGAGGATCTGGAGCAGGCCGATCTGGTCGTTCTGACCGGGTCGAACCTGGCCTGGTGCCATCCGGTCCTGCACAGCGCCTGCTGGCCGCCAAGGCCGCGCGTCCCGACATGCGCATCGTCGTCATCGACCCCCGCCGCACCGCGACCTGCGAGGGGGCCGATCTGCATCTGGCCATCGCGCCGGGGGCGGATGCACATCTGTTCAACCTTCTTCTGTGCCACCTGCTCGACACGGGCCGGATGGATGCAGGCTTTCTGCCCCATGTCGCGGCTGGATGCCGCGCTGACGGCGGCGCGCGGGGCCCGCCCGCAGGAGACCGGCCTGCCGCCAGCCGATCTGGCCGCGTTCCTGGAGATGTGGGCCGGGACTGACAGGGTCGTCACCGTCTACTCCCAAGGCATCAACCAGTCCGACAGCGGCACCGACAAGGTCAACGCGATCCTGAACTGTCACTTGGCTGCGGGCCGCATCGGGCGTCCCGGCAGTGGCCCCTTCAGCGTCACGGGCCAGCCCAATGCCATGGGCGGGCGCGAGGTCGGCGGGCTGTCCACGACGCTGGCCTGCCATCTGGAGCTGGAGAACCCCGCCCATCGCGATGCCGTCCGGGCCTTCTGGAACGCGCCGCGCATGGCCGACCGCCCGGGCCTCAAGGCCGTGGATATGTTCCGCGCGGTCGAGTACGGGCACATCAAGGCGCTGTGGATCATCCATACCAACCCCGCCGTGACCATGCCCGATGCCGACCGCGTGGCCCGCGCCATCGCCGCCTGCGATTTCGTGGCCGTCAGCGAGGCCTGGCCCGACACCGACACGGCGCGGCTGGCCGATGTGCTGCTGCCATCGACGGCCTGGGGGGAAAAGGACGGAACGGTCACCAATTCCGAACGCCGCATCAGCCGCCAGCGCGCCGCGCTGCCCGCGCCGGGGCAGGCGCGCGCCGATTGGTGGCAGATCGCGCAGGTCGCGACCCGCATGGGCTTTGCGGGCTTTGACTGGGCGGGCCCCGCGCAGATATTCGCCGAACATGCGGCGCTGTCGGGCGTGGCGGGGGCCTTGGGCGGCGATTTCGACATCTCGGATCTGGCGGGCGCGGATTACGCCACGATGCAGCCGGTGCTGTGGCCCCAGGGCCCGGCGCAGCGGGGGGGGCGGTTCTTTGGCACGGGGCGGTTCCACACGCCGGACGGGCGGGCGCGGATGGTCCCGGTCGCGGCGGCCCTGCCTGCGCCGGGTGCGATGCTGCTGAACACCGGACGCACCCGCGATCAGTGGCACACGATGACCCGCACCGGCCTGTCGCCCCGCCTGTCGCGCCATCTGGCCGAACCCTATCTGGAGATCCATCCCCGCGACGCCGCGCGCCTGTCGCTGGCCACCGCCGATCTGGCGCAGGTCCGGGGGCAGGGGGGGCAGGCCGTCCTGCGCGTGCTGGTCAGCGACCGCGTGCGCCCCGGCCACCCCTTTGCCCCGATCCACTGGAGCGGCCAGAATGCCTCGGGCGGGCGCATCGACGCGCTGGTCGCGCCGGTGACGGACCCCGTCTCGGGGCAGCCCGCCAGCAAATCGGCGCCGGTGTCGGTCACCCGGCTGGAGGCGCGCTGGCACGGCTTTCTGGTCAGCGACGCCCCGGTCGCGCCCGATTGCGCCTATTGGGCGCGCGCCCGCCTGCCCGGCGGCTGGCAGGTCGAGATGGCGGGCACCACCGCGCCCCCCGACTGGCAGGACTGGGCCATGCGCCTGCTGGGTCTGGGCGCGCCCGCGCAGACGATGATCGACAGGGCGCAGGGCCTGGCCCGGATGGCCTTTGTCCGCGACGGGCGGCTGGCGGCGGCGCTGTTCGTCGCGCCCGGCCCCGTACGGCTGTCGCGCAGCCATGTCGGCAGCCTGCTGGGCGCCGACCCGCGCGGCTGTCTAGGGGGCTGGCCCGCGGCGGGGATGCCCGATGTGGGCCCCGAGGTCTGCGCCTGCCTGGGCGTGGGGCGCAACACGATCCTGCGCGCGGTGGCGGGGGGGTGCCGCACGGTGGGCGCGATCGGCGCGGCGGTGGGGGCGGGCACGTCCTGCGGCTCTTGCCGGCCCGCGCTGTCGGCCCTGCTGGCCGAGGCAGAGGCACCGCGCCCCGTCATGGCGGCCGCGCAACCGGTGCCGGGTTAGCGGGGGCGGGCGATCTATCGACAAGGCGCGGGCGCTGGTGGATGGTGGCCCTTGCGGGAGACGCAAGGAGAGGACTGCCATGATCGATTTCGCCCTGGACCCCCGGCTGGAGGAGATCCGGCGCCGCACCCGCGATTTCGTCGAGGCCGAAATCCTGCCAGTCGAGGCCGACCGCGCCAACTGGGATGCGCATGACAACATCGCCGATGGTCCGCTGCAGGTGCTGCGAACCCGTGCACGCGCGGCGGGGCTGTGGTGCCCGCAGGTGCCGCAGGCCCTGGGCGGGATGGGGCTGTCGGTCACCGGCCGCGCGGTGATGTATGAGGAGGCGAACCGCTCGATCTTCGGGCCCGCCGTCTTCAACTGCGCGGCGCCCGATGACGGGAACATGGACATCCTGGCCCGCGTGGGCACGCCGGACCAGCAGGCGCGCTGGCTGGCGCCGCTGGTGGCGGGCGAGGTGCGGTCCAGCTTCGTGATGACCGAACCCGCGCCCGGCGGCGGGTCCGACCCCGGCATGATCGGCACGACCGCCGTGCGCCACGGCGATGTCTGGCGCGTCACGGGCCGCAAATGGTTCATCACCGGGGCCGAGGGCGCGGCGCATTTCATCCTGATCGCGCGCACCGACCCGAACCCCGACGAACGCCGCCGCCATCTGACGGCCTTTCTGTTCCACCGCGACCAGCCCGGCTGGAAGATCCTGCGCCGCATCGCGATCATGGGCCCCGAAGAACATGGCGGCCATTGCGAGCTGGACTTCGACGGGCTGGAGATCCCCGATGAGAACCGCCTGATGGGCGTGGGCGACGGGCTGAAGGTCACCCAGATCCGCCTTGGCACCGCGCGGCTGACCCATTGCATGCGCTGGCTGGGCCTGGCCAAGCGGTGCATGGCCGAGGCGCAGGCCTATGTCGATGCACGCGAGGGGTTCGGCATCCGCCTGGCAGACCGTGAATCCGTGCGGCTGATGCTGGGCGGCGTGGCGCTGAACATCCAGATCGGGCGGCTGCTGACGATGAACGCGGCCTGGGCGCTGGATCAGGGCAGCCATGCCCGCAAGGAGGTGTCGATGGCCAAGCTGCATGTCGCCGACACGCTGCATCAGGCGGCGGACGTGGCGATCCAGCTGAACGGCGCGCGGGGGTATTCCCGCGACACGGTGCTGGAATGGATCTATCGCTATGCCCGGCAGGCGCGGCTGGTCGATGGTGCGTCCGAGGTGCACCGGATGGTGCTGGCCGATGCCTACGCGCGCGAGGGGGACGATTTCTGGGGCTGGCGCGCATGAGCCTCAGGGACAACCCCGCGCTGGACGCCTGGCTGGCGGGCGTGCTGGACCTGCCGGGCGCGCGTGTGACCGCCGCCGACAAGCTGTCTGGCGGTGCGATCCAGGAGAACTGGGCGGTGACGGTGGTGGCGGGCGGGACCACGCGCCGCGTGGTGATCCGCCGCGACGCCCCCGCGACCATCGCCGCCAGCCGAAGCCGCGCCGAGGAATACGCCCTGATCGCCGCCGCCCATCGTGCGGGCGTCCGGGTGCCGCAGCCCCTGGGGTTCTGCGATGACCCGTCGGTCATCGGCGCGCCCTTTGCGGCGATGGCCTGGGTGGGCGGCACCGGCTATGGCCCAAAGGTGGTGCGCGACACGACCCTGGGCGGCGACCGCGCGGCGTTGGGCCGCGAGCTGGGCCGCCAGATGGCGCTGATCCATGCGATCGACCCGGACCCGGCGCTGGCGGCGATCCTGGGGCCGCGCCCGGCCGACCCGGCGCTGGCGGCGGTGGCGGGGTTGCGCGACTGGCTGGATGCGCGGCCCGCCCCGCGTCCGGGCCTGGAATGGGCGCTGCGTTGGGCCGAACGCCACGCGCCACCCCCCGACCGGGTGACCCTGACGCATCAGGATTTCCGCACCGGCAACGTGTTGGTCGATGCCCAGGGCCTGACCGCCGTGCTGGATTGGGAATTCGCCGCTTGGTCGGACCCGGCCTGCGATCTGGGGTGGTTCTGCGCGCGCTGCTGGCGGTTCTCGCGCCCCGATCTGGAGGGGGGCGGCATCGCCGCGCGCGAAGATGTGCTGGCGGGCTATGCCGATGCCGGGGGCGTTGCCCCGAACCCCGCCCGCGTGCGCTGGTGGGAGGTGATGGCCCATGCCCGATGGGCCGTGATCGCGCTGCAGCAGGGCGACCGCCATGCCAGCGGGGCCGAACGGTCCCTGCATCTGGCGCTGACCGGGCGCATTGCCGACACGCTGGAATATCAACTGCTGCGGATGACCGCACCGGAGGCCGCATGACCGAAGCACTGGACCTGATCGCCGCCGCCGAACAGGCGCTGCGCGAGGATATCGCGCCGGGCGGGCCTGACGCGCGCTATCACGCGCTGCTGGCGGCCAATGCGCTGGCCATGGCGCGGCGCGAGCTGGCCCGACCGCCGCAGGCCGCGAGCGCCGATGTCGCGGCCATCCGTGCGGGGGCGCATGACGGTGATGCGGGCCTGCACAAGGCGCTGCTGGCCGCGGCGCGCGGCCGGGCCTGGGTCGCGGACCCCAGCAATCTGGACCCCGCCGACCAAGGCCTGCCGCAGGGGTGATCGGCTGCCCCGGAACCGGCCCCCCGGGGGTCCGCGTTGCATCGACCAAGGCCGGGGGTTCGCCCCGCGCCATGACAAAGGCCGCAAGGCCCAATGCTGAAAGGAACGTCCCATGACCCTGGACGGAAAGACGATTGCCCTGCTGATCTCGCCCCGCGGGACCGAGGAGCCGGAATTCACCCAACCCCTGACCGCCCTGCGCGAAGCCGGGGCGACGGTCCGTGTCATCAGCACCCAGACCGGCACCGCGCGCAGCGTGAACGGCGACCTGGACCCGGGGTCCGAGCATCAGATCGACAGCGCCGTGGGCGCGGTCAAGGCCGACCAGTTCGACGGGCTGGTCATTCCCGGCGGGACGGTGGGCGCCGATACTCTGCGCGCGGATGAGGGCGTCGTTGCCTTCGTGCGCGACTTCTTTGCCGCTGGAAAGCCGGTGGGGGCCATCTGCCACGCGCCTTGGGTGCTGATCGAGGCGGGCGTGCTGAAGGGCCGGACCATCACCTCCTATCCCAGCCTGAAAACCGACATCACCAATGCCGGCGCCTCCTGGGTCGACAAGGAGGTGATGACCGACAGCGGCCTGGTCACCAGCCGCAACCCCGACGACCTGCCGGCCTTTTGCGCCAAGCTGATCGAGGAATTCGCCGAAGGCCGCCACAAGGCGCAGGCCCGCAGCGTCTGATCCGTCGATCACGGCCCTTCCCCCGCGCGTCGTGGGGAAGGGCCATCCCAACGTGCGGCGCAAATCGCCGCCGCCCGGTGTCTTCGCCGTTGCACGTCCCCACGGCGCGCCTATCATCCCCGCATGAGAGAGCTGACCCTGCGCCAGATCGAGGTGGTCCGTGCCGTGATGATCACCGGCACGATCCAGGGTGCGGCCAATCTGCTGAACGTGTCGGCCCCCGGCATCAGCCGCCTGATCCGGCATACCGAGGACGGGCTGGGCATCCGCCTGTTCGAACGGCGCGCCGGGGTGTTCGTCCCCGCCCCCGAGGCCCATTCCATCTTTGCCATGCTGGAGCAGGTGCATCGCCAGATGGACAACCTGAACGCGGCGGTGGGGTCGCTGCAGAAGGGTCAGGCCTTCACGCTGTCCTTTGCCTCGGCGCCGTCCATCGCGCAGTTCATGGCCGCGCGGGTGATCGGCGGGCTGCGCCAGCGCTTTCCCGACCTGGACATCGACCTGAACATCCTCAAGATCGAGGAGACGCTGGATTATCTGCTGCTGGAGCAGGGAGAGGTGGTGATCATGTCCTCCTCCCTTGACAACCCGGCGGTCGAGAACATCCCGATCTGCGAGGGGCGGATCGTGGCGATCATGCCCGAGGGCCATGATCTGGCACGGAAATCCGCCGTGTCGATCCGCGACCTGATCCAGTATCCCTTCATCGGCGTGGACCCCGACGACCCCTATGGCCGGACCCTGGCGCGGCCCTTCACCGATGCCGGGCTGAGCCCGCGCCACGCCATGCGGGGCCGTTTCGCCCAGACCATCGTCAGCCTGGTCCGCCACGGGCTGGGTGTCGCGGTGATCGACGAATTCTCGGTGGCCGAGGTCTATATGCCCGGCCTGGTGCGCCGGCCCCTGGTCGAGCCCGCCACCATCACCGCCTGGTCGGTCCAGAAACGGGGGCGGCAGCTGTCCAGCTTTGCCGAACAGACGGCCAGCCTGTTCCTGCTCTATTCGGCCTATGGCATCTCGGGGTTCGAGGCGCTGTCCGCGCCGGGGGCGGTGCCGATGGCCACGACGGCGGTGATGGTGATCACCGGTCTGGTCATCCTGCGCGACACCCTGCGCAAGGAACGCGCCACCACCCAAACCCTGCGCCGCAACGTGCTGCCCGCGGTCGTGGTCGTGCCCATCGCGATGATCGCGGGCTATGCGCTGCTGCTGCGGCCCCTGGGGTTTCTGCCGACCTCGGCGCTGTTCCTGGTGGTGATGGTGCGGTTCCTGTCGCGGCGGGCTTGGGCGTTCTGCCTGGCGGTGTCGGTGGGCACGGTGATCGTCGTCTGGGCCATCTTCCGCCTGATCTTCTCGGTGCTGATGCCGCAGGGGATCGTTCCCGAAGGGCGCATCGTCGCCTTCATCACCTCGCTGTTCTGAGGGCGCCATGGACATCCTGCCGAACCTGCTGATGCCGCTGATGAACCTGGAGCTGCTGTTCCTGATCGGGGCGGGCACCTTCGCCGGCATCTATGTGGGCGCCATTCCGGGGCTGTCTGTCACCATGGCGGTGTCGATCCTGATCTCGTTCACCTTCTCATGGGAGGTCTATCCGGCGCTGGCGCTGATGATCGGCATCTATATGGGCGGGGTCTATGGCGGGTCGCGCACGGCGATCCTGCTGAACATCCCCGGCGCGCCATCGGCCATCGCCACCGCGCTGGATGGCTTTCCCCTGGCCCAGCAGGGCCGCGCCGGAGAGGCGATCGGCATCGTCACGGTCGTGTCCTTCATCGGGGGTTTCATCGGCATCTTCGCGCTTGGCGCCTTTGCGCCGGTGCTGTCCGATTTCGCCATCGGGTTCCAGCCGCGCGACTTCATGCTGCTTGCGATCATGGGCATCCTGCTGGTCGGGTCGCTGTCGGGCGACAGCCTGGTCAAGGGCGTCTTTGCCGGGGCCTTCGGCATCGGCATCGGCGCGGTGGGCATGGACCCGCTGACCATCCAGGACCGCTTTGTCTTTGGCATCGACGAATTGCGCGGCGGAATCTCGTTCGTGGCGGTGATGATCGGCCTGTTCGGCGTGTCCGAGGCGCTGACCCAGATGCACAACATCAACACCCCCGCCGTGCGCCAGCGCGTCACCGGCATCATTCCAAGTTGGTCCAAGGTGCGAAAGCATCTGCCGCTTGGCCTGCAGACGTCCACCATCGGGACGGTGGTGGGCGCGCTGCCCGGGACCGGCGGCGACATCGCGGCGCTGATGGCCTATGACCACGCCCGGCGCGTGACCCGCAACCCGGAAACCCCCTTTGGCCAGGGCGCGATCGAGGGGCTGGTCGCCCCCGAGACCGCCAACAACGCCGCCGTCGGCGGGGCCTTCATCCCCATGATGACGCTTGGCATTCCGGGCGATGCGGTGACCGCCATCATGATCGGTGCGTTGTTCATCCACGGGCTGAACCCCGGCCCGATGCTGATGATCGAACAGCCCAACATGTTCTGGTTCATCGTCGGCTCGCTGGCGCTGGCCAACTGCTTCATGCTGATCTTCGGGCTGACCGGCATCCGCCTGTTCGTCAAGATCGTCGAGCTGCCGCGCACGGTCCTGCTGCCCGTGATCATGGTCCTGTCCATCGTCGGCGCCTATGCCATCAACAACAGCCTGACGGATGTCTACTGGATGCTGGGGTTCGGGGTGCTGGGCTATTTCATGCGGCTTTACGGCTATCCGCTGGCGCCGGTGATCCTGGGGGTGATCCTGTCGCGCCTGCTGGATGACAACTGGCGCCGCGCCATCATCAGCGAACGCGAGGATTTCGGCGCGATGATGATGGGCGTGCTGACCAGCCCGCTGTCGCTGTGCCTGTTCCTGGCGGTGGTGGGCATCCTGGTCACGAACACCCCCTGGTGGACGCGCTGGCGCGCGCGCAAGGCCGGGCAATGAGGGACCAGACCATGACCGACACGATCCTGCTGGGCCTGATCGGCGACAATATCGCGGCCTCGCAATCCCCGCGCCTGCATCGGCTGGCGGGGGCGCAGAACGGGCGCCGCGTGCGCTATGACAGCCTGATCCCGCGGCTTGAGGGGCTGGATTTCGACGCGCTTTTCGCCCGCTGCGCGGCGGGCGGATACCGGGGCATCAACGTCACTTATCCCTACAAGGAGGTCGTGGCGGACCGCCTGGCGATCGACGATCCGCTGGTCGGGGCCATCGGGGCCTGCAACACGGTCCTGTTCGGGGACGGTCCGCCGCGCGGGTTCAACACCGATTATTCGGGCTTTGTCGCCGCCTATCGCCGGATGCGGGGCGATGCCGCGCCGGGGCCGGTGCTGATGATCGGGGCGGGCGGCGTGGGTCGCGCGGTGGCCTTCGGGTTGATCGCGCTTGGCGCGTCGCAGATCCGGCTGGCCGACCGCGACCCGGCCCGCGCCGATGCGCTGGCCATGGCGCTGCGCGCCGCGCGCCCGGGCCTGTCGGTCGTGACGGGCCCGGACGCGGCGGCGATGGCGGTCGGGGCGGCGGGCGTGATCAACTGCACCCCGGTGGGCATGGTCGGCCATGACGGCACACCGCTGGAGGCCAAGCTGATGGCGGGGGCGGACTGGGCCTTTGACGCGGTCTATACGCCGGTCGACACGCAGTTCCTGCGCGACGCGCAGGCGGCGGGGCTGGACATCATCTCGGGGTATGAGCTGTTCATCGGACAGGGCGTCGATGCCTGGGCGATCTTTACCGGGCTGCCCCTGGATCAGGACCGGCTGCGCGACGATCTGGCGGCGGGGCGGGACGCGTCATGAAGACCTCGATCGCCACCGTGTCGCTGTCGGGCAGCCTGACGACCAAGCTGGCGGCCATCGCCGCCGCCGGTTTCGACGGCATCGAGATCTTCGAACAGGATTTCCTGGCCTCGGATTTCGCCCCCGAGGAGGTGGGCCGCATGGTCCGCGACCACGGGTTGGAGATCACGTTGTTCCAGCCCTTCCGCGACTTCGAGGGCCTGCCCGAACCGCATCGCGGCCGCGCCTTTGCCCGCGCCGAGCGCAAGTTCGAGCTGATGAACCAGCTGGGCACCGACCTGATGCTGGTCTGTTCGACCGTGCATCCGGCGGCCATCGGCGGCATCGACCGCATGGCGCAGGATTTCCGCGACCTGGGCGATCTGGCCGCGCGCCACGGCGTCCGCGTGGGGTTCGAGGCGCTGTGCTGGGGCCGCCTGGTCAACGACCACCGCGATGCCTGGGAGGTCGTGCGCCGCGCCGATCACCCCCGCGTCGGCCTGATCCTGGACAGCTTTCACACCCTGGCGCGCCGGATCGACCCGGCCTCGATCCGGGCCATTCCGGGCGACCGGATCTTTTTCGTGCAGCTGGCGGATGCGCCCGCCATCGACATGGACCTGCTGTACTGGTCGCGCCATTTCCGCAACATGCCCGGAGAGGGCGACCTGGACGTCGCGGGCTTCATGCGCGCGGTCAGCGCGACGGGCTATGACGGCCCGCTGAGCCTGGAGATCTTCAACGACCAGTTCCGCGCGGGCCTGCCGCGCCTGGTGGCGCAGGACGGCCATCGCAGCCTGATCGCGCTGATGGACGGCATCCGGCGCGCGGGCCCCCTGGCGGTGCCGGACCTGCCCGATTTCCCGCCCCCCCAGCCCGTCGACCGGGTCGAGTTCATCGAATTCGCCACCAGCACCGCCGAGGCCCCGGCGCTGGAGGCGCTGCTGGCCAGCGCGGGCTTTGTCCAGTCGGGCCAGCACGTGTCGAAACCGGTGACCCTGTGGCGGCAGGGGGGGACGAATCTGCTGGTCAACACCGATCCCTCGGGGTTCGCCCATACCTCATACCTGACGCATGGCACCACGGTGGCCGAGGTGGGGCTGCTGGTGGCGGACGCCCGCGCGGCCTTTGCGCGGGCCCGCGCGCTTCTGGCGCAACCCCACCGGCAGGAGGCGCCCACCGGCCAGCTGGCCATTCCCGCCATCCGCGGCGTCGGCGGCAGCGTGCTGCGGTTTCTGGACAGCGCTTCGGACCTGGCCGACATCTGGAGCGTCGATTTCAGTGCGGACCCGGCCCCGGCGGGCGCGGGCATCACCGGCATCGACCATATCGGCCAGACCATGGCCTATGACGAGATGCTCAGCTGGACCCTGTTTTACACGTCGATCCTGGACGGGCAAAAGGCACCGATGATCGACGTGGTCGATCCCGACGGGCTGGTGCGCAGCCAGGCGATTGACCTGGGAGGCCTGCGCGTCACGCTGAACGGGGCCGAGGCGCGCCACACCCTGGCCGGGCGCTTCATCGAGGACAGCTTTGGGGCATCCGTCCAGCATGTGGCCTTTGCCTGCGCCGACATCTTTGCCACGGCGGCGGCGCTGGCGGCCCTGGGCTTTGCGCCGCTGCGGATCGGGGCGAACTATTATCAGGACGTGCAGGCGCGCTTTGGCCTGGAGGGCGGGCTGGTCGCGCGGATGCAGGCGGCCAACGTGATGTATGACGAGGATGCGCAGGGCCAGTTCTTTCAGCTCTACAGCGAGCCCCGCGCCGACGGGTTCTTCTTCGAGATCGTGCAGCGTCAGGGCGGTTATGCGGGATACGGCGCGCCCAACGCCCCCTTCCGCATCGCCGCGCAGAAGCGGGCCGCCCGCCCCTCCGGCATGCCGCGCCGCTAGGGGTGGGCCTGGTCCAGCGTCAGCCGGGCCAGCAGATCCAGCATCCGGTCGGGTGTCGCGCCCTGGCGGCGGGTCAGCCCCACCGCCCCGGCCAGCGCCGCGCTGCCGGTGGGCCAGAGGGTCATGCGCCCCTGGTCGACCTCATCCGCGACGACACCCTGGGAAATGAACCACAGCGCGTCCGACCCCGCCAGAATGCCGCGCCCGACCGCCAGGGCCGCCGTCTCGAAGGCGGGCTGGCGGGGCGACAGGTTGCGCGCCAGCAGATAGGCCTCGACCCCCGGGCGGATCAGCGCGTCGCGCGGCGGCAGGATCAGCGGACAGGCGGCCAGCGCGGCCTCCGTGGCGCCGCCCTGCATTGGGTGCCCCGCCCGCGATACCAGCGCCACGGGGTCCTCGTACAGGTGGTCGAACCGCAGCCCGGGCATGTCCGCGGCGACGGGCATCCGCCCGATCATCAGGTCGATCCGCCCCTCGCGCAGCAGGCGCACCAGATGGGAATGGGGGCCGGTCTCGACCGCCAGCGTCATGTGGGGCGCGGCCTCGTGGAACCGCAGCGCGACGCGCGGGAACAGGCGCGTGGCGGCGGTGGGCAGGACACCCACGCCGATGCGGCCCGCCGCCCGGTCGGGATGCAGCGCCGCGACCCCGGCCTCCAGCGTCTGCAGGGCGGTCGCGGCATGGGCGCGCAGCAGGGTTCCGGCCTCAGTCAGGATCAGGCGGCGGCGTTCGCGGCGAAACAGGGGCACGCCCAGCAGGGTCTCCAGCTCGGCCAGGGTGCGGCTCAGGGCGGGCTGGGTGATGCCCTGCGCGCGGGCCGCCGCCGACAGGTTCCCGCGCGCGGCGATATCCAGGAACACCCGGATATGGCGCAGCTTGATCCCTGGATGCATGATCATATCGGCATCAACCCTGTCCCGTTTTGCATTATCGCGGCCATTTTCGGCATGGTACGTTATGGACAGGAGGAGATTCAATGCTGGCTTTGTCCCGCCCCTATGGCGTGCTGCATTACCGTCTGGACGGGCCTGCGGACGCGCCGGTCGTGGTGATGGCCAATTCACTGGGGACCGATCTGCGGCTGTGGGATGCGGTCATGCCGCTGCTGCCCGCGGGGCTGCGGTATCTGCGCTATGACAAGCAGGGCCACGGGCTGTCCGATCTGGGCCGGGCCGACCGGTTGCAGGATCACGTCGATGACGTGGTCGCTCTGATCGAACAGGTGGCCCGCGGCCCGGTGGTGATGGTGGGCCTGTCCATCGGCGGGCTGATCGCGCAGCGCCTGGCCAGCACACGGCCCGATCTGGTGCGCGCGCTGGTGGCGCTGATCGAACAGCCCGACCGCCGCGACACCCTGATCGCGCGGCGCGAGGGCGCGATCTATCGCTTTGACATTCACCTTCAGGGCGACCGGGAAACGGTGTTCATCGATGTCTGACACCCCCTGCATCCTCTGCGTGGCCATTAACGGCAGCCTGCCGACCAAGGCCAACAACCCCGCCGTACCCATCACCATCGCCGAGCAGGTGGAATCCACCCAAGAGGCCTTCGAGGCCGGGGCCAGCATCGTGCATGCCCATGTCCGCGACGACGAGGGCCGCCCGACCAGCGACCCGGACCGTTTCGCCCGCCTGCTGGAGGGCATCCGCGAGCATTGTCCCGGCATGATCGTGCAGCTGTCGACCGGCGGTCGGTCGGGGGCGGGCCGCGACCGCGGCGGCATGCTGCGCCTGTCGCCCGACATGGCCAGCCTGGCGGTCGGGTCGAACAACTTTCCGACCCGCGTTTATGAGAACAGCCCCGATCTGGTCGACTGGCTGGCCGCCGAAATGGCCGCCCACGGCGTCATGCCAGAGATCGAGGCCTTTGATCTGTCCCATATCCTGCAGGCCCATGCGATGTGGCGCGACGGGCGCCTGACGACCCGGCCCTATGTGCAATTCGTGATGGGGGTGCGCAACGCGATGCCGGTCGATCGCGACGTGTTCGATTACTATGTCCACACTGTGCGGCGGCTGTTCGGGGCCGATGCGCCCTGGTGCGCCGCCGGGATCGGGCCGAACCAGATCGTGCTGAACGAATGGGCGATCGCTGCGGGGGGTCACGCCCGGACCGGGCTGGAGGACAACGTGCGGCTGGACCGCGACCGGCTGGCGCCTTCGAACGCGGCGCTGGTGCGGCGCGCGGCGGCGCTGTGCGACCGTCACGGGCGGCCCGTCGCCACATGGCAGCAGGCCCGCGCCATCCTGGGCCTGCCGCAAAAGGCCCCCGGCACCGGCGTGGCCGCTCAGGACGTGGCCCGATGACCGGCCCGGCGCAGAACGCGCTCTATGCCGCGCTGTTCGGCGACCCCCAGACCGAGGCGCTGTTCTCTGCCCAGGCAGAGCTGGCCGCCATGGCCCGGGTCGAGGCCGCCCTGGCCGTCGCGCAATCGCAGCTGGGCGTCATTCCCGCCGATGCGGGTCCGGCCATCGCGGCGGCCTGCACCGCGCTGCCGATCGACCCGCAGGATCTGACGCAGGCCACGGCGCAGAACGGCGTGCCGGTGCCCGGCCTGATCGCCGCGATCCGCGACCGGATGGGCCGCACGCCGCACGCCGCCCATCTGCACTGGGGCGCGACCAGCCAGGACATCATGGACAGCGCGCTGGCCCTGCGGATCGGGCCGATCCTGGCCCTGTGGGAGGGGCGGCTGCACGCCATCCTGACGCGGCTGGCGGGACTTGCGGCCGATCATGCCGATCTGCCGATGGCCGCGCGGACCTATGGCCAGGCGGCGACGCCCACCGGCTTTGGCGCGGTCGTCGCGGGCTGGGGCTGGCCGCTGCTGGATCAGGTGCAGGCCATGCCCGCCCTGCGCGACCGTGTGCTGCGGGTGTCGCTGTCGGGCGC
This sequence comes from Paracoccus hibiscisoli, assembly GCF_005048265.1. Taxonomy (GTDB): domain Bacteria; phylum Pseudomonadota; class Alphaproteobacteria; order Rhodobacterales; family Rhodobacteraceae; genus Paracoccus; species Paracoccus hibiscisoli. Next base: position 69,289 of record NZ_SUNH01000011.1, read on the forward strand.
TGCGGGCACGCTGTCGGCGATGGGGCCTCAGGGTCCGGCGGTGCGGCAGGCGATGGCCCGGGCGCTGGACCTGGGCGATCCGGAGCGCAGCTGGCACAGCGACCGGTCCGGCCCGGGGCATCTGGCCGACTGGATCGCGGGTCTGGCGGCGGCCTTAGGCAAGCTGGCCGAGGATCTGCTGCTGATGACCCAATCGGGCATCGGCACCGTGGTGATCGCGGGGGGCGGGGCCTCATCCACCATGCCGCAAAAGCGGAACCCGGTCGGGCCGTCGGCGATGGTGGCGCTGGCGCGGCACGCGATGGGGCTGGCGGCGACGTTCCGCGCCGCGGGCCTGCACCGCCAGCAGCGCGACGGGGCCGCCTGGTTCACCGAATGGCTGACCTTGCCGCCGCTCTGCATTGCGGGGGGGGCCTTGCTGCGGACCGCAGACGATGTGCTGGAGCGGCTGACCCCCGATGCCGGGGCGATGGCGCGCGACCTGCAGATCGGCCAAGGCACCATCCATGCCGAGGCGCTGACCTTTGCCCTGACCGAACACACGGCGCTGGACCGGGCCACGGCGGCCGCGCGGGTCGCCGACCTCTGCGCGCAGGCCCTGCGGGAGGGGCGCGACCTGACCGAACTGGCGCGCGGGGCATGGCCCGGCCCCGACTGGCCCGCGCTGATCCGTGCGCGCAGCCTGGGCCAGGCCCCGCAAGAGGCCCGCGCCTTTGACCGGGCGGTCCGCGCCGCATCCGGGGGGCTCGATCAAGGCGGGTCTTGATGCAGGTCATGTCGGCGCCGTGCCCGTGTCCTTATGACGGGGGGTGACCCTGCCCGCATCGTTGCGGGCCGCACGACACAAGGCATGGCCCATGACCCCGTTCACCGAAATCGCGCTGTTGCTGGTCCTGGCCTCGGGGGTGGGTCTGCTGGGGGTGCTGCTGCGCCAGCCGCTGATCGTGGGCTTTATCGCGGTCGGGCTGCTGGCCGGTCCCTCGGCCTTGGATCTGGTGCATTCCGAGGCCCAGATCGAGCTCTTGGCCGAACTGGGCATCGCGGTGCTGCTGTTTCTGGTCGGCATCAAGCTGGACGTGACGCTGATCCGGTCGCTTGGGGCGGTGGCCGTGGTGACGGGGCTGGGGCAGGTCGCGTTCACGGCCTTCTTCGGCTATCTGATCGGGCTGGGCCTGGGGCTGGACCATGTCACCAGCCTGTATGTCGCGGTGGCGCTGACGTTTTCCTCGACCATCATCATCGTCAAGCTGCTGTCGGACAAGCGCGAGATCGACGCGCTGCACGGCCAGATCGCCCTGGGGTTCCTGATCGTGCAGGATCTGGTGGTGGTTCTGGCGATGATCGTGCTGTCCGCCATCGGCATCGGCGCGGGCGGCGGGGGCGGAACCGTGCTGACGGTCCTGGCGGCAGGGGTGGGGATGCTGCTGGCCGTCATCGTCTTCGTGCGCTATCTGGCCGATCCGCTGACGGCGCGCCTGGCGCGGACGCCCGAACTGCTGGTCATCTGTTCGATCGCCCTGGCGGCAATGTTTGCGGCATTGGGCGACGCGGTGGGCCTGGGCAAGGAGGTCGGCGGCCTGATGGCGGGCATCGCGCTGGCATCGACCCCCTTCCGCGAGACCATCTCGGCGCGGCTGGTGCCGCTGCGGGACTTTCTGCTGCTGTTCTTCTTCATCGCGCTTGGGGCGACGCTGGATCTGTCGCTGCTGGGTGGGCATCTGCTGGGCGCGGCGATGCTGTCGCTGTTCGTGCTGATCGGCAACCCCCTGATCGTGCTGATCATCATGGGCGCGCTTGGCTATCGCAAGCGGACGGGCTTTCTGGCCGGGCTGACCGTCGCGCAGATCAGCGAGTTCTCTCTGATCTTCGTCGCGATGGGGGTCAGCCTGGGGCATGTCGGCCCCGATGCCCTGGGGCTGGTCACCATGGTCGGCATCGTGACCATCGCGGCCTCGACCTACATGATCACCTTTTCGCACCACCTCTATGCACTGTGCGAGCCGCTTCTGGGCGTGTTCGAGCGTCGCGGAACCCCGCGCGAGGCCACCCGCAGCGATGACCGTCCGGCGCCCGCCGTCGACGTGGTCATCCTGGGCCTGGGCCGCTTTGGCACCGCTTTGGGGATGCGCCTGCAGCGGCGCGGCCTGTCCGTGCTGGGCGTCGATTTCAACCCCCAGGCCGTGCGCCGCTGGCAGGATCTGGGCCTGCAGGCCGAGTTCGGCGATGCCAGCGACCCCGAATACATGGCGGGCCTTGATCTGGCGGGAACGCGCTGGATCGTCGCGACCATCCCGGTCCACCCCACCGGTCTGAGCCACGAGGATATCCGCACGACCGTCATCCAGCTGGCACAGGCGGCGGGGTTCACGGGCAGGATCGCGGCGACCGCGCATGACGCCTCCGAGACGCGGATGATGCTGTCTGCCGGCGCCCATCTGGTGCTGGAGCCGTTCCAGGATGCCGCCGATCAGGCGGTCGACCTACTGTGCGGCGGCGGCCAGCGCCAGCGCCTGCCCGTGCCGCCCCTCCCCGGAGAGGAGCCTGCTGCCGGTTGACGGTCCCCCGGACGGATCTTGCCGATGCCCCTGTCGCCAAGGGGCCACTGCTGCGGGCGGGCCTGCTGCCCCCGCAGGCTCTCCGATCGCCGCGTTGCGCGCGCGGTGGCGTCCCGACGCGCGAACCGGTCGCAAAAGAGATACCGCCCATCCCCCTTCAATGCCAAGATAGGCGCTGACAAAAGGGAACCGGGCGTCCGTCAGGACCTTTCCTGTCGTCGCCACGGCAGACCGGCCCGCGCAACGAGGCCGGATGACGGGCGCGACCCCGGAGGCGCAAAGGAGTACATGGTGCCAAGTGACGACAAAATCGGTCCTCCCCTGACGGAACTGGACATCAATACCACCACGGGCGGGTTCTATGACGGGTTCTCGATCGCGGTGACCGTCCCGGCCAAGATCATCATCTCGGTCATCGTGGTCTGGGCGATCTTCTGGCCGATCCAGTCGGGCGCGATCCTGAACGGGCTGAACGGCCTGATCCTGCAGAACTTTGCCGCCTGGTACATCTGGGTGGTCGCGTTCTTCATCGTCGTGTGCTTTGTGCTAGCGGTCTGGCCCGCCTCGGCGCGGCTGAACCTGGGCGTGGAGGGCGAACAGCCGGAATTCACGCGGTTTTCCTGGTTTTCGATGATGTTCGGGGCGGGGATCGGGGTGGGCATGCTGACCTGGGCCGTGGCCGAACCCGTCACGCATCTGGGCACCAGCCCCGAGACGATCATGGGCCTGACCACCGCGGGCGACGCCGACAACGTGGCGATGGCCTTCAAGTGGTCGTTCCTGCATTGGGGGTTCAGCGCATGGGCCTGCTATGCGATCTGCGGGCTGTCGCTGGCCTATTTCAGCTATCGCCGGGGGCTGCCGCTGACCATCCGGTCAGGGCTGACGCCGCTGTTCGGCCAAAGGCTGGCGGGACCTCTGGGCCATGTCATCGACATCGTGGCGGTGGTGGCCACCATCCTGGGCGTGGCGCAGACGCTTGGCTTTGGGGTCGATCAGCTGGTGGCGGGCCTGACGCGGATCGGCTTTGGCGGCCTGGTCGACACCGATGGGGGGGCAACCACGACCGGCATCATCGTGGCGCTGGCGGTCATCATGGGCCTGTCCACGCTGTCGGCGCTGTCGGGCGTGGGTCGCGGCATCAAGTGGCTGTCGAACCTGAACATGGGCCTGTCCATCCTGTTGCTGGGCTTTCTGATGATCTTTGGCGCGACGTGGTTCGGGCTGAACGCGATGGTCACGGGGCTGTGGCACTATGTCATCAGCCTGCCGCAGATGAGCGTCAACGTCTTCCGCTCCGACGGGGTCGAGGGGTCCGAGGCCTTTCTGCTGGCGCAATGGCAGGGCTGGTGGCCGGTCTTCTACTGGGCATGGTGGATCGCATTCGCGCCCTTCGTGGGACTGTTTCTGGCGCGCATCTCGCGCGGGCGGACGGTGCGGGAATTCGTGCTGGGCGCGCTGATCGTGCCAGCGCTGATGTGTTTCGTCTGGTTCTCCTGGGCGGGCGGCACGGCCATCGACCTGGAGCTGAACGGCGGCGCGAACGGCGTCATCTTCGACGCGGCAAACGGCGACAAGATCTTTGCCATGACCGAGTTCATGCTGGCACCCATCGCCACCTGGCTGGCCTGGGGCATGGCGGTGCTGATCGTGGTGCTGCTGCTGACCTTCCTGGTCACCTCGGCCGATTCCGCGGTGCTGATCGTGAACACGATCAACGCCGCCGGGGATGAGGGGCCGAAATCGCGCCCGCATATCCTGTTCTGGGGCGCGGCGCTGGCGATGGTGGTGGCGGGGCTGCTGATCTCGGGCGGGACGACGGCGATCCAGACCGCGATGGTCATCGGGGCGCTGCCGTTCTCGGTGGTGATGGTGCTGATGGCCGTCGCCCTGCTGAAGGCCATCTATAACGATACCCGCCGCGCGCGGGCGGGCGTCCCCTCGACCCATGACAAGATCGAGGGCGCCACGGCCAACGGCGCGCCTTCGGGCCTGGGCATGCCCGCCCAGTAACCGCCCCGTGCCGGGGTGCGGCGCAGGCCGTGCCCCGGCACCGAGGCCGGTTGCACAATCCGCGCCCACCGTGTTGAGAATGCCTGCGTCGGGCATGGTTGATGCGGGGGGCCAAGGGATGAGCAGACCAGGTCTTGATGCGACGGATATCCGCATCCTGGCGGCCGTCCAGGCGCATGGACAGCTGAGCAAGGCCCGCCTGGCCGAGATCGTGAACCTGTCGCCCACCCCCTGCTGGGCGCGGCTGAGCAGGTTGAAATCGGCCGGGCTGATTCGCGGCTATCACGCGGATCTGGCGCTGGATCGCATCGTCAGCTTCTCGCAGGTGATCGTGACGGTATCGCTGTCGCAGCATCGCAAGGTCGATTTCGACCGCTTCGAAAGCCATATCCGCAGCCTGGCCGAGGTGACCGACTGCATCGCGACCGGCGGCGGCATGGACTATGTCCTGACGGTCATCACCCCCAACCTGGCGGCCTTTCAGGCGCTGATGGAGACCCTGCTGGAGGCAGAACTGGGGATACAGCGCTACATGACCTATATCGTCACGCGGCAGGTGAAATCGACGCGGCCCGATCTGGCGGCGCTGTCCCGCCCGGCCACGGGCTGAACGGGCGCGGCCCCTATCGGGCGCACCCGGGGGAAACGGCGGCCGAACGGTCCGCGCGCCCCCGCAAGAACAGTCCAACCGGACGCATCAGCGGGCGTTTTCAGTCCGCACGGCCCCCCGATCCGCGCTTAGATCGACGCAGCGCCCTGGGCATCGCCGGGCTGCTTCGGCCCCATATTCCGCGCAGGACAACGACAGATGACGCAGACAGATGATTTCGGCTTCGGCACGCAGATCCGCAAATCCCCCTATTTCGACGCGACGGTGCGGTGGGGGGCCACGGGGTTCTCGGTCTATAACCACATGTATATCCCGCGCGATTTCGGCGACCCGGTGCAGAACTTCTGGAACCTGATCAATGACGCGATCCTGTGTGACGTGGCCGTCGAACGCCAGGTCGAGATCACCGGCCCCGACGCGGCGCGGTTCGTGCAGATGCTGACGCCGCGCGACCTGTCGAAAATGGCGGTGGGACAGTGCAAATACGTGCTGATCACCAATGCCCAGGGCGGCATCCTGAACGACCCGATCCTGTTGCGGCTGGCGGAAAACCATTTCTGGATATCGCTGGCGGACAGTGACATCCTGCTGTGGGCGCAGGGGGTTGCGGTGCATTCGGGAATGGACGTCACGATCAGAGAGCCGGACGTGTCGCCGCTGCAGCTGCAGGGGCCGAAATCGGGCGCGGTGATGCGCGCGCTGTTCGGCGACGATATCATGGACCTGCGCTATTACTGGCTGCGCCGGGTCGAGCTGGACGGCATCCCGCTGATCGTGTCGCGCACCGGCTGGTCCAGCGAGCTGGGATACGAGCTGTATCTGCAGGACGGCAGCCGCGGCGACGATCTGTGGGAAAAGATCATGGCCGCGGGCGTGCCTTTGGGGCTGAAGCCGGGGCATACCTCCTCCATCCGGCGGATCGAGGGGGGGATGCTGTCCTATCACGCCGATGCCGATATCGACACCAACCCCTATGAACTGGGGCTGGACCGCCTGGTCAACCTGGAGATCGAGGCCGATTTCATCGGCAAGGACGCGCTGCGCCGGATCAAGTCCAATGGTCCGACCCGCCGCCAGGTCGGCCTGGTGATCGAGGGCGCGCCGCTGAGCGGTCCGAACACCACCTTCTGGCCCGTCTCGAACGGGGACCGGACCGTGGGCAAGGTCACCTCGGCCATCCATTCGCCGCGACTTGGCCAGAACATCGCGCTGGCGATGCTGTCGACCGATGCGGCGCAGATCGGCGCGCGGGTCCAGGTTCAAACCCGGACCGGCCTGCTGGACGCCACCATCGTCGAACGGCCCTTCTACGACCCGAAAAAGACCATCGCCGCCGCCTGAACCGCCACCCCGATCAAGGAACACGGGACATGTCACATCCGGGAGACCCCATCCTGCTGCACGACCTGGACCGGGCCGGCATCCTGCGCCTGACCCTGAACGACGTGCCCCGCCGCAACGCCCTGTCCGAGGAGATGCTGGAGGCGCTGGCCACGGCCCTGGCGCAGGCCGGCACCGATCCGGCGGTGCGGGTGATCGTGCTGGCCGCGATGGGGCCCGCCTTCTGCGCGGGCCACGACCTGAAACAGCTGACCGCGGCGCGGGACGCCCCCGATGGCGGACGTGCCTATTTCGCGCGGATCATGGCGCTGTGTTCGGGCGTCATGCAGGCCATCCTGGCCTGCCCCAGACCCGTCATCGCCGAAGTCACAGGCGTCGCCACCGCCGCCGGATGCCAGCTGGTCGCCAGCTGCGATCTGGCCATTGCGGCCGATGATGCCCGCTTCAGCACGCCGGGGGTGCATATCGGGCTGTTCTGCTCTACGCCAATGGTCGCGCTGTCGCGCAACGTCGCCCCCAAGCACGCGATGGAGATGCTGCTGACCGGCGACATGACATCCGCGGCGCGCGCGGCCGAAATCGGGCTGATCAACCGCGCCGTGCCCCCCGCCGACCTGCGCGGCGCCGTGATGGAGATGGCCGCCCGCATTGCGTCGAAATCGGGCATGACCCTGGCCGTGGGCAAGCGCGCCTTTTATGAACAGCGCGAGATGCCGCTGGCGCAGGCCTATGACCACGCATCCCAGGTGATGGTCCGCAACATGCTGGCCCGCGACGCGCAGGAGGGCATCGGCGCCTTCATCGAAAAGCGCGCGCCCGAATGGCAGGACTGCTGACGCCATGGGCCCCAACCCCTATGACATCGGGCTGGACCGCAACCCGGCCAATCACCAGCCGCTGACGCCCCTGACCTTTCTGGAACGCGCCGCCAGCGTCTTTCCGGACCATGTGGCGATCGTGCATGGCGCCATCCGCCGCAGCTATCGCGATTTCTACGCGCGGGCGCGGCGGCTGGCCTCGGCGCTGGCGGGGGTCGGGGTGGGGCGCGGCGACACGGTGTCGGTGCTGCTGCCCAATGTGCCCGCCATGCTGGAGGCGCATTACGGCGTCCCGATGAGCGGCGCGGTCCTGCATTCGATCAACACGCGGCTGGATGCGGCGATCATCGCCTTTCAGCTGGACCATGCCGGGTCGCGCGTGGTGATCGTCGATGCCGAGTTCCTGCCTCTGCTGCGTCAGGCGCTGGATCTGGCGCAGGGGACGCCGCTGGTCGTCGTCAGCGTTGATCCGGAATGTCCGGGCCCGCCCGTCGCCGTCGATGCCATGGACTATGACCGGTTTCTGGACGGGGGCGATCCGGCATTCGCATGGCTGATGCCGCTGGACGAATGGGACGCCATTTCGATCAACTATACCTCGGGGACGACGGGCGATCCCAAGGGGGTCGTGTCGCATCATCGCGGCGCGTATCTGCTGGCGCAGGGCAACGTCCTGACCACGGCGATGGGCAAGCACGCGGTCTATCTGTGGACCCTGCCGATGTTTCACTGCAACGGCTGGTGCTTTCCCTGGACGCTGTCGGCGGTGCTCGGCACCCATGTCTGCCTGCGGCAGGTGCGGGCCGAACCGATCTGGGCGGCGCTGGCCGATCTGGGGGTGACGCATCTGTGCGGGGCGCCCATCGTGATGTCGCTGCTGATCGGGGCCGGGCCGGGCATCCGCCGCGACCTGGACCGCCCGGTGCAGTTCATGACCGCCGCCGCCCCCCCACCCGAAAAGGTACTGGCCGACATGCGCGATGCCGGGTTCGAGGTGACGCATCTATATGGGCTGACCGAAACCTATGGCCCGGCGGTGGTCAACGACTGGCATGCCGACTGGTCGGACCTGCCGCCTGACCGGCAGGCGGCGCTCAAGGCGCGCCAGGGCGTGCGCTATCTGCCGCTGGAGGGGCTGGACGTGCTGGACCCCGACACCATGCAGCCCGTGCCCCGCGATGGCCGGACCATCGGAGAGGTCATGTTCCGCGGCAATGTCGTGATGAAGGGCTATTTCCGCAACCCTGCCGCCACGGCGGAGGCGTTCCGGGGCGGGTGGTTTCATTCGGGCGATCTGGGCGTGATCCACCCCGACGGCTATGTCCAGCTGAAGGACCGGTCCAAGGACATCATCATCTCGGGCGGCGAGAATATCTCCTCCATCGAGGTCGAGGAGGCGCTGTATCGCCACCCCGCCGTCGCCGTCTGCGCGGTGGTGGCCATGCCCTGCGACACGTGGGGCGAACGGCCCTGCGCCTTTGTCGAGCTGGCCCCCGACGCGCAGGTCGACGCGCAGGTCGACGCCCCGGCCCTGCTGGCGTGGTGTCGGGCGCATCTGGCCCCCTACAAGATCCCGGCGCGGGTGGTCTTTGCGCCGGTCCCGCGCACATCGACCGGCAAGATCCAGAAATTCGTGCTGCGCGACGCGGCGCGGCGGATGGCGGCGGACGCAACCGCGCCGCACCCGGCCACGGATCGGGGCTGAGCGATGGAGCGCATCCGCACCTTCGCCGTGCGCCATGCCCGGGCCTTTGAATGGGTCTATGTCCGGTTCGAACGCGCGCTGGTGGCGATGGACCCGCTGTTCCGGCGCATCGGTTACGACCGGCTGGAACGCCCGGTCGCGGCGGTCGAAAAGCTGACCAAGGGCCTGCTGTTCGACTGTCGGATGTGCGGGCAGTGCGTGCTGTCGTCGACCGGCATGTCGTGCCCAATGAACTGCCCCAAGACCCTGCGCAACGGCCCCTGCGGCGGCGTGCGGCCCGGCGGGTTCTGCGAGGTCAAGCCGCAGATGCGCTGTGTCTGGGTCATGGCGTGGGAGGGGGCGGCCCGCATGCGCGGCGGCGGCCAGATCAGCGATGTCCAGCCGCCGGTGAACCGTGCCCTGGAGGGGTCGTCATCCTGGCTGCGGGTCGCGCGCGAAAAGGCCGCGATGCCCGGCGGGCCGACCGACGCGCCGCGCGACACCATCGCCCGCGCCTTTCCCCGCGCCCGCGCCCATGAGCCCGCCGCGGCCCCCCTGGCCCCCGAACCGCTCCGCGCCAGCGACCGGGGCGTCGGGCGATGACCGACGACGCCCCGCCCCCCGACTTTGCCCGCTGGCAGCCCAGCTATGACACGCCGCCACCCGGCCACGTCTCGGGCAGCCGGTTGGAGCGGGTGCTGCGCCAGGGCCATTTCGCCGTCACGGCCGAGCTGAACCCCCCCGACAGCGCCGACCCTGCCGACGTGTTCACCGCCGCACGCCCCCTGGCCGAGGTGGCCGACGCGATCAACGCGACCGACGCCTCGGGCGCGAACTGCCACATGTCGTCCATCGGAATCTCGGCCCTGTTGACGCGGGCGGGCTATGGGACCGTCTATCAGATCTCGTGCCGGGACCGGAACCGCATCGCCATTCAGGGGGACGTGCTGGGGGCGGCGGCGATGGGGGTGCGCAACGTGCTGTGCCTGACCGGCGACGGGGTGGGCGTGGGCGATCAGCCCGGCGCGCGGCCCGTGTTCGACCTGGACTCCATCTCTCTGCTGCGCACGATCCGCACGATGCGCGACGATGGCGTGTTCCTGTCGGGGCGCCGCATCACCAGCCCGCCGCGGATGTTTCTGGGCGCGGCAGAGAACCCCTGCATCGCGCCGCTGGACTGGCGCCCCGACCGCCTTGCGAAAAAGGTCGAGGCGGGGGCAGATTTCATCCAGACCAACTATATTTTCGACATCCCGGTGTTCGCGCGGTTCATGGCGCGGGTGCGCGACCTGGGCCTGGATCGGCGGGTGTTCATCCTGGCGGGGGTGGGGCCGCTGGCCTCGGGCAGGGCGGCGCGGTGGATGCGCAGCAACGTGCCGGGCATCCACATCCCGGATGCCGTGATCGACCGTCTGGACCGCGCCGCCGACCCCGGAGAGGAGGGCAAGCGCCTGTGCATCGAGCTGATCCAGCAGATCCGCCAGATCGCAGGCGTCAGCGGCGTGCATGTGATGGCCTATCGCCGCGAACACCTGGTCCGGGAGATCATCGCGCAATCCGGGGTCTGCCGGGATCGCGCGCGCGCCTGACCACCGCGCGGTGGTCAGGCCGACTGCATGTCCAGCGATTGCCCGTCGACCCGGCCCGTTGTCGCGGCCTCCGCCAGCAGGGCGGCCACATCGGCGCGGCTGGCCGAGGCCCGCCGGTCCACGGCGTCGCCCAGGATGACATCGGCACCGCGACCCGCATCGGTCAGCGCGACGGGGCGCAGGATGGCATAGGTCAGGCCTGCGCCGCGCAGATGGGCATCGGCGTCATGCTTGGCCTTGAGGTAATGCGCCAGATCGCCGGTCGGATCGGCCTGATCCGCCCCCACCGAACTGAGCATGACAAAGCGGGCGACGCCTGCCTCCCTTGCCCGGTCGATCAGGCGCATCGCGCCGTCGCGATCGACCTTGTCCGTCATGTCGGGGCCGGTCGCGCCGCCCGACCCGGCGGCAAAGATCACCGCATCGGCGCCGTCGCAGATGCCGGGCGGCAGGTCGGTCAGATCGCCGCGCCGCAGGGTCACCCCCTGCGGCAGGCGGGCGGTGTCCGAGGTCTCTCGCACCAGCGCCACGACGCGGTGTCCCTGATCCAGCAGCTCCCGCGTCAGCAGCAGGCCGGTCTTGCCGGTCGCGCCGGCGATGAGGATGGTCATGGGCATGGTCTGTCCTTTCCTTGGCTGCGCGGCCCGGGACTGACCCCGGGCGCGACGCGGTCGTAAGGGCGCGTCAGGGCAGGAAGATCGCCTTGATGTTGACGAATTCCTTCATCCCGAACCCGCCATGTTCGCGGCCATAGCCGGAATCCTTGACCCCACCGAAGGGCATGTTCGGATCGGCCGCCCCGAACGAGTTGATGCGGACCATGCCGGTGTCGAAATGATCGCGCGCCAGGCGCAGCGCGCGTTCTTCGTCCCGGCAGAAGATGCCGCCGCCCAGGCCATAGCGGCTGGCATTGGCGATGCGCATCGCGTCCTCGTCATCCTTGGCGCGGATGACGGCGGCGACGGGGCCAAAGATCTCGTCGTCATGGGCGGGCATGCCGGGTGCGACATCGGCCAGCACCGTGGCGGGGTAATAGGCGCCCGTGCGGTCCGGAACGGTGCCGCCGCACAGCACCGTGGCGCCCTTGGCAACGCTGTCGCGGACCTGGCCCGCCACGGTGTCGCGCTGATCGGTGCTGGACAGCGGGCCCAGCTGGGTGTCGTCCTGCGTCGGATCGCCCATGGCGATCTTTTCCATCGCCGCGACATAGGCCGGGACAAAGGCGTCATAGACCGCATCGGTGACGATGAACCGCTTGGCCGACACGCAGGTCTGCCCGTTATTGTACAGCCGCCCCATGACCGAGAATTTCACCGCCGTCTCGATATCGGCATCCGACAGGACCAGATAGGCGTCGTTGGACCCCAGCTCCAGCACGGTCTTTTTCAGAGCCTTGGCGGCGGTCGCGCCGACATGGCGTCCGGCCCCGTCGCTGCCCGTCATCGTGACGCCGCGCACCAGCGGATGGGCGATCAGGGCGTCGCTGGTGTCGTGGTCGATCAGGATGACCTGGAACAGGTCCTCGGGCAGGCCGGCCTCGATGCACAGCTCGCGCAGGCGCAGGCCGGTGCCGGTGCAGATGCTGGCATGTTTCAGCACGCAGGCATTGCCCGCCATCAGATTGTCGGCCAGCACGCGGACGGGCTGATACAGCGGGAAATTCCACGGCTGGATCGAATAGATCACCCCGATGGGCTGATAGGTGACAACGCCACGAGAGCCCTTGCCATGGGTGCGTTCCTCATCGGCCAGCAGGTCGGGGCCGGTGCTGGCGGCATGGTCGAACAGCGCCGCGCACAGCTCGACCTCGCGCAGGCCGTCCTTCAGCAGCTTGCCGGTCTCACGGGTCATCAGCGCGGCCAGATCATCGGCGTTGTCGCGCAGGGTCTGGGCGATTTTAGTCAGATAGGGGGCGCGGTCGGCATGGGGGACGCTGCGCCACTGCAGAAAGGCGGCATGCGCGGCCTCCAGCTTGGCGGTGGCCTGCGCCTCGGACATCATCGGATAGGTCTCGACGGTCTCGCCGGTCGCGGGATTGGTGGTGGTGATCGTGGACATGACGTCTCCTTTGTTCGCGGGGGCAACCGGCGGGGCTGCGTCCGGTTCCATCCTCCGCAGGGTCACATCGCGTCGCACCCGGCCTGCGGAGGGCGTATCTCCACTTTGGAAACCGAGCGTTGACGGTGCCGCCCTGTCCACGGCGGCGGGCCTTTCGGCGCGGACAAGGGCGGGGGACCTGCAGTCCGTGGCATGCAGACCAGGGTGGCCGGGTCACCGCCTGGCATGGGCCGGAAAGCAGACCCCGCCCGCCCCGGGTCATCAACCAGAGCGGGGGTCCGTTCGCGGGCAGACCGTCAGTGACCCCCCTTTGGGGTGGGCAGCCGCCCCGAAGGGGGGGTCACTCAGCGCGTGATGCGGCAGAGGGGCGCGCCGTGGGCCAGGGTCGCGCCTTCGGGCGCGATGCGGGTCAGGGTGCCGGCATGGGGGGCCTCGATGCGCGTCTCCATCTTCATCGCCTCGATCACGGCGACGACCTGGCCCGCCTCGACCTGCGCGCCGTCCTCGGCCTGCCACAGCGACAGCGTGCCCGCGACGGGGGCGGTGACGGCATCGGCATCGACGGCTGCCTCCTCGGGCGCGGGCGCCGCAGGAATGCCCGCCGCCAGCAGGCCCTGGGGCAGGGCCAGATCATGGCGCCTGCCGTCGATCTCGATCGACAGGCGCAGCATCGGCTGGTCGGGGGCGGGCGTCACGCGGCCTGCGGGCTGGACGGCGGCGGCCAGGCGATCGGCGAAATCGGTTTCGATCCAGCGGGTATGGACGGCGAACGCGTCGGTGAACTCCGGCGCCTCCAGCACCGCGCGGTGGAACGGCAGGACGGATGCCACGCCCTCGATCCGGAACTCGCGCAGCGCGCGGCGGGCACGGGCGATGGCTGTCGCGCGGTCGGGGCCGGTCACGATCAGCTTGGCCATCATCGAATCGAACTGACCCGCGACCTGGCCGCCCTGCTCGACGCCGCTGTCCAGGCGGATGCCGATCCCGCCGGGCGCCGACCACAGCGTGATCGGGCCGGGGGTCGGCAGAAAGCCCCGGCCCGGATCCTCGGCATTGATGCGGAACTCGATCGCGTGGCCAGTGGGTTCCGGCACGCTGTCGTCGATCAATTGCGCGCCCTGCGCCACGCGGATCATCGCGCGGACGATGTCGATGCCGCTCGTCTCCTCGGTCACGGGGTGTTCGACCTGCAGGCGGGTGTTCACCTCAAGGAAACTGATGGTGCCATTGGCGGACAGCAGGAATTCGACCGTGCCCGCGCCGCTATAGCCCGCATGGGCGCAGATCGCGCGGGCGCTGTCATGGATGCGGGCGCGCTGGTCGTCGGAGAGGAATGGCGCGGGGGCCTCCTCGACCAGCTTCTGGTTGCGGCGCTGCAGCGAACAGTCGCGGGTGCCCAGCACCTTGACCGTGCCGTGGCGGTCGGCCAGCACCTGCGCCTCGATATGGCGGGGGCGGTCCAGGAACTGTTCGACATAGCATTCGCCGCGGCCAAAGGCGTTGACCGCCTCGCGCGTGGCGGCGTCGAACAACTCCTCGACCTCGTCCAGATCGCGGGCCACGCGCATGCCCCGCCCGCCGCCGCCAAAGGCCGCCTTGATGGCCAGCGGAAGGCCGTGTTCACGGGCAAAGGCCAGCGCCTCGGCACCGCTGGCGATGGGGCCGGGGCTGCCCGCGACCAGCGGCGCGCCGACGGCCTGCGCAATCTCTCGCGCGCGGATCTTGTCGCCAAGCGCGTCGATCACGTCGGGGTCGGGGCCGATCCAGAGGATGCCCGCCGCCTGCACCGCACGGGCGAAATCGGCATTCTCCGACAGGAACCCATATCCGGGGTGGATCGCGTCGACCTGCGCGCGGGCGGCGATGGCCAGAACCTTGGCGGCGTCCAGATAGGTGTCGGCGGGGCGGTGGCCCTCCAGCGCCCAGGCCTGATCGGCGGCGCGGACAAAGGGCGCATCGCGGTCGGGATCGGCATAGATCGCCACCGATTCGATGCCCTCGTCGGCGCAGGCGCGGATGACGCGCAGGGCGATCTCTCCGCGGTTGGCGATCAGGATGCGGCGGATGGGGGTCAGGGGCGTGTCACGAAACATCAGGGGCCTCCGGGTCGATGAGGGCAAAAGGGGCGTCGGCGGCAAAGCGGATGCGCGTGCCGGGCGGCAGCTGCCCCGCCAGGTCCAGCGCCGAGGGGTGCAGCGTCGCGATGACCGGATAACCGCCGGTCAGGGGGTGGTCGGCCAAAAACAGCACCGGCTGGCCGGAATGGGGCACCTGAATGGCGCCGGTCGCGGTGCCCTCGCTTGGCAGTTCGCGGGCGTCGTCGCGGGTCAGCGCCTCGCCCGACAGGCGGATGCCCACGCGCGACGATTGCGGCGTGACGGCCCACTCCTGGCCCAGGAACCGCGCCACGGTGGCTGCGTCGAACCAGTCGGTGCGGGGACCCAGGGTCACGGGCAGGGTCACGATCTCTCCGGCCTGCGGCAGGTCCGGGCCGGGGCCAGGGTCGGTCACCGCCCCCACCGCGCAGCCCGCCGGGGCCAGCGCATCGCCCGCCGTCAGGGGCGCGGGGCCGATCTGCGCCAGCGTGTCGGTCGCGCAGGAGCCCAGCACGGGGGCCACGTCGAATCCCCCGCGCATCGCCAGATAGCTGCGCATGCCGCGGGCGGGCGGGTCGATCACGACCTCGTCGCCCGCGTCCAGCGCGAAGGCACCCGATTGGGCCAGGCCGCCCACGCGGGCGGTGGCGGCGCCGGTCAGGGCCAGGGTCATCGCCACCTCCGCCCGCAGGCGGACGGGGCCAAGCGTGATCTCCAGCGCGGCGACGCCTGCGGGGTTGCCCACCGCACGGTTCGCGCGCCGCAGCGCGGCCAGATCGAGGGCACCGGATGCGCTGACCCCCTGGCCCGCCTGGCCGATGCGCCCGGCATCCTGCACCAAGATCGGAAAGGCGGTCTGGGTCACGCGTAGGCCAGTCACCGGCGCGGGGTCCGGGATCGCCACCGCATGCACATGCGCGTGGCCTGTCACGAACCGCGCCCTGACGCCGGGGCGCAGCAGCGCGGGCACGTCGCGGGTCAGGTCGAACATCGGCACCTCGGTCCGGCCGATCAGCTGCCAGCCGCCGGGGCTGGCCTGCGGATAGATGCCGCAGAACCGCCCCGCCAGCGCGACCGACCCCGCCGGGATCTTCGTGCGCGGTGCGGACCGGCGCGGCAGGTCGAACCGCGCATCCGCGCAGGTCATATAGGCGAAACCGGGAGCAAAGCCGCAGAACGCCACCTGCCAGGTCGCGGCCTGATGGGTGGCGATGACCTCATCCGTGGTCAGGCCCATCAGGGTCGCGACCTCGGCGAGATCCTCGCCGTCATAGGTCACGGGGATCTCGACCGTCTCGGTTGCCCGCGTCGCAGGCATGGTGCCGGGCGTGGGCTGGCGGGCCAGCACGGCGCGGGCCAGGGCGGCATCGGCGGCCATGCCGGGACCCGTGGTGACCATCAGCGTGCGGGCGGCGGGCACGATCTCGGCCACGCCCGCGACCGGATCGGCCGCCAGCGCGTCAAACAGCGCCAGCGTCGCGTCCAGATCGGCCAGCTCGACCAGAAAGGCGCGCGGCCCGATGGGCAGGACGCGCGTCATGCCTGCCACCGGGTTTCCGGCACGTCGGTGACGAACATGTGCCCCGGTGCATGGGTGATGGCGAAAGGCGGCTTGGACGCCATGACCGCTGCCTGAGGCGTCACCCCGCAGGCCCAGAAGACCGGCACCTGACCCGGACCCACCGGCACCGGGTCGCCGAAATCGGGCTTTTGCAGGTCGGCGATGCCCAAGGCCTCGGGCAGGCCCACATGCACCGGCGCGCCGTGGACGGCGGGGGTGCGGCCCGAAATCATCGCGGCCTCGGCCACCCGGTCGGCCGGAATGGGGCGCATCGACACGACCAGCCGCCCCGACATCCGCCCCGCCGGGCGACAGTCGCGGTCGGTCAGAAACATCGGCACGTTGCAGCCTTGGTCGACATGTGCGACCGGGATACCCGCCGCCATCAGCGCGCCCTCGAAGGTGAAGGAACAGCCGATCAGAAAGGTCACCAGATCGGGATGTTCGGCCCAATGGGATGTGGCGTCGGTCACCTCCTCGGTCAGCACGCCGTCGCGCCAGATGCGATAGAGGGGGATGTCGGTGCGCAGGTCGGCATCGGGTGCCATGACCGTGCGATGGCTGCCCGGGTCGGTCACGTCCAGCACCGGGCAGGGTTTCGGGTTCCTCTGCGCAAACAGCAGGAAATCCCACGCCCAATCGCGGGGCAGCGTGATCATGTTGCACTGGGTAAACCCCGGTGCCTGACCCGAGGTCGGGCGGGCCGGACCCTGGCGCGCGGCCAGCCGCGCCTGCGCCGGGGTCATGCGCCACCCCCGGCGAAAGGCGCCACGGTGACACCGCCCGCGATCAACGCATCGCGGACCCGTGCGGCGATGGCCACCGCGCCGGGGCTGTCGCCATGCACGCAGATGCTGTCGGCCTCCAGGCGCAGGATGCTGCCATCCTCGGCCTCCAGCACGCCCTCGGTCGCCAGACGCAGCATGCGGGCCGCGATCAGGTCCGCGTCATGCAGGACCGCACCCGGCTGCTTGCGCGACACAAGCGCGCCCGCGACGGTATAGGCGCGGTCGGCGAAGGCCTCGGCCACCACCGACAGGCCCGCGGCGCGCGCGCGGTCCAGCACGGGCGCCCCCGCCAGACCCATCAGCACCAGCGACGGGTCGACCGCCTTGACGCCCGCGATGACCGCATCGGCCTGGCGCGCGTCATCCGCGATGGTGTTGTACAGCGCGCCATGCGGTTTCACATAAGTGACCCGCGTGCCCGCCGCCCGCGCCAGACCCTGCACCGCGCCGATCTGATAGATCACGTCGGCGGTCAGGTCGTCCGGCGCCACGTCCATGCTGCGCCGCCCGAAGCCCACGCGGTCGGGATAGCTGACATGCGCCCCGACCGCGACGCCCCGCGCCGCCGCCTGTCGCAGCACGGCCAGCAGCCCCGCCGGGTCGCCCGCGTGAAAGCCGCAGGCGATGTTGGCGGAACTGACGATGTCCAGCATCGCGGCGTCGTCCCCCATGGGCCAGGGGCCGTAGCCCTCGCCCAGGTCGCTGTTCAGGTCGATTGGCATGGATCCTCCTTACACGCCCAGAAAGGCGAAGATCGTGGTGACCGACCGCGCGCCCATGTACCAGGTCAGCGCGCAGACGATGGCCCCAAGCGCCAGCAGCACCCGGTTGTAGCGGTGCCCACCCATCAGGTCGGACCGCGCATAGCCGATATAGGTAAAGATCGTCAGGCCGATGGGCAGGATCAACCCGTTGAAGCCGCCGACGAACACCAGGATCGCCGCCGGGGCCGTCCCAAGCGCCAGATACACCGCCAGCGAAAAGGCGATGAAACCCACCGTGGCCTTGGACCGGGCCGCGTCGCTGCGCACCCCCACCACGTCCAGAAAGCTGACCGAGGTATAGGCCGCCCCGATGACCGAGGTCAGCGCCGCCGCCCACAGGACCACGCCGAAGACGCGCATCCCCCAATCGCCCGCCGCCGCCTGAAAGGCCTGCGCCGCCGGGTTCGCCGCCTGCGACGACAGATCCAGCGTCACGCCCGATGCGACGACGCCCAGGATCGCCAGGAACAGCACAAAGCGCATGACGCCCGTGACCGCGATCCCGGTCAGCGCCGCGCGGGTGACGGCGGTCAGGTTGTGCGGGCCGGTCAGGCCCTTGTCCAGCAACCGGTGCGCGCCGGAATAGGTGATGTATCCGCCGACCGTGCCGCCCACGATGGTGGTGATGGTGGCGAAGTCGATGGTGTCGGGCCAGATCGTCTGGCGCAGCGCCTCGCCCACCGGGGGGTTCGACTGCACCGCCACGAACAGCACCAGCAGGATCATCACGATGCCCAGCCCGATGATCGCCCGGTCCAGCAGCAGCCCGGCCTGCCGCGACAGGAAGATCGCGATGGCCAGCACCGCGGTGATCGCGCCGCCGATCTTGGGGTCCAGGCCCAGCATGGCGTTTAGGCCCAACCCGCCGCCCGCGATGTTGCCCACGTTGAAGGCCAGCCCGCCGATCACCACCAGCGCCGTCAGCAGATAGCCCGCGCCGGGAATGGCCGCGTTCGCGGTCTCCGACGCGCGCTTGCCGGTCAGGGCGGTGATGCGCCAGATGTTCAGCTGGACCACGAAATCGATCAGGATCGAGGCCAGGATCGCAAAGGCAAAGGCCGATCCCATCCGCGCGGTAAAGGTCGCGGTCTGGGTGATGAAGCCCGGCCCGATGGCCGATGTCGCCATCAGGAAGATCGCCGCCAGAAGGCCTCCGCGAAGGCTGGCGGCCGCAACGCTGCGGTCGGTGGTCATGGATGTTTCCCCGTGTCGAACTGTTGTTGATTGTCACCAGCCTGCCACGATTCCGTGATCCGTCAACGATTATCTGACATTCGTGACGGTTTTGTTGAACAATCGGGAATGACCTGCGCGGCAATCTGCCCGGAATCAAGGCAACAGCCTGCTTGCCCTGCCTCTGCCCTGCCGCCATGATCGACCCTGCATCACAGGACGACCCATGACCGATCCGAATCCCGCCAGCCTGGCTGAAGAGACCGCCGCCCGCCTTCGCGCGCAGGTGATCGCGGGGCATCTGCGCCCCGGCCAGCGCCTGTCCGAGACGCGCCTGGCGGCCGATCTGTCGGTGTCGCGCAACACGCTGCGCGAGGTGTTCCGCCTGCTGACGCGCGAGGGGTTGCTGACGCACGCGCCCAATCGCGGCGTTTCGGTGGCGGTGCCGTCGATGGCGGGAGTGCTGGACATCTATCGCGTGCGCCGCCTGATCGAGGTTCCGGCCCTGGCCCAGGCCTGGCCCCGCCACGCAGCGGCCCTGCGCATGGCCGAATGCGTGGCTCAGGCCCGCGCGGCGCGCGAGGCGGGCGACTGGCGCGGCGTGGGCAGCGCCAACATGGGCTTTCACGCGGCCATCGTCGCGCTGACCGACAGCCCGCGCCTGACGGCATTCTTCGCGCAGGCGATGGCGGAACTGCGCCTGGCCTTTGGCCTGCTGGACAGCCCCGAACAGCTGCACGCGCCGTTCCTGCAGGAGAACGGTGCGATCCTGGAGTTGCTGGTGGCGGGGGACACGGCGGCGGCAGCGGCGCGTCTGGCCGATTACCTGGACCGGTCGGAACGGGTCGTGATGTCGGCCTTTGCCCGGCTGGAGAACGGCGTCACGCCGGGCTAGGGCGCGGGGCCCCGCCACCGTCGATGCCCCATCCCGGCGGTGTCGGAACGGCCCGCGCCGCACCTGCAGGGGCGCAAAGGACACTATGCCACAGGGACCGCGACAGGGGCTGTGTCGCAGCTGCGCGCGGTTCGTGATGCTACGCATCGTCACAGCGCGGCCCGTCATGCAAGTCGCCTGATTCGGGTCACAAACCGGTGTGAATGCCGTGAAATCACGCGTCGCGCGCGCCGTGCCGCATGCGGCACGCGGCCCTGCGCAGGGCCGGTTTCACCCGCGCGTTCAGCCCCAGGATGCGGCATGCGCGCGCAGTCACCCTGCGGCAAGTTATCATTTGTTTCACGGCCCTGATCGGCAGCAACTGAAGGGCGCACGGTCGGGCCCGTCGCCATCGCGCCGCGCCCGCCTGCCCCAATCGGAGGAACAACGTGATGGAAGCTGTCGCTGTCGAAACGGTACCCGAGGCCATGAGCGCCTTTCAGTACCTGCTGGTCTACAACTCGATCTCGTTCACATTCGCGGCCATGGCCGCGGCCACGATCTTTCTGTGGTTCGGGCGGTCCGAAGTCGCCCCCGCCTATCGCACCGCCCTGGTCATCTCGGGGTTGGTGACGGCCATCGCGGCCTATCACTATTTCCGCATCTTCCAGAGCTGGGAGGCCGCCTTCCTGTTCGAGAACGGCACCGTCTCGGCCACCGGATACGCCTTCAACGACGCCTATCGCTATGTCGACTGGCTGCTGACGGTGCCGCTGCTGCTGATCGAGCTGGTGCTGGTCATGCGCCTGTCGCGTGACGAGACGATCAGCAAGGCCACCAGGTTGGGCGTCGCCGCCGCGCTGATGGTCATCCTGGGCTATCCCGGCGAGATCGCGGAGAGCAACGGCACCCGCGCGCTGTGGGGTTTCCTGTCCACGATCCCCTTCGCCTATATCGTCTATGAGCTGTTCAGCGGCCTGGGTCGCGCCATCGAAACGCAGCCGCCGCAGGTGCGGTCGCTGATCAAGCAGGCGCGGCTGCTGACCTTTGCGTCCTGGGGCTTTTACCCCATCGTCTACATGGCGCCCTTTGTCGGGCTGGAGGGGCCGACGGCCAACACCGTCATCCAGATCGGCTATACCGTCGCCGACCTGGTGGCCAAGGTCGGCCTGGGCATCCTGATCTACATCATCGCGGTCCGCAAATCGGGGATCGAGATGGACCAAGCCCAGACCGCCAAGGCATGACCCGCCCGTCCGGGACAGGCGCATCGCGCATCGATCTGCCCGGCGCCCATCCCGGAGGGGCCGCCCTGACGGTCTTCTGGACCGCCATCCCGTTGCTGATGGCGGCCAGGGCCCTGGGCCTGGACCTCGAGGGGCAGCTGGGCACGCTGGCCGCCACGGCCATCGTGCTGGGAGGGGGGCTGCCGCATGGGGCCTATGACATCAGCCTTCTGGGGCGGGTGTCGCGGGGCAGGCGGGTGCGGCTGGTGGCCGCGACCGCCATCTATATCGCCATCGTGGTCGCCATGGTCCTGGCCTGGCGGCTGTGGCCGGGGGCCACGCTGGTGTTCTTCCTGATCGCCGCCGCCTATCACTTCGGTGAGGACTGGGAGGGGATCGACGACCCGCTGCTGCGTCTGATCTGCGGTGCCTCGGTGGCGGCGGCGCCCGCGCTGGCGCATCCCGACCAGGTGGCGGCGATCTTTTCCGACATGACGGCGGGGCAGGGCGGTACGGCGGTCGCGACCGGGTTGTTCCTGGTCGCGCCGGTGGTGCTGGTGGTCACCGCCGTCTGCTGCCTGATCGTCTGGCAGCAGGGGGGCCGCATGACCGCGCTGGCCATGGCGGGGGCCCTGGGGGCGCTGCTGCTGTTTCCGCCGGTGATCGGCTTTGCGCTGTATTTCGTCTGCCTGCATTCGCCGCGCCATCTGGCCAGCGCGCAGCTGAGGCTGGGCGACCTGCCCTGGCGCTGGCGGGCCGCGATGGCGATCGCCCTGCCGGTCGCGGCGGCGGCGCTCTGGCTGGCGGCCACGCGCGTCACGGGCGGCGCGATCACCCCCGACGTGACCGCACAGGCGTTCCAGTTGCTGGCGGCGCTGACCATCCCGCATCTGGTCGTCTCGTCCTATCTGGAGCGGCAGGGGTTCGGACCGGCGGCGCGAGAGGCGCCCCGCGAACCCGCCGTTGTCACGGACATGTCACCGGCGGGTCAGGGGACCGTCACGCAAGATCGTTAACCGGGGCCTCAGCAACCCGAGAGGCCCCATGCTGGACGTTCGCTCTGCCACCAAGCTGTTTGGCCAAAAGGCCGCCGTCGATCATGTCAGCATGACCGTGGACGGCCCGGCCTTCGTCGGCATCATCGGCCGGTCCGGCGCCGGGAAATCGACCTTTCTGCGGATGATGAACGGGCTGACCCCGGCCAGCGGCGGCCAGATCCTGGTCGAGGGACGCGACATTCTTGCCCTGCGCGGCGCGGACATGCGCGCCTGGCAAAGCCAATGCGCGATGATCTTTCAGCAGTTCAACCTGGTGCCGCGCATGGACGTGGTGTCGAACGTGCTGCACGGCATCCTGAACCGCCGCGCGACCTGGCAGACGGTGCTGAACCTGTGGCCCCGTGCCGACATCATCCGCGCGCTGGAGATCCTGGACCGCCTCGGCATCGCCGAACAGGCCCCGAAACGCGCCGAGGCCCTGTCGGGCGGCCAGCAGCAGCGCGTGGCCATCGCCCGCGCCCTGATGCAGGACCCGCGCATCATCCTGGCGGATGAGCCCATCGCCAGCCTGGACCCGATGAACGCCCAGATCGTGATGGACACGCTGAAACGCATCAATGTCGAGGATGGTCGCATGGTCATCGCCAACCTGCATACGCTGGACACCGCGCGGCGCTATTGCGACCGGGTGATCGGCATGCGCGACGGGCGCGTGGTGTTCGACGGCGTGCCCGCCCAGCTGACCACGGGCGTGGCCCGCGACATCTATGGCGCCGACGCGGATTTCAACGAAAGCGCGACCTCGACCGCCATTCCCACCGATACCAGCGCGGATGCCGAATACGCCGCCCGCATGCTGGCCTGACCCACCCCATCGGAGAAGATCCATGACCCGACTGATGACCCTGCTGGCCACCACCGCCGCGCTGGCCACCCCCCTGCATGCGCAGGAGATTACCGAATTCCGCATCGGCCTGCTGGGCGGAGAGAACGCCCAGGACCGCATGGCGTCGAACGAATGCCTGCGCGCCTATGCCGAAGAGGCC
This sequence comes from Paracoccus hibiscisoli, assembly GCF_005048265.1. GTDB lineage: Bacteria > Pseudomonadota > Alphaproteobacteria > Rhodobacterales > Rhodobacteraceae > Paracoccus > Paracoccus hibiscisoli. The sequence goes on from NZ_SUNH01000011.1 coordinate 92,483, forward strand.
CTGGGCGTGCCCGTCCGCCTGTTCACCCCCGCCGATTACAACGGCGTGATCCAGGGCCTGTTGGGCGATGCGCTGGACATGGCCTGGCTGGGCGCATCGGCCTATGCCGCCGTCTATGTCGCCGACGAGGACAAGATCGAGCCGGTGCTGGTCAAGACCAACCTGGACGGCAGCTATACCTATCACTCGATCGGCTTTGCGCGCGCCGACAGCGGCATCACCTCGCTGGACGACATGGAAGGCAAGAGCTTTGCCTTCGCCGACCCCAACTCGACCTCTGGGTTCCTGATCCCGAACGTGGAGCTGCCCGCCGAGGGCTATTCGATGACCGAGGGCGAATATTTCAGCCGCATCGGGTTCTCGGGCGGCCATGAACAGTCGATCATCGCGGTCGTGAACGGCGATTACGACGCGGGCGTCACCTGGGCCGACGGTCAGGGCGCGTGGGAGGACGGCTACAATTCGGGCGCGCTGCGCAAGGCCGCCGACAGCGGCATCGTCGACATGAATGACATCGTCGAGATCTGGAAATCCTCGCCCATCCCCGAGGGTCCGGTGGTGCTGCGTCAGGCCCTGCCCGATGACGTCAAGCAGACGATGATCGATCTGGTCGCGGGCCTGCACGACTCTGACCCGACCTGCGCCTATGGCGTGGCCGCCGGAGAGACCGCGGGCTTCACCCCCGTCACCCATGAGGAATACCAGACCATCATCGACATCCGCCGCGCCGAGATGAACTGATCCTTTCCCAGCCATGGCCGGACCCCGCGCGGGTCCGGCCTTTGCATTTTCCGGGGGGCCGCGATGGCACTGATCGACATCCGCGACGACTATCTGGCGCAGACGCGGCGCAAGCGCATCTATGGCGGCCTGCTGGTCGTGATCTTCGTGGCGATGATGGTGTCGGGCTTTCGCGTGGCCGATGCGCGCAACGCGGGCGGGTTCTGGACGGGCCTGTCCAGCGTGGGCGATTTCCCCGCCGATGTCGTGTCCGAGGCGGTGGCGAAGGTCGCCAACCTGCCCGGCCACATGGTCCGCGCCCTGCCCGCCATGGTCGAGACGCTGAACATCGCCGTGGTCGCCACCCTGCTGGGCTGCATGGCAGGCACGGCGCTGGCGATGGGGGCCACGCGGGGGCTGGCGCGCTGGCCGCGCCTGGTGCCGCTGATGCGGCGCATCTCGGACGTGTTCCGCGCGGTGCCCGAGATCGTGATCGCGCTGGTGCTGATCTTCATTCTGGGCGGCGGGCCGGTGCCCGCGGTCATCGCCATCGCCATCCACACCGCCGGCGCGATGGGCAAGCTGTTCTCGGAAGTGAACGAAAATGTCGACCTGAAGCCCCTAGACGGTCTGGCATCGGTGGGCGCCACCTGGTCGCAGCGCATCTGGCTGGGCGTGATCCCGCAGGTGGCGCCGAACTATCTGTCTTATGCCCTGCTGCGGCTGGAGGTGAACATCCGCGCCTCCGCGATCCTGGGCTTTGTCGGCGCGGGCGGCATCGGATACGAATTGCGCAACGCCATGACCTTCGGTCAGGGCAAGTTCGACCAGGCGGCGGCGATCTTTCTGATGCTGTTCGCCGCCATCGTGGTCGTCGACCAGATCTCGGGCCTGGCCCGCAACCGCCTGACGCACGGAGCGCCGCTGTGACCGCCATTCCCATGCCTGCGGACGATTTGCGCGACAGCACCATCCGCCTGATGACCCGCAAGAGGCGCATCGCGCTGGCCGTGCCCGCGCTGATCCTGGTCTATCTGGCCTATGTCGCGGTGGCCTTTGATCTGGGCGGGCTGGCGCAGCGCGCGCGGCTGGACAATGCCGCGATCCTGCTGGCCGATGCGGTCAGCCACAAGGTCCACGTCACCCGCGACAACCGCCGCGAGACGCTGCAGGTCAGCGTCGAAGGGTCGAACCGCGCCGTCTTTTCCGAAAGCCAGATCCCGGACTGGGTGCAGGCGCAGGGCGACGGCGCGCGGATCGACCTGGGGGCGGGGCATGTCGTGACCTATGACGGGCCGCGCGTGGTCTATGACATTCCCGATTACGGGCCGGTGACGCTGGACACCAGCGACGGCGTCTCGGTGCAGGTGCCGGGCGGCACGCTGCCCGATTTCATCAATGCCTCGCCGACGCGCGCGACCATCACCACCGATCAGGGCCGCGTCACCGCCACCGCGTCGCGGACCGAGACGCTGCGCTATTTCTGGGGGTGGGAGATGTTCTTCTTTGACCTCTCCAGCCCGTTCTCGGGCATGACGGCGGGGCAGGTGCTAAGCACGATCATCGGCGGCGCGCCCCTGGTCGAGGGCGTCAGCAACCTGTCCCTGGCCCTGTCCGAGTTCTGGACGAACGACATCTGGCAGCATGGTGCCGTGGCCTGGGCCATCTTCGAGACGGTGCTTATGGCGTTCCTGGGCACGTTCGGTGCAGCCTTTGTCGCGCTGCCGCTGGCCTTTCTGGCGGCGCAGAACTTTACTCCGTCGCGCTGGCTGCGCTTTGCGGTGCGGCGTGTGTTCGATTTCGTGCGCGGCGTGGATGCGCTGATCTTTACCATCATCCTGTCGCGCGCCTTTGGTCCCGGCCCGTTGACCGGGGCGCTGGCGATCCTGCTGACCGACACCGGCAGCTTTGGCAAGCTGTTCTCGGAGGCGCTGGAGAATGTCGACGACAAGCCCATCGAGGGCATCCGCTCGACCGGGGCGAATGCGGTGCAGCGGTATCGCTTCGGAGTGATCCCGCAGGTGCTGCCGGTCCTGCTGTCGCAGATGCTGTATTTCCTGGAGAGCAACACCCGCAGCGCCACGATCATCGGCGCGATCACCGGGGGCGGCATCGGGTTGCTGCTGACGCAGGCGATCCAGACGACGCAGGATTGGGAAAAGGTGACCTATTACATCCTGCTGGTCATCGTGATGGTGATCGCCATGGACAGCCTGTCTGGCTGGCTGCGGCGAAAGCTGATCCGGGGCGCCTAATCCGCCAGAACCAGCGCCACCCGGTCGCCGGCGAACCAGGTGCGCCCCATCTCGACCGGGCGACCGTCGGGCGCGTGGTTCAGCGCGTCCGACCGCAACAGCGGCGCGCCCGCCGCGATGCGCAGGGTGGCGGCCTGCACCGGGCTGGCCAGAACGGCGGTGATGCGGGTGCTGCCGCGGGTGTAATCACTGATGCCGCAGGCGGCCAGGGCGGCGGTGATCGACTGATGTTCCGCCGCATGGTCCGGCAACCCGGTCAGCCAGCCCGGCAGGACGGACCGGAACAGGGCCATTGGCTGCCCGTCGGCCAGCGACACCCCCTCGATCACATGGACCGGGTCGCCGGGGGGCAGGGACAGCCCCCGGGCCTCGACCGCGTCGCAGGGGCGGGTCTCAAGCCGGGTGAAGCGGTGCGAGCCAAGGCGCCCCTGCGCCGCCAGGTTCTGGGTGAACCGCACCCGCCGCCCCAGGGCGTAATCGGCCGGTCGCGCGGTCACGAACACCCCCGCGCCGCGCCGCGCCTGAACCAGCCCCGCCTGTGCCAGATCGGCCAGCGCGTGGCGCACCGTATGGCGGTTCACGCCAAAGCGCGCGGCCAGCTGCGCCTCGGACGGCAGGCGACAGCCCTGGGCGTAATGGCCGCCGCCGATCTCGGATCGCAGGGTGGCGGCGATGTCCTGCCACAGGGCGGCGGGCGGGTGTGTCATGGAAAATTCACGCAGTTTCTGTTGAGCCGGGGGCGGGTTCGTCCTATCACTTGTCTAGTTGTATAGAACATGGACCCGCGCCGCAAGATGCCCGCCAAAGCCCCGCCCCCCAATGAACGCCGCGACTGGCTGTCGCTGATGGCGCGCTCGGCCCCCGACCGGCTGGCGCGCGTGCTGCCCGACCTGCCCGATCATGACCTGCTGCGCGCGCCGGAAACCGGCAACGTGATGGTGCAGGGCCGGGTCAGCGCCACCGGCGCGCCCTTCAACATCGCCGAGATGACGGTGACGCGCTGTTCGGTCGTGCTGTCCTGTGGGACGGTGGGGCATGGCCATGTGCAGGGCCGATCCCGCAGCCACGCCCGCCGCGCGGCGGTGATCGACGCGCTGATGCAGACCGGGGCCGCAGCCACGCTGACCCCCCAACTGCGTGCCATGGAGGCAGAGGCGCAGGCTGCAACCACCGAACGCGCCGCCAAGGCCGCCGCCACCCGGGTCGAGTTCTTTACCCTGCAACGCGGAGAGGACACATGACCGCCCTGACCGGAGGCTTTGCCGACCCCGCCATCCAATCCGCGCAAGGGTTCCGTGTGCTGATGCAGGCGATGGCCCGGCCCGGCACGATCCATGATCTGGCGTTGGCGGTGCCGCCCGCGCCCCTGGGCCGGGCGGCGGGGACGGTGGCCTTGCTGCTGGCCGACCCGACCACGCCGCTGCATCTGGCGCAGGGGCACGATGCCATTCGCGACTGGCTGGCCTTTCATGCGGGCTGTCCGCTGGTCGGGCCCGACCGCGCGGCGCTGGCCCTGGGGCGGTGGGACGACCTGCTGCCACTGGACCGATTTGCGATAGGGCTGCCCGATTACCCCGACCGTTCGGCCACGCTGATCGTCGCGCTGGACCGGCTGGAGGCGCAGGGCGCCCGGCTGACCGGTCCCGGCATCCGCGATCAGGTCAGTTTGTCGCTGCCCGATATCGCGCCGTTCCGTGCCAACCGGGCGCTGTTCCCGATGGGGCTGGATTTCATCCTGACCTGCGGCGACCGCATCGCCTGCCTGCCGCGCAGCACCGTCGTGGAGGACGCCTGATGTATGTCGCCGTCAAGGGGGGCGAACGCGCCATCGCCAATGCCCATGCCTGGCTGGCCGAGGAACGGCGCGGCGACCCCGCCGAGCCGCTGCTGTCGGTCGCGCAGATCCGCGAACAGATGGCGCTGGCCGTGAACCGGGTCATGGCCGAAGGGTCGCTCTACGACCCCGATCTGGCGGCGCTGGCGATCCGGCAGGCGCGGGGCGACCTGATCGAGGCGGTGTTCCTGATCCGCGCCTATCGCACCACGTTGCCGCGCCTTGGGTCGTCGGTGCCGGTCGATACGGGCGCGATGGCGGTGGACCGGCGCGTCTCGGCCACGTTCAAGGACCTGCCGGGGGGGCAGGTGCTGGGGCCGACCTTCGACTATACCCACCGCCTGCTGGATTTCGCGGAGGCCGCCGCCATGGACCCCGCGCCCCTGGGCACGCCCGGCCCGGCGCGGGTGCCCCATGTCACCGCCATCCTGGACCGCGATGGGCTGATCGAGCCGGTGGCCCCGGACGACACCCCCGCCCCCGACCTGACGCGCGAACCGTTGGAGCTGCCCGCGTCCCGCGCGCTGCGCCTGCAGGCCCTGGCGCGCGGGGATGAGGGGTTCCTGCTGTCCCTGGCCTATTCGACGCAGCGCGGATACGGGCGCACCCACGCCTTTGTCGGCGAATTGCGCATCGGCCGCGTCCCGGTCGAAATGGAGATCCCCGAGCTGGGTTTTGCCATCCAGATCGGAGAGATCGAGCTGAGCGAATGCGAGACCGTGAACCAGTTCAAGGGCTCGCGGACCGAACCGGCGCAATTCACCCGCGGCTATGGCCTGGTCCTGGGCCAGTCCGAGCGCAAGGCCATCGCCGTCAGCCTGGTCGACCGCGCCCTGCGCTGGCAGGAGCTGGGCGAGGATGACAGCGGCGCCCCCGCGCAGGACGCCGAATTCGTGCTGTCGCATTGCGACAACATCCAGGCCACCGGGTTCCTGGAGCATATCAAGCTGCCCCATTACGTGGATTTCCAGGCCGAGCTGGAACTGGTCCGCCGCCTGAGGCAGGAAGCAAACGAGGCCGCATCATGACCACCATCGTCTTTGACATCGGCAACGTGCTGGTCCGGTGGGACGCGCATCAGGCCTTTCTGCCCACGCTTGGCGACCGCGCCTCGGTGGACGCCTTCCTTGCGCGCATCGAATTCGCCGCGCTGAACTGGCGCGCGGATGGGGGCGAAGCCTTTGCCGATCTGGCCGCCGAGATCCCAGACCCGGACGACCGGGCTCTGTTCCTGTCCTATCTGACCGGGCATGCCGCCTCGATCGCGGAACCCATCGAGGGCAGCTGGGCGCTGCTGGGCCGCCTGCGGGCGCGCGGGCACCCGGTCCACGCCATCACCAACTGGTCGGCCGAGACCTGGCCCATCGGGCTGGCCACCCATCCGCGCCTGACGACCGCCTTTGGCGTCACCATCGTGTCGGGGCAGGAGGGCATCACCAAGCCCGACCCGCGCCTGTTCGCGCGTCTGTGCGAACGGGCCGGCGTCCTGCCGCAGGACTGCCTGTTCATCGACGACAGCGCGGCCAACGTCGCGGGCGCGCAGGCGGCGGGGATGGCCGCGCATCATTTCACCGATCCCGCCGCGCTGGAGCGTGATCTGACCGGGCGGGGGCTACTGTGAGCGATTACAATTTCGCCTATCTGGACGAACAGACCAAGCGGATGATCCGCCGCGCCATCCTCAAGGCGCTGGCGATCCCCGGATATCAGGTGCCCTTCGCCAGCCGGGAAATGCCCATGCCTTACGGTTGGGGCACCGGCGGGGTGCAGCTGACCGCCGCCTGTCTTGTCCCCGACGACCGGCTGAAGGTCATCGACCAGGGCGCCGACGACACCACCAACGCGGTCAGCATCCGCGCGTTTTTTCAGCGCACCGCCGGCGTCGCCGTGACCACCGCCACCACGCAGGCCACCGTGATCCAGACCCGCCACCGCATCCCGGAAACCCCGCTGACCGACGGTCAGATCCTGATCTATCAGGTTCCCATCCCCGAACCCCTGCGCTTTCTGGAGCCCCGAGAGACCGAGACACGCCGCATGCACGCGCTGGAGGAATACGGCCTGATGCATGTCAAATTGTACGAGGACATCGCCCGGCACGGCCAGATCGCGACCTCCTATGCCTATCCGGTCAAGGTCGAGGGGCGCTATGTCATGGACCCCTCGCCCATCCCGAAATTCGACAACCCCAAGCTGTCGGACAACCCGGCGATCCAGCTGTTCGGGGCGGGGCGCGAACAGCGCATCTATGCGCTGCCGCCCTGGACGCAGGTCGTCAGCCTGGATTTCGACGACCACCCCTTTGTCGCCAGCAAGGCCGACCATGCCTGCGATCTGTGCGGCGCGCGGGACAGCTATCTGGACGAGGTCGTGACCGACGACGTGGGCAGCCGGATGTTCGTCTGTTCGGATACCGACCATTGCACCACCCGGCGCGATGCGGGGCATACGGGCCGTCTGGCCGAGGTGGCGGCATGACGCCCCTGCTGTCCGTTCGCGACCTGGAGCGTCGCTATGGCCCGCGCATCGGCTGCACCGGCGTCAGCTTCGATCTGTGGCCCGGAGAGGTGCTGGGCATCGTCGGCGAAAGCGGGTCGGGCAAATCCACGCTGCTGTCCTGTCTGGCGGGCCAGCAGCGGCCCGACGCGGGCACCGTCACCTATGACGGGCGCGACGTGCTGGCGATGGCCGAATCCGACCGCCGCCGCCTGGCGCGCACCGAATGGGCGCATGTCCACCAGCACGCCCGCGACGGGTTGCGCATGGGGGTCAGCGCGGGCGCCAATGTGGGCGAACGCCTGATGGCCACAGGGCACCGCCATTACGGCGACATCCGCGCCGCAGCCCTGGACTGGCTGGGCCGGGTCGAGATCGCGGGCGACCGCATCGACGACCGCCCGTCATCCTTTTCGGGCGGCATGCAGCAGCGGCTGCAGATTGCCCGCAACCTGGTGACCGGGCCGCGGCTGGTCTTCATGGACGAACCCACCGGCGGTCTGGATGTCAGCGTTCAGGCGCGTCTGCTGGACCTGCTGCGCGGGCTGGTGCGCGACATGGGCCTGTCGGTGATCATCGTCACGCATGATCTGGCGGTGGTGCGCCTGCTGGCCGACCGGCTGATGGTGATGACCGGCGGCCGGGTGGTCGAACAGGGCCTGACCGATCAGGTGCTGGACGATCCGCAGCACGCCTATACGCAGCTTCTCGTGTCCTCTGTCCTGCAGGTCTGAACCCATGATCGCTGTCGAAAACCTGTCGAAATCCTTCGTGCTGCACAATCAGGGCGGCGCGGTGATCACGGTCATGGCAGGGGCCGCCCTGCATGTGGACCCCGGCGAATGCGTCGGCCTGACGGGCCAGTCGGGGTCGGGAAAATCGACGCTGATGCGGATGATCCACGGCAATTACCGCGTCTGCGGCGGCTCGATCCGCATCGCCGGGGTCGAGCTGGCCGGGGCGGAACCGCGCGCCGTCATGGCGCTGCGCCGCGACACGCTTGGCTATGTCAGCCAGTTCCTGCGCGTGCTGCCCCGCGTGCCCACCGTGCAGGTCGTGGCCGAGCCGCTGCGCGCCCTGGGCGTGGCGCAGGAGGTCGCACAGGCACGGGCCGAATGCCTGCTGTGGCGGCTGAACATCCCCCGCCGGCTGTGGTCGCTGTCGCCCACCACCTTTTCGGGCGGAGAGCAGCAGCGCGTTAACATCGCCCGCGGCTTTGTCCACCCGTTTCCGGTCCTGCTGCTGGACGAGCCCACGGCCAGCCTGGACGCGCAGAACCGCGCCGTGGTCCTGTCCCTGATCCATGAGGCCAAGGCCCGCGGCGCGGCGATCCTGGGCATCTTTCACGACGCGGAGGCGCGCGACGCGGTCTGCGACCGGCTGGTCGATGTGACGGGGTTCACCCCGGCGCGGGCGACATGATCGTGGCCATCGTCGGCCCGTCCGGGGCGGGCAAGGATCTGCTGATCGCGGGGGCGCTGGCGGCGCGGCCCGACCTGCGGCTGGCGCGACGGGTGATCACCCGACCCTCGGATGCGGGGGCCGAGAATTTCGACGGCGTCACGCCCGCCGGCTTTGCCCGGATGCGCGATCAGGGGCGGTTCGCCCTGCACTGGCAGGCGCATGGCCTGTCCTATGGCATCCCGCATGACCGGCTGGCAGGTCCCGGTCCGGTCCTCTTCAACGGCAGCCGCGCGGCCCTGCCGCAGGCGGTGGCGCAGCTGCCCGGGCTGCGGGTGGTGCTGGTGACCGCGCCTGCGGCTCTGCTGGCGCGGCGTCTGGCCGCGCGGGGCCGCGAGGCGCAGGCCGACATCACGGCCCGGCTGGCGCGGGCGGACCGGGCCATACCCGCGGGCATCGCCCATGTCACGGTGGTGAACGACGGCACGCCCGATACGGGCATCGCGCGCCTGCTGGCCGCGCTTCAGCCCGACAGGGTTGCGCGGTGACGCAGGTGGAACCGGCCCTGCGCGTCCTCGGCCATCAGGCACAGATCGGCGATCACGAAGGGCGCGGGCAGCACCGGCGCCAGATGATCCTGCAGGACGGCGGCGACGGCCCGGGCCTCGGCCGGGGGCAGGCGGTCGGTCAGGGTCAGGTGGAACCGGAACTCCTCCATGACAAAGGGATAGCCCCACCGAACCAGCAGCGCGCGCTGGCGCGGGGTCAGCGTCTCGGGGCGGCGGCGGGCGATGTCATCGGGTGTCAGGGCCGTGCGCAGCGGATCGGTGCCCCGCACGACCCCCCGGGCCAGCGCCGACAGCGCCGTGTCGCAGCCCGTGGGGATCAGCGCCAGGAACCCGTGCAGGTCGCGGATCTCCAGCCCGGCGCAGCGCACGGGGGCCAGCCGCGCGGCAAGGCCGTCCAACGCGGCGATCAGCCCGGCCTCAGGGACGGCAGGCCGGAACGGTGCGCGGATCGTGCCGTGAAAGCCATAGGCACTTGGGCTGGTGGTCAGGGCCGCCGCCGGGCGCGGCAGGCCGGGCAGGTCGGGCTGCGCGACGCCTGCGCCCCGCGCCGCGTCCCAGCCCAGCCATGCGGCCATCGCATCCGCGAACGGTCCCGCTTGCGGGACGTAATAGACGGCATATCTGCTGAACTGATCCATGCCACCCGCCTAACCGGAAACTGTCACACCGCTGTGACACCCGGATGGCACATCACCCGCTTTGACCCCGCGCTTCAAGACAGGACTTTCCGATGACCGAGACGATCCTTGCCAACGCCATGCTGGTTCTGCCCGACGAGGTCGTGGCCGGCCATCTGGTCCTGCGCGACGGCCGCATCGCGGCGATCGGACAGGGTCGGTCTGTGCCCTCGGGCGCCATCGATTGCGGCGGCGACCTGCTGTCGCCCGGTCTGATCGAATTGCACACCGACAACTTGGAACGCCACATGGAGCCGCGCCCCGGCGTGGACTGGCCCCATGCGGCGGCGATCATCGCGCATGACGCCGAACTGGCCAGCGTGGGCATCACCACGGTCTTTGACGCGCTGCGGGTGGGGTCGGTGGTGACCGACAACAACGCGGGATACGACGAATACGCCCGCGCCGTCGCCGACGAGATCCTGGAGCTGCGCGCGCAGGGCGCCCTGCGGATCAGCCATTTCCTGCATCTGCGCGCCGAGATCTGTTCCCAGACCCTGACCCAGGAGTTGGAGAAGTTCGGCCCCGCCGACCGCATCGGCATCGTCAGCCTGATGGATCACACCCCCGGCGAACGCCAGTTCCGCGATGTCAGCAAGCTGCGCGACTATGTCATCGGCAAGAAGGGCCTGTCCGAGGATCAGTTCCAGGCCCATGTCGTCGAACAGCAGGCGCTGCGCGCGCGGGTGGGCGACGCGCATGAGGCCGCAGCCGTGGCGCATGCCCGCCGCTATGGCGCGGTGCTGGCCAGCCATGACGACACCACCGCGCCGGAGGTCGCCGTCAGCGCGGGCCATGGCTGTCACTTCGCCGAATTCCCGACCACGGTCGAGGCGGCGCAGGCCTGCCGCGATCATGCGATCGGGGTGATGATGGGCGCGCCGAACCTGATCCGCGGCGGCTCTCACAGCGGCAATGTCTCGGCGGTGGCGCTGGCGCGGGCGGAGCTGCTGGACATCCTGTCGTCGGATTACGTGCCCGCCTCGCTGTTGTCGGGCGCGCTGATGCTGGGCGATCTGTGGGGCGATATGGCGCGCGGGCTGGCCACGGTGACCGCAGCCCCCGCCGCCGCCGTGGGCCTCAAGGACCGGGGCCACATCGCGGAGGGCGCGCGCGCCGACCTGATCCGCATCCACCGCGTGGGAACCGCGGGCGCGCTGCGCGGCACCTGGGTGCAGGGACAGCGGCTGTAGGGGCCGCTCAGACCGCGCGGGACTGGTTCACGCGCGCGGACAGGGCGGCGTGATCCTCGACCCGTTCGGAGTAGCGGTCAACCAGCGTGTCGCGGATGTCGCGCGTCAGCAGGGTGAAGCGGACCAGCTCCTCCATCACGTCGACGATGCGGTCGTAATAGGGCGAGGGCTTCATGCGGTCGTCATCGCCGAATTCGTCCCAGGCCTTGGCGACCGAGGATTGGTTGGGGATCGTCAGCAGCCGCATCCAGCGCCCCAGGATGCGCAGCTGGTTCACGGTGTTAAAGCTTTGGCTGCCGCCGCAGACCTGCATCACGGCCAGCGTCTTGCCCTGCGTGGGACGCACGCCGCCCAGGGACAGCGGGATCCAGTCGATCTGCGACTTCATCACTCCGGTCATCGCGCCGTGGCGTTCGGGGCTGGACCAGACCATCCCCTCGCACCAGCCGACCAGATCGCGCAGCTCCGCGACCTTGGGGTGGTCGGCATCGGTGGCGTCGGGCAAGGGCAGGTCGCGCGGATCGAACAGGCGCGCCTCGGCACCCAGAGTGTCCAGGATGCGGGCGGCCTCCTCGGCGGTCAGGCGCGAGAAGCTGCGCGCGCGCAGCGATCCGTACAGGATCAGGATGCGCGGCCTGTGGGTCGAGAGCTGCGCCGGGCGCAGGCTTGCGGGGTCGATGGGGGGCAGCAGGTCGGGGCGCAGGGCGGACATCAGGTGGGCCTTTCGGGAAAGCGGGCGCGGGTGCGGTTGGCCAGCGCCACCAGGGTCAGCATCACCGGCACCTCGACCAGCACGCCCACCACCGTGGCCAGCGCCGCGCCGGAATTGAGGCCGAACAGGCTGATCGCCACCGCGACGGCCAGTTCGAAGAAATTGGACGTGCCGATCAGCGCGCAGGGGGCGGCGACGCGGTGCGGGACCTTCATCAGATAGGCCGCGCCATAGGCCAGCGCAAAGATGCCATAGCTTTGGATGATGATGGGCACGGCGATCAGCGCGATGATCAGCGGACGGTCCAGGATGACCCGCCCCTGCAGCCCGAACAGGATCGCCACCGTGGCGATCAGCCCCATCACCGACCACGGCTTGACCCTCCGGCCAAAGGCGTCGATGGCCGCCCGCGACCCCAGCATCCGCCGCGTCAGCAGCCCCGCCGCCAGCGGCAGCGCCACATAGAGGATCGTGGCGATGGTCAGCGTCTGCCACGGCACGGTGATATCCGTGACCCCCAGCAGCAGCGCCACGATGGGGGTGAAGGCCACGACCATGATCAGGTCGTTCACCGACACCTGCACCAGCGTATAGGTCGCGTCCCCCCGCGTCAGCTGCGACCAGACGAAGACCATCGCCGTGCAGGGTGCGGCCCCCAGCAGGATCAGGCCGGCGATGTATTGCTGGGCATCCTGCGGGTCGATCCAGGGGGCAAAGACGTGGTCAAAGAACAGTACGGCCAGAAAGGCCATGGTGAAGGGCTTGATCAGCCAGTTCACCGCCAGCGTGATGATCAGCCCGCGCGGCTGTTTCCAGACGCCGCTGACGGCGCCCAGATCGACGGCGATCATCATCGGATAGACCATCGCCCAGATCAGCACCGCGACCACCAGGTTGATGGAGGCGACCTCGGCCGCGGCCACGGCATTGACCAGGCCGGGGGCGATGTTGCCCACCACCAGCCCCGCCAGCATCGCCAGCGCGACCCACAGCGTCAGCCAGCGTTCGAACGGTCCCAGGCCGCCGGCCCGGTCTGTGGTGGTGTCGGTCATGGCGCATCCTTGGGGCCGCACAGAGCCTGGCTCAGGTGATCGGTCAGCGGCAGGCACAGGTCGGGATTGCCCCGGCAGCAGTCGCGCAGCAGGAAGATCAGCAGGGCCGTCATCCCCTCCATCCGCGCGAAATAGCGGATGCTGCGTCCCTCGCGCTGCGACCGGACCAGGCCCGCCGCCGCCAGGATCGACAGATGCGTCGAGATGGTGTTGGCGGGCGCGTCCATGGCGGTCGCGATCTCTCCGGCGGGAATGCCGTCGGGCCCGGCCACGACCAGCAGGCGGAACACCGACAGGCGGGTGTCCTGCGCCAGGGCCGACAGGGCCGCTATGGCATCTTTCATTTCCATGCCTCTGGAAGTATAGAGATACGAAAGGCGATGCAAGGCGCATCCGGACCGCAGGAGTGGCAATGCTGGATATTCTGGTCTTTCTGGGGTCCGTCAGGACCAGCACGCCCCCCCGACCCGCCCGTCTGGGAGAGCGGATCGCCCGCGCCTGCACCGCCCGGCTGACCGCATTGGGCCTGCAGGCCAGCCTGATCGACCCGCTGGATTATCCGCGCGACGCGGCCTTCACGCCCCATTTCGCCCATGCCAAGGGCCGCGCCCCCAAGGCGCTGGACGATCTGGTCGCGCGGATCGAGGCGGCGGACGGCTATGTCATGGTCAGCCCGGAATACAACCACTCGCTCAGCCCGGCGCTGGCGGATCTGCTGAACCACTTCGGCAGCTCGCTGTTTTCCTACAAGCCGTCGGTCATCGCAACCTATTCGGCGGGGCAGTGGGGCGGCACGCGGGCCGCGATGACGATGCGGGGGTTCCTGTCAGAGCTGGGATGCCTGCCGGTCTCGGCCATGATCCACGTGCCCCATGCGCAGGATGTCTGGGACGCGGACGGGGCCTATCTGGACGGCGTCGATGCCGTCCGCTGGCAGGGCTATCTGGACCGCAGCTTTCAGCAGCTGGAATGGTGGGGCCAGGCCGCGCGCGACCGCCGCGATGCGGGCGCGCCCCGGCCCGGCGCCTTTCGCCGCGACCCCGCGCAGCGCAACGCGCCCTGAACCGACCTATCCGCCCGCGATGGTGTCGCGCAGCCACGCGTCCAGATGGGCCATCGCGACCGTCTGCGGCTTGCCGCGCGGCCAGGTCAGCCAATAGCGGCCGGCCTCGATCTGGGTGTCGAAGGGGCGGGCCAGCGTCCCGGCCTGCAGCTGGCGGGCGAACATCGAGGCGGGCAGCAGTGCTGCGCCGTGACCCGCCGCCGCCAGATCGGCCATCGCGACCGAGCTGTCCAGCACCGGCCCCTCCAGCGGCGGGCAATCGGCACCGGCGGCGGCGAACCAGGCCGCCCATTCGTCGGCGCGATACGACCGCAGCAACCGCAGCCCGGCCAGATCATGCGGCCGTCGCAGCCGGTCCAGCAGGTCGGGCGCGCACAGGGGCGTCAGCGGGGCCGCGATCAGGGGCCGGGCCTCCAGCCAGGGCCAGGCGGTGCGGTCGCCGAACCGGATCGCCATGTGCAGCCCCTCCCGCGCGATATCGATGCGGTTGTTGTGGGTGAACAGGCGCAGGCTGATGTCCGGATGGCCCGCCTCGAACGCCGCCAGCCGCGGGATCAGCCAGCCCGTCGCAAAGGTCGTGACCACCCCCAGGTTCAGGGTCTCGCGATAGCGGCCGCCCTGGAACCGGTCCAGCACCTCGCCCATCTGGTCAAAGTTGCGCGTCAGCACCGGGTGCAGCGCGGCCCCGATATCGGTCAGGATCAACCCGGTCGAGGCGCGGGTGAACAGGCGGTGGCCCAGCAGATCCTCCAGCCGCTGGATCTGCTGGCTGACGGCGGCCTGGGTCACGCGCAGCTCGATCGCGGCGCGGGTAAAGCTGCCCTGCCGGGCGGCGACCTCAAAGGCGCGCAGCCCGTTCAGCGGAAGGTTCGGCCGGTCCATGTCATCATACCATGTTATGCGCCGGGTCAGGATTTGTCGTTTGGGCGCATGTCGGCCCATGTCGTATAGGGGTTCTGCGGCATTGGCGCGTCAGGCGCAGGCCGTTCCCATAACACGAACCGATGCCCCCCGCCACGGGGGGCCGCCGTCCCCTGCCGGGACAGACCGGAGATCTGCATGAACCGAACCACCATCGCCGCCGCCCTGCTGCTGGCCTGCCTGTCCGCCCCGGCCCAAGCCGAGACCATCGCCCAGGCCGCCCGCGCCATCGAGACCGAGCTGGGGGGCCGCGTCGGCGTGGCGCTGCGCCGCCAGGGCGACGCCCAGGTGACCGGCTATCGCCCCGATGAGCGTTTCCCCCTGTCCAGCACGTTCAAGGCGCCGCTGTGCGGGGCGATCCTGACGCTGGTCGATGCCGGGGCCGATCAGCTGGACCGCCCCATCGGCTATACCTCTGCCGATCTGGTCGAATATTCGCCCGTCACGTCGACGCATGACGCGATGACCGTGGGTGCGCTGTGCGAGGCGACCATCACGCTGAGCGACAACACCGCCGCCAACCTGCTGCTGGACCGGTTGGGCGGGCCCGAGGATTTCACTGCCTATCTGCGCGCCATCGGCGACGACACGACCCGCCTGGACCGGCGCGAGACGGCCCTGAACGAGGCGGCCCCGGGCGATCCGCGCGACAGCTCGACCCCGGCGGCGATGACGGCGACGCTGGACCGCCTGCTGTTCGGACCGATCCTGAGCGCGGCGTCGCGCGATCAGCTGGAGGCGTGGATGCGGGCCGATCAGGTGGCCGACGACCTGCTGCGCGCCAGCCTGCCGCAGGGCTGGATCATCGGCGACAAGACCGGCGCGGGCGGGTTCGGGTCGCGATCCATCGTGGCGGTGATCCGGCCTCCGCAGGGCGCGCCCTGGCTGGCCGCCGTTTATCTGACCGGGAACGAGGCAGACATGCCCACGCGCAACCGCGCCATCGCCCGCATCGGCGCGGCCATCGTGTCCGAGATCGGCGGGGAATAGGCGCCAAGGCCCGCCGATAGCGCCCGGGGCCTTGCAAACCCGCGCAGGGGGTTGATCTTGCTTGCAAAGCCCCGCCTATCCCCGAAACCATCCCCAGAATTTGTGGATAAGCCGCGCGCCCCCCCGCCCGAAGGCCGGGCGCGCGCGCTGCGCCATCGCCCTTCCATCCGGGGTCGGGACGGGCAAGAACGGGGCCGCCGAAGCACCAAGAGGTTTCCCATGACCGACACGATCCCCTCTGGCCGGGCGCTGCCTGGATCGCCCGTCGTCCAGGGCCTGATCTGGATGGGCCTCAGCATGGTCGCCTTCATCGCCATGTCCGTCGGCTCGCGAGAGATGGCCGGGACACTGTCGATCCGGCAGGTGCTGTTCTTTCGCGCGCTGGTGGGGCTGTTCGTCATTCTGGCGGTGGGGCGGGCGGTCTTTCCCGAAATCCGGCGCATGCGGGCGGTGCCGCTGCATCTGGCGCGCAACATAGTGCATTTCACCGCGCAGTATTTCTGGACCATCGGCATCGTGCTGCTGCCGCTGGCCTCGGTCTTTGCGCTGGAATTCACCATGCCCATCTGGGTGACGCTGTTTGCCTGGCTGCTGCTGCGCGAAAAGGTCAGCCGCCAGCGCATCCTGGCCACGGCGGGCGGGTTCCTAGGCGTTTTGGTCATCGTGCGCCCCGGCATCGGCATGATCGATCCGGCGGCGGGGTTGGTGCTGATCGCCGCGGCGGGCTATGGGCTGTCGCTGATCATGGTCAAGCGGCTGACGGGGCACTGTTCGCCGGGCGCGATCGTGGTCTGGATGATCCTGATCCAGCTGCCGCTTGGGCTGATCGCGGCGCTGACCGACTGGCGCCCGGTGCCGATGGCCGCGGTGCCCTGGATGGTGGTCGCAGGCATCGGCGCGCTGGCGGCGCATTTCTGCCAGGCACAGGCCCTGCGGCGGCTGGAGGCATCGGTCGTCATTCCCATCGACTTTCTGCGGGTGCCGATGGCGGCGGTGGTGGGCTTTTACGCCTATGGCGAGGCGATCGACCTGTGGGTGTTCCTGGGCGGCGGCATCATCATCCTGTCGAACCTGCAGGCGGTCCTGGCCGAACGGCGCGGCAGGATCACCGGCGCCGCCGAGGTCGAACCCCTGGTCCGCCCCGACCCGCCGCGCTGACGCCCGACTTTGGTGGCAGGGCCGCGCGGCCCGGCTGGCCACGGCGGCGCCCGGGTTGCACGCTGCGCAGGCAAGCGGGGGTAGGGTCATGGACGGTCATTCCGAGGTCGATGCGACGCGCGCCGGCGTCCTGGCCCTGGCGCAGGACGTGGCCGCCGGGCTGATCGGTCATGACAGCCTGGTCGAGCGCCTGCTGATCGCCTATCTGACCGGCGGCCATGTCCTGCTGGAGGGGCCGCCCGGCATCGCCAAGACCCGCGCGGTCAAGCAGCTGGCCGCCCGCCTGCCGGGCGGGCATGCGCGCATCCAGTGCACGCCCGACCTGCTGCCGTCAGATCTGACCGGCAGCCAGGTGTTCCGCCCCGAGACCGGTCGCTTTGACTTTCTGCCCGGCCCGGTCTTTCACAACATCGTCCTGGTGGACGAGATCAACCGCGCCCCCCCAAAGGTGCAATCCGCCCTGCTGGAGGCGATGGCCGAGGGGCAGGTGACCACCGGGGGCGTGACCCGCCCGCTGCCGGACCCGTTCATGGTCGTGGCCACCCAGAACCCGATCGAGCACGAGGGCACCTTTCCGCTGCCCGAGGCGCAGATGGACCGGTTCCTGCTGCACCTGCGGCTGGACCTGCCGGGGGCCGACCACGAACGCGCCATCCTGGATCTGGTCGAGGCCGAGGGTCGCGCGGCCCCCCCGACACTCCGGTCGCGCATCGACGCGGCCGGTCTGGCCGAGGCCCGCGCCGGGGTGGCGGGGGTGACGCTGGCACCGGTGCTCAAGGATTTCATCATCCGGCTGGTCATGGCCACGCGGCCCGGCGGCGTGCTGGCGGGGGCGGTCGATCATGCCGTGTCCCCGCGCGGCACGCTGGCGCTGGCGGGGGCGGTGCGGGCGCGGGCATGGCTGAGGGGCCGCGATCACGGCCTGCCCGAGGATGTCCAGGCGCTGGCCCCCGACGCCCTGGCGCATCGGCTGGTCCCCAGCTGGAAGGCGGTGGGCGAGGGTCGCGACGGCCGCCGCCTGATTGCCGAGGCGCTGGAGGAGATCAGCCCGTGGTAGCCGCCTGGCAATCCGCCCCCGGCATCGCCCTGACGCTGGAGGCGCTGCTGGATCAGCGGGCGCCGCGCGGGACCGTGGTGCGGCCCGCGGCGCGTCGGGCGGGGGTCCGGGCCTCGCGCCATGCGGGCAGCGGCATGGACCTGCGCGAGATCCGCGCCTATGTCGCGGGCGACGATCCGCGTCGGCTGGACCCTTCGGCCACGGCGCGCACGGGCGTGCCGCATATCCGCGCCCTGCACGAGGATCGCGACGACATCACCCTGCTGATCGCCGATCTGCGCCGTCCGATGCTGTGGGGGACCGGCACGGCCCTGCGGTCGGTGTGCGGCGCGCTGCATCTGGCGGCGCTTGGCTGGCAGGCGATCGCGCGGCAGGGGGCGGTGGGCCTGGTCACCGCCTGTGGGTCAGGCTCGCACCTGCTGCCCCCGGCTGCGGGCGAGGGACAGATGCTGACCCTGTGCCGCATGCTGGCCGACCGCCATGCAGGCGCGCTTGCGGGCGGCGCCCAGACCGCAACCCTGACCGAAGCCCTGTCCCTGGCTGCCCGCGCAGCGCCATCCGGCGCGCATGTGATCCTGGCCACCGCCCCCGATGGCTGGCTGGGCGCCGAGGCCGCGCTGACCCGCCTGGCCCGCGGCCGACGGCTGGAGGTCGCGCTGATCCTCGACCCGCTGGAGCTGGCGCCGCCGCCCCGCGCGATGCCCGTCCGGCAGGGCGCGACTGCGCGGATGCTGCGCCTGTCGCCGGTCGATCTGGACGCCCAGACCGACCGCCTGACCGCCATGGGGGCCGCTGCGATGCGGGTCGCGCCGTCATGACGCATGAGCAGATGCTGGCCGCGCTGTCCCCGGTGCGCCTGCCCGCGGCCCTGACCGCCCTGTCCTGGTCCGAAACGCTGGCCCTGCTGTCCTTGGGCCTGATTGCCGGGGGGGTGCTGGGGGCCGCGCTGCTGCCCCTGACCCGCCGCCGGGGGCCGCGCGCGCGCCCGGACGACCCGCACGCGCTGCCGGTCCCGGAACGCCTGCTGGTCCTGTCGCGGCGGTTGGGGCATCTGCCGACAGCGCTGCGCGCCGCCGCCTATGGCGCGGCCCCGCCGCCGTCCGACCACGCGATCAAGGCCATCGCCCGCCGCGCCCGCCTGCGCCGCCCGTGGCGCAGATGAGCCTGGCCGCGCCTTGGGTGTTGGCGCTGCTGCCGCTGCCCTTGCTGATCCGGTGGTTGCTGCCGCCGCTGGTCCGCCCCCGCGCGGCGCTGGAGGTGCCGGGGTTTCTGCTGGCCCATGCCGCCCCCGGCACGGCACCGGGCATCAGCCGCGCGCCCCGGCTGGCGGCGCTGGCCTGGCTGCTGCTGGTCGTGGCGCTGGCCGGTCCGCAGGTGCAGCGCCAGGCCCAGGTCATTCCCGCCAGCGGGCGCGACATCGTTCTGGCGCTGGACCTGTCGGGCAGCATGGAGCAGGCGGATTTCACCCTGGACGGCCAGCCCGTCAGCCGCCTGGATGCCGTCAAGCGCACCGCGCAGGCCTTTGTTCGGGGGCGGACGGGCGACCGGATCGGGCTGGTCATCTTTGGCGGGCGCGCCTATGTCGCGGCGCCGCTGACCTTTGATCTGGACGCCGTGGCGCAGGCCATCGACGAGGCGCAGATCGGCATCTCGGGGCGCGGGACGGCCATCGCGGACGGGCTGGGGCTGGCCATCCGCCGTCTGCAGGCCAGCGATGCGCCGGGCCGGGTCGTGGTGCTGCTGTCGGATGGGGTGGACACCTCGGGCAGCGTGCCGGCGGTCGATGCCGCGCGGCTGGCGGCGTCCCACGGGCTGCGCATCCACACCGTCGCCCTGGGCCCTGACGACCTTGAGACCCGCCCCGCCGCCCGCGATGCGGTCGATGTGGCGACCCTGCGGGCGGTGGCCGAAACGGCGGGCGGGGCGCTGTTTCGCGTCCGCGACACCGCCGATCTGACCGCCATGGCCGAGGCGCTGGACCGGCTGGAACCCAGCCCCGGCGAACAGCCCCCGCTGCGCTATTGGCGGTCGCTGTGGGTCTGGCCCGCCATGCTGTGCGCTGCCTGCCTGGTGCTGGCCGCGATCCGGAGGCCGGAATGACCGGCGCGCTGCTGCTGCGCCCCTGGTGGCTGGCGGCGCTGTTGCCGCTGCTGGCGCTGGCCTGGTGGCTGGACCGGCGTGGGCCGTCCGCCGGGGGGTGGGAACAGGTGATGCCGCCGCAGATGCTGGCCGCGATGCGGGCGCTTGGCGTGCTGGGCGGCGGGCCGGGGCGGTGGGCGGCGATGCGGCCCCTGGGGGCGGCGGCGCTGTTGGTGCTGGGCCTGTCGGGGCCCGCCCTGCCGCGTGCCGATGCGCCGGTGCTGCGGCGGACCGACAGCGTGCTGATCGCCATCGACATGTCGCCCTCGGTCGCGCGCGGCCCTGCGCTGGCGCAGGCGCAGCAGGTCGCCGCCGCGCTGCTGCAGGGGTTGGCCGGGCGGCCCGTGGGCCTGATCCTCTATTCCGGAGAGGCCTATGCGGCCTCGGCCCCGACCACCGATCCCCGGACCCTGCAGACGCTGATCGCGGTGCTGGACCGCGACACGGTGCCCGGCCATGGCAGCCGCCCCGCCGCCGCCATCGGCCTGGCCGCGCGCATGCTGAGCGATGCGGGGCAGGCCGATCTGGTGCTGATCTCGGACGGGGGCGGCGTCGATGCGCAGGCCGTGGCCGAGGCCGGGCGCCTGGCCGCCGCTGGCGCGCGCCTGTGGACGGTGCGCATCGACGGCGCGGCGCCCCAGGCCCCGCAGCCCCCGGCCGATGCGCTGGACCGTCTGACCGGCGCGGGCGGGCAGGCGCTGCGGGCCGCCGATGTCGACGGGCTGGCCGCCCGGCTGGACCGGGGCGGCGACCGGCGGCGCGACCCGGCGCTGAGCGCGCTTGGCTATCGCGATCTGGGGCCGTTCCTGGCGGCCTTGGCGGCGCTGCCGCTGCTGCAGATGCTGCGGCGGCGGGCATGAGGGCGGTCGTGGCCCTGCTGGCCCTGGGCGCCCTGGGCCTGTCGCTGGCCGGGCCCACGGCGCTTGGCACGCTGGCGCTGCGGCTTGGATGGGACGGCGCGGCGCTGGCGCTGCTGGACGATCCAGGCGCGCGGGGCGTGGCCCTGTTCCGGCGGGGCGATCATGCGCAGGCCGATGCCGCCTTTGCCCGCGCAGGCCGGTCCCAGACCTATAACCGGGCGCTGTCGCTGGCGGCGACGGCGGACTACCCGCTGTCAGTGGCCTATTTCGACGCCGTCCTGTTCGCCAACCCCGCTGACGAACAGGCCCGCGCCAGCCGCGATCTGGTTGCCGCGATGTATCCGCCGCAGCAGGGCGACAGCATCGCGCCAGGGCGCATCGCGGGCCATGGCGGCCGTCCCGCGCCCGACCAGATGATCGCCGCCGCGCTGAGCGAGGCCGCCGCCGACAGCTGGCGCCGCCCTCTTGAGGCGCGGGGCATGGCCGCCAGCGACGCCTGGCTGGAGACGATCACCGACGATCCGGGCGAATTTCTGGCGCTGCGCCTGCGCGCCGAACACGACCGGCGCGCCGGGATGGGCCTGATCCGGCCCGAGGCAGGCGATCCGTGGTGATCCGCGCGATCCTGCTGCTGCTGATGCTGGCCGCGCCGCTGCGCGCCCAGACCCCGCTGGCCCCCGGAGAGGCGCGGCTGCTGATCCTGCACGATCACGCCAACCCCGTCGTGGCCGAGATGGTCCGCCTGACCCTGCGCGGCGAATACGACCTGACCGTGTCGCTGGAAAGCCTGACCTTTCCCGCCTCGGACGCCTATGACTGGGTGCAGATCGACCGCGACCGCTGGTTTCAGGAGCGGATCGGCGGGCGGATGATCCAGATCTTTGAACGCGACATCGCGCTGTTCCCCCGGCAGGCCGGCGATCTGTCCATCGGGCCGCTGGTCCATGATCTGACCCACATCACCCGTGCCGGTCTGCGCGAACCCCGCGCGGTGCGGTCTGGCGTGGCGCGTCTGGCGGTCAAGCCCTTTCCCCATGCGGCCCGGCCGCTGACGGCGCGGACGCTGGTCCTGACCGACGATCTGTCCGCGCCCCCCGGCCGTCTGGCGCAGGACGACATCCTGACCCGCCGCGTCACCATCGAGGCCTTGGGCGCGATGGCCCATCACCTGCCCCCCCGCCCCGAGATCGCGCAGCCCTGGCTGATCAGCTTTACCCTGCCCGAGACGCGCGAGACGATCCCCACGCCCGACGGCCCCGTGGCCCGCGTGGTCTGGGAATGGCAGATGCGTCCCCGCACCGGAGAGCCGGGCGTTCTGCCCGCGATCCCCTTTGCCTGGCTGGACACCGACACCCGCCGGATCGAGGTCGCGGCGATGAAGCCCATTCCCTTCGGCTTTGCGGGCTTTACGGCGTCGTCGGGGGCCGCCTTGGGCGCGGTTCCGGCATGGCGGATGGTCGCCGTGGCGGGGCTGGGCGCGCTGATCGGGCTGGCGGCGGTGCTGCGGGGCAGGCTGCCTGCGGGTCTGCGCGCGTGGCGGCGCGGTCCCCATGCGGCGGCGATGCGCCGGGCGGCGGGGCAGGGCGACCTGACGGCCCTGCGCGCGGCGGCGGCGGCGCATCTGGCCTGGCGGGGCCGCACCGGGCCGCGCCATCGCGCCCTGCTGGCGGCGCTGGACCGGCGTCTTTATGCGCCCGCGGACGGGTTGGGTTTCGATGCGCAGGGCTGGCTGCGGGCGTGGTGGCGCGCGCGGGGCTGACACGGGCCAGCAGGGAACAGATCGCGCGGACGGCGCCTTTTGTCACGACATCACAGAAAGGCGACCCCAGCATGAGCGACCAGGCAGTGGCCCCCGACCCCCCCGATCTGACCCGCACCGTCTTTGAAGCCGTGACCGAAAAGGCCCAGCAGCCGCTGCGCCCGATGATCATCCTGGGCCTGCTGGCGGGGATCTATGTCGGGCTGGGCGGGCTGTTCGCGACGGTGGCCCTGGCCGGGGCGGAGGACATGCCCTTTGGCGCAGGGCAGGTGCTGGCGGGGGTCGTGTTCTCTCTGGGGCTGGCGCTGGTGCTGATCGCGGGGTCCGAGCTGTTCACCGGCAACACGCTGATGCTGGGCCCGGTCACGGCGGGGCAGCTGCCCGGCGGCACGGCGGCGCGTGCCCTGTCTGTGGTCTATCTGGCGAATTTCGCGGGCTCGCTGTGCCTGGCGGTGCTGGTGCTGCTGGCCGGCGTGCATCAGGGCGGCGACGGCGCCGTCGGTCGCGCCGCGCTGGATCTGGGGGTCACCAAGACCGACAAGTCCTTTGTCGCGCTGCTGGCCAGCGGGGTGCTGGCCAACATGCTGGTCTGTCTGGCCGTCTGGATGGCCCATGCGGGCCACACCGTGACGCAGAAAATCGCCGGCCTGATGCTGCCCATCGCGGCCTTTGTGGCCGCGGGGTTGGAGCATTCGGTCGCGAACATGTATCTGCTGCCCTATGCCTATATGCTGCAATTCGTCATGGACCAGCCTGCGGTGATCGGCCTGGGCGGCGTGCTGCGCAACATCGTGGCGGCGACCCTGGGCAACCTGATCGGCGGCGGCTTCGTCGCCATCGCCTATGGCGCGGTGCATATCAAGCGATAGGACCGCACGCCCCGGCGCCCGCATCAGGCGGGGGCCGCGACCTCGACCGCGTTGCGGGTGCGGGGCAGGGCGTGGGGCTGTTCGCGTTGCAGATAGTCCAGCAGCGCCTCGCGGATATGGCAGCGCAGATCAAAGGCGCGGCCCGCGTTCGTGGCATCGGCCAGGATGCGGATCTCGGCCTCGCGTTCGCGAAAATCGGTGACCTGCAGGGCAAAGACATCGCCCTTCCACAGCGGCGATGCGCGGACCACGCGTTCGGCCTCGGCACGCAGGGCGGTCGTGTCCACCGCGAAATCGACATAGAGCAGCACCACCCCGATCAGGGTCGCATCATTGCGCGTCCAGTTCTGGAAGGGCTGCTCCATGAAATAGTTCAGCGGCACGATCATGCGCCGCCGGTCCCAGATGCGGACGACGACATAGGTCGCGGTGATCTCCTCGATATTGCCCCATTCGCCCTCGACGATCACGGCGTCGTCGATGCGGATGGGCTGGGTCAGCGCCAGCTGCAGCCCGGCAAAGACGTTGCGCAGCACCGGCTGCAGCGCAAAGCCCACGACAATGCCCGCAGCCCCCGCCGAGGCCAACAGGCTGACGCCGTATTGGCGCACCCCTTCGATGGTCATCAGCGCGGCGCTGACGCCGATGACGACGATTACCGTGGTGCCGACGCGCTGCAGGATGCGGGCCTGGGTGACATGCTTGCGCGCCAGCAGGTTGTCCTCGACGTCGATGCGGAACCGGCGCAGGTGCAACTGCATCCAGATCTCCAGCGCGGTCCTCAGCACCCAGGTCGTACAGGCGATGAAGGCGATCAGCAGCAGATGGCGCAGCACGCGCCCCTCCTCCCAGGGCAGGGGCACGGTGTTGGCGGCAAAGGACGCCGCCATGATCATCAGCTGAAGCTGCACCGGCCCGCGCGTGCGCGCCAGCAGCGGCCGCCAGAAGACCGTGTCGCGCACCAGCCGGGTCAGGGCTAGGCGATAGATGACAAAGCAGGCGACCCAGGAAAAGGCCAAGGCCAGCAGAAAGATGGCGGTCGTTTGGGTCCAGGGGGGCATCGTGTCTCCGAACGCGGCGACCGCGCGGGGGCAGCCGGGGGGAACAGGCATGCGCCACGCCCGGACAGGCGGTGGAACCGGACAGGCGTGGCGGTCGGATGGGCGGGCACGGGGCCTGCACCACGGGGCCAACGGCGCAGGCGGGCGGTTGTTCCGCAAACCGCGCCCGGTCGGATCGTCCTGCCCGGATCGCAGGCAGGCGTCAGCCCGCGCAGCGGACCCGGATGCTGTCGTCGCTGAAGGCGCCGAAATCGATCTGGACATCGCCCGGCGCGGTGCGGCGCATTTCGCGGGCCAGGGCCGCGCGCAGGGCGCCGTTGCCGGTGTCGCCCGGTGCCTCGGTGCCCTGCAGGGCGGCGGTGCATCCGGCGCGGCCTTGGATGACCACCTGGGACGGCATGGAAAAGGCCACGTAATAGGTCGGGTCGAACACCCGGATCGTCACCGGAACCGCCCCCGCCACCGGAGTGGTCAGGCTGTGCAGGCGGCGCGACACGATGCGGTCGCCCTCCAGCCCCATGGCGATGGGGCGGGGGGGCAGGGTGGGCACCGATCCGCCCGCCGCCGTGACGGCCAGCACGCCCCCCGCGACCGGGTCCCACGCGGCATCCTGGCGCTGCAGGCGGGACAGCTGATCGGCGGCAAAGCCGCCCGGTCCGGGCGTTCCGACCTCGGACAGCATCAGCAGGGAATACAGCTCGTCATAGGCCCAGCTTTCCTCGATGGCGGTCAGCCGCCCCTGGGCGTCATAGCGCAGCGTCAGCGCGGCATCGATGAACACATGCGGATGCGCGGCCGCCGCGCAGGGCAGCAGAAGGGCCAGAAGGGCAAGGCGGATCGACGGCATGGGCGGCCCTTTCTGGCGGGGATGGTCGCGGCCAGCATAGACCGGCGGGCGGGGCCGGGGCAAATCACCCTGCCATCAGCCGGGCGGTGGCACGGCCCGGTGGGGCAGAAAAGCCGCTCGCTGTCACGGGTTTGTTATGCGGCGGCCCTAACGTCCCGCCATCATTCACACCGCCCCTGAGGTTCCATGTCCGCCCCCATCACCGGTTTCGTCTCTCTCCTGGCGCTGGTCGCCGCCGTCCCGGCCCTGGCCGAGCCGCATTTCAACCGCATCGCGACCCTGCCCGTCACCGCCACCATGGCGGATGGCGCGGATGTCGCGCGCGAATCCTCGGCCGAGATCATCTCGGCCTCCGAGGACGGGATGACGCTGGTCTATACCGACAGCCCGCTTGGGGTGATCGGGCTGATCGACATCACCGACCCGCAGGCCCCGCGCGCCCTGGGCCAGGTCGACATGGGCGGAGAGCCGACCACCGCCGTCTTTGTCGGCGACATGGTCTTTGCCGGGGTTAACACGTCGGACAGCTATACCGCCCCCTCGGGCAGGCTGGCGACGGTCGATCCGGCGACGATGGCGGTTGTGGCCGAATGCGATCTGGGCGGACAGCCCGACGCGGTCGCCAAGGCCCCCGATGGCAGCTTTCTGGCCGTGGCCATCGAGAACGAGCGCGACGAGGATCTGGGCGATGGCGGCCTGCCGCAGATGCCCGCGGGCTTTGTCGTCAAGCTGCCGGTCGCGGACGGCGCGGCCGATTGCGCGGCCCTGCAGGTGATCGAGATGACCGGCCTGGCCGACATCCACCCCGAGGACCCCGAGCCCGAATTCGTGGACGTGAACGATGCCGGAGAGATCGTCGTCACCCTGCAGGAGAACAACCACATCGTGATCATCGGCGCCGACGGCACCGTCGCGTCGCATTTCCCGGCGGGCGAGGTCGCGCTGGAGGGGATCGACACGGCCCGCGACGGCGCGCTGGATTTCACCGGCAGCAAGCCCGCCGCCCCGCGAGAGCCCGATGCCGTCAAGTGGATCGACGCCGATCACGTGGCCTTTGCCAACGAGGGCGACTGGAAGGGCGGCACGCGCGGCTGGTCGGTCTTTCACCGCGACGGGACGATGGTCTGGGACGCGGGCAACAGCCTTGAGCAGGCGATCGCCGCCATCGGCCATTACCCCGAACACCGCAGCCACACCAAGGGCGCAGAGCCCGAGGGGATGGAGACCGGCACCTTTGGCGGCATCCCGATGGTCTTTGTCGCGGCCGAGCGTGCCTCGGTCATCGGGGTCTATGACGTCTCGGACGTGACCGCGCCGCGGCTGCACCAGCTGCTGCCCTCGGGGATCAGCCCTGAGGGGATCGTGGCCATCCCCGCGCGCAACCTGATCGCCAGCGCGAACGAATTCGACGGGCGCGCGGACGGGGCGGCGGGCAGCCATGTGATGATCTATGAATGGCAGGACGCCCCTGCCGCCTATCCGATGATCACCGCCGATGAGGGAATTGGCTGGGGCGCGTTGTCGGGCCTGGTCGCGGATGCCGACCGCCCGGGCATCCTCTATGCCGTGACCGACAGCGTTTATGCGATGGCGCCCGCGATCCTGACCATCGACGCCACGCAGACGCCCGCCCGCATCACCGAACGCCGCGTCGTGACCCGCATGGGCCAGCCCGCCCAGAAGCTGGACCTGGAGGGGATCGCCCTGGGGCCCGATGGCGGGTTCTGGCTGGCCTCGGAGGGGCGGGCCGACCGGCTGGTGCCGCATGCCGTCTATCGCGTGGACGCGAAGGGAGAGATCCGCGAGGAGATCGCCCTGCCTGCCGAACTGCTGGCGCATGAGACGCGCTTTGGCATCGAGGGGATCACCGTGCAGGGCGACGTTCTGTGGATGGCCGTGCAGCGCGAATGGGGCGACGACCCGGCGGGCATGGTCAAGCTGCTGGCCTATGACACCGCGACGCAAGGCTGGGGCGCGGTCCATTACCCGCTGGAAACCCCCGCTGATGGCGCTTGGATGGGCCTGTCCGAGATCACGCTGGACGGCGATTGGGCCTATGTCTTGGAACGCGACAACCAGATCGGCGATGCGGCCGCCACCAAGGCGTTGTATCGCGTGGCGCTGTCCGATCTGACCCCCGCGCCGCTTGACGGTCCGCTGCCGGTGGTCACCAAGGCGCTGGTGCGCGACCTGATCCCCGATCTGGGCGCGCTGAACGGCTATGTCCAGGACAAGGTCGAGGGCTTTGCCATCGACGCGGATGGCACGGGCTGGGTCGTGACCGACAATGACGGCGTGCAGGACGCCTCGGGCGAGACGCTGTTCTGGTCGGTCGGCGCGATGCGCTGACCCTTGCGTGATCGCCGGCCCCGCCCTGACATAGGTCAAGGCGGGGCCGGTCCGGGTCTGTCATCGTCGCCCCTCAAGGTTCGCCTTCAGAAGGAGCAGACACATGACGGATCTCCGTTTCGACTTTCGCGGCCGCACGGCCATCGTGACCGGCGCCGCATCTGGCATCGGCCGCGAGATCGCCCTGGAGCTGGGGCGTTCGGGCGCGCGTGTCATCGTCAGCGACCTGCAGGACAAAGCCTGCCACGCCGTCGTCCAGCAGATCGAGGCCGCCGGGGGCACCGCCCGCGCCTTTGCCGCCGATGTTGCCGACGAGGCCGCGATGAAGGCCCTGGTCGCCTGCGCCGAGGCCGAGGGGGGCGGCCTGCACATGGCGGTCAACAATGCCGGGATCGGCGGTCCCAGCCTGCCCACCGGCGAATACCCCGCCGACGATTGGCGGCGGGTGATCGACATCAACCTGAACGGCGTTTTTTACGGGATGCGCTGGCAGATCCCCGCGATGGAGCGGGCGGGCGGCGGGTCCATCGTCAACATGTCCTCGATCCTGGGGTCGGTGGGCTTTGCCAATGCCGCGCCCTATGTCGCGGCCAAGCACGCGCTGCTTGGCCTGACGCGGACTGCGGCGATGGAATACGCGGCGCGGGGGGTGCGGGTGAACGCCGTGGGTCCGGCCTTCATCGACACGCCGCTGCTGTCGGCCAACCTGTCGCCCGAGGCATTGGCCGGTCTGGCCGCGCTGCATCCGATGGGGCGCATCGGCACCCCGGCCGAGGTCTCGGCGCTGACCTGCTTTCTGCTGTCGGACCGGGCCAGCTTTGTCACCGGCAGCTATCACCTGGTCGATGGCGGATATACCGCGCCATGACGGACGGTCCGCTGGCGGGGGACCTGCACCCCTGGGCCATGCCTGCGGATGCGGTTCTGCAGGCGCTTGGGACCGATGGCAGGGGGCTGAGCGCCACGGAAGCCGCAGCCCGGCTGGAGCGCCACGGGCCGAACCGGCTGCCCGAACCGCCCCGCCCCTCGGCGCTGGCCCGGCTGGCGCGGCAATTCGCCAACCTGCTGATCGTGGTGCTGATTCTGGCGGCGGTCATCACGGCGCTGTTGGGTCACTGGGTCGATACTGGCGTGATCCTGGCCGTGGTGGTGCTGAACGGGGTCATCGGCTTTGTCCAGGAGGGGCGGGCCGAACAGGCGCTGGAGGCGCTGCGCGACATGCTGGCGCCGCGCGCGGCCGTCCTGCGCGACGGGGCGCGCCTGTCGGTGGACGCGGTGCATCTGGTGCCCGGCGACATCGTCCTGATCGAGGCGGGCGACCGCGTGCCCGCCGACCTGCGCCTGATCGCGGTGGCGAACCTGACCGCCGAGGAGGCGATGCTGACCGGTGAATCCCTGCCGGTGCGCAAGGGGCTGGCGCGGGTGGCTGTCGGCGCGCCGCTTGGCGATCGCGCGGCGATGGCGTTCAGCGGCACGATGATCGCCCAGGGGACCGGGGCCGGCGTGGTCGTGGCCACGGGGGCGGCCACCCAGATCGGCCAGATCAGCCACATGATGCAGTCGGTCACGGTCCTGACCACGCCGCTGATCGCGCAGATGAGCCGCTTTGCCCGCGTCCTGACCGGGTTCGTGCTGGTCGTCGCGGCGCTGGTGCTGGCCTTTACCACGCTGCTGCGCGGCACCCCCTTTGCCGAGGCGTTCATCGTCGTGGTCGGCCTGATCGTCGCGGCCATCCCCGAGGGTCTGCCCGCGGTGCTGACCGTCACGCTGGCCATCGGCGTGCAGCGGATGGCCGGGCGGCACGCGATCATCCGCCGGCTGCCCTCGATCGAGACGCTTGGCGCCGTCTCGGTCATCTGTTCGGACAAGACCGGCACGCTGACCCGCAACGAGATGGTCGTGACCCGCATCGCCACCGCGCGCGGCGACGCCGAGGTCGCGGGCGACGGCTATGCCCCCGAGGGCACGGTCGGCGGCACCGATGACCCGGCCTGGCCCGCCCTTGGCCGTATCGCGGCGCTGTGCAACACCGCCCAGCTGCGCCACGACGGCAGCTGGCGGGTCGAGGGCGACCCGATGGAGGGCGCGCTGCTGGCCCTGGCGGGCAAGCTGGGTGCCCCGTGGCAAGACCGCCCCGCGCCCCGCGCCACGATCCCCTTCGATGCACGCTATCGCTATATGGCGGTGCTGGATCAGGAGATGATCCTGGCCAAGGGCGCCCCCGAGGCGCTGCTGGCGCGCTGTGACCGGGCGTTGGGCGTGGACGGCCCGCTGGACCGTCCCGCATGGGAGGGCCGGGCCGAGGCCATCGCCCGTCAGGGCATGCGCGTGCTGGCGTTGGCGCACAAGCCGCATGACGCGGCGACGCTGGATCACGGTGATCTGGACGGCGGGCTGGTGCTGGTCGGGCTGGTCGGCCTGATCGACCCGCCCCGCCCCGAGGCGATCGCCGCCGTGGCCGATTGCCGCCGCGCGGGCATCGCGGTCAAGATGATCACCGGCGATCATGCCGGAACCGCCGCCGCCATCGGCCGCCAGATCGGGCTGGCCCGCCCGGACCGGGTGCTGACCGGCGCCGATATCGACGCGCTGGACGACGATGCGCTGATCGGGGCGGCGGACCGCACCGACATCTTTGCCCGCACCAGCCCCGAACACAAGCTGCGGCTGGTCATGGCGCTGCAGGCGCCCGGCGCGGTCGTCGCGATGACCGGCGACGGGGTGAACGACGCGCCCGCGCTGAAACGCGCGGATGCGGGCATCGCGATGGGCCGGAAGGGGTCGCAGGCCGCGCGCGAGGCCAGCGACCTGGTGCTGGCCGACGACAACTTTGCCTCGATCGCCGAGGCGGTGCGACAGGGGCGCACGGTCTATGACAACCTCAAGAAGGTCATCGCCTTCCTGCTGCCCGTGAACGGCGGCGAAAGCATGAGCCTGATCGTCGCCGTCCTGTTCGGCCTGATCCTGCCGATCACCCCGCTGCAGATCCTGTGGGTGAACATGCTCAGCTCTGTCGCGCTGGCGATGGCCCTGGCCTTCGAGCCGCCAGAGCGTGGCGTGATGGCCCGCCCGCCGCGCCCCGCCCATGCGCCGATCCTGTCGCGCTTCGTGCTGTGGCGGGTGATGCTGGTGTCGGTCCTGTTCACCCTGGGGATCTTTGGTCAGTTCCAGGCGGCGATGGCCTGGGGCGCGGATCTGGATGTCGCGCGGACCATGGCGGTCAACACGCTGGTGGCGATGGAGGTGTTCTATCTGTTCTCGGTCCGCTACCGTCACGGCGCGTCGGCCACGCTGCAGGGCGCGCAGGGCACGCCCGCGGTCCTGATCGCGCTGGCCGTGGTGGTGGCGCTGCAGGTGCTGCTGACCTATGCGCCGCCGCTGCGGATGCTGTTCGGCACCGCGCCGCTCAGCCTGGGCCAGCTGGCCGCGTGTGTGGGGGCCGGGGTGCTGCTGCTGGCCGTGCTGGAGATCGACAAACGCGCCGCCGCCTTGTGGCGCCGCAACCCGACAGGAGAATCCGCATGAAAGTCCTGGTGTTCAACGCCGGCAGCTCCAGCCTGAAGCTGGGCGTCTTCGATGACGAACGGCAGGTGTTCAAGGCGGGCTTTGACCGCTTCGGGCCTGACGGCTGCGATCTGACGGTGGCGGGGGTGGTGCGCCGCGCGCCGCAGACGGATCTGCGCGCGGCCATCGCGGCGGTGCCCGCGCTGCTGTCCGAGCAGGGCGTCGCGGGCATCGCGGCGGTCGGCCACCGGCTGGCCCATGGCGGAACCGGCTTCACCGGCCCCGCGCGCCTCGACGATGCGGTCGTAGCGCGCATCGACGCGCTGACCCCGCTTGCGCCGCTGCACAACCCGGCGATGCTGCAGGCGGTGCGGCTGGCGCGCGATCTGTGGCCCGACCTGCCGCAGGTCGCGGTCTTTGACACCAGCTTTCACCTGACCAATCCGGCGCGGGCGACGACCTATGCGGTTCCCGCCGCCTGGCGTCAGGCGGGGCTGCGGCGGTTCGGCTTTCACGGCACGTCGCACAAATACGTGGCCGAACGCGCGGCCGAGGCGCTTGGCCGTCCTGTGTCGGAGCTGCGCATCATCAGCATGCATCTGGGCAACGGGGCCAGCGCCTGCGCGGTGCAATACGGGCGCAGCATCGACAGCTCGATGGGCATGACCCCGCTGGAGGGGCTGGTGATGGGCACGCGGTCGGGCGATGTCGACCCCGGCGCCTTCGGCTTTCTGCAGCGCGAACTGGGCCTGGATATCCCGCAGATCGAGGCCGCGCTCTATGCCGACAGCGGCCTGATGGCGCTGGCGGGCAGCGCCGACATGCGCGACGTCCAGGACCGGGCCGCGGCGGGCGATGCGGCGGCGCAGGGTGCGATCACCCTCTATGCCTATCGCGCGCGCAAGTATCTGGGGGCCTATGCGGCGGCGATGGGCGGGCTGGACGCGGTCGTCTTCACCGGCGGAATCGGAGAGAACTCGGCCACGATGCGGCGGCGGATCTGCGACGGGCTGGGCTTTCTGGGCCTGACCCTGGACGAGGATCTGAACCGCGCTCCGGACCTGTCCGATCAGGCCGCCCCGCAGATCCAGGGGCCCGGCAGCCGCGTCGCGGTCATCGTGACCGAGACCGCCGAACAGCGCATGATCGCGCGCGAGGTGCGCCGGCTGCTGGCCCGCCCGCCCGCTGTGCCGCGCCCCATTCCGGTGGCCGTGTCGGGCCGCCATGTGCATCTGTCCGCGCCCGCGGTCGAGGCGCTGTTCGGCCCGGGCTATCGCCTGACCCCCGGCACGCCCCTGCGCCAGCCCGGCAACTGGGTCGCGCAGGAACGCCTGGTGCTGGAGGGCCCCAAGGGACGGCTGGAGCGGGTGGCGATCCTGGGCCCGCTGCGCGCGCGCACCCAGATCGAGGTGTCGCGCACCGACAGCTTTGCCCTGGGCGTCGACGCGCCGCTGCGCGACAGCGGCAAGCTGGACGGCACGCCCTGCGTGCGTCTGATCGGTCCGGCGGGGCATCTGGACAGCGACGGGCTGATCGTCGCCGCGCGCCACATCCACACCAACCCCGAGGATGCGCGCGCCATGGGCCTGCAGGACGGCGCGCTGGTGCAACTGCGCCTGGCCGACGGATCGGCGCGCAGCCTGATCCTGGATCGCGTGCTGGTCCGCGTGGCACCCGGCACCGTCACGGAACTGCATATCGACACCGACGAGGCCAATGCCGCAGGGATCGTGGGCGCGACCGAGGGCGCGCTGGTCGGAACGGCGCAGCCGGTGGATTGACCCCCGCCGCGGTGGCGCCAGAAAGGCCCTGTTGCCCGGGCGGGGTTTGATTTACGCTGCCCGGAACAGATCAGATCGACCCCAGAATACGGTTGCAGCAGCCCATGTCCCGCCCCACCATCCACGACGTCGCCCGCATTGCCGGTGTCAGCCTTTCGACCGTCGATCGGGTGCTGAACGACCGCGAGGGGGTGCGCCGCGCGACCCGGGCGCGGGTCGCCGAGGCGATGCAGCAGCTGGGCTACGAACGCAACATCGCCGCCGCCAATCTGGCGCGCCGCCGTCAGTACCGCCTGCTGTTCGTCCTGCCTGCGGGGGGCAACAGCTTCATGCGCGGGCTGGAGCGCGAGATCGGGGCGCGTGCCGAGGCGTGGGAATTCACGGCGATTTCCGTGACGACCGTTCCTCCGTTCGATGACGCGGCGTTGGCCGGGGCGCTGCAATCGATCGACCCGGCGCAGACGGATGGGGTGGCGGTGGTGGCCACGGATTCCGCGGCCGTGCGTGCGGCGCTGGCCGCCTTGCGCGACCGGGGCGTTGCGGTGGTGACGCTGGTGTCGGACCTGCCATCGTCGCGGCGCCAGCATTTCGTGGGCATCGACAATGTGCAGGCCGGGCGCACCGCGGCCAGCCTGTTGGGGCGCTTCTGCCGGGGACGGACGGGCAGCATCGTGACGGTCGCGGGGTCGATGCTGGTGCGCGACCACGCCGAACGCAGGCTGGGATTCGAGCAGGTCCTGCGCCAGGAATTCTCCGATCAGCGCGTCCTGCCGCCGCTGGAGGGGTTCGACGACCAGGATATCGTGGCCGCGCAACTGGCGGAATTGCTGGCGCGGACCCCGGATGTCGTCGGCATCTACAGCCTGGGCGCGGGGACGCGCGGGGTCGCGCGCGCCATGGCACAGGCGCGCCCGGATGCCCCTTCGGTCGTGGTCCACGAGCTGACCGCGCATTCCCGTCAGGCCCTGCTGGACGGCACCTTTGATGCGGTGATCCATCAGGACCCCGTGCGCGAGATATCGGTCGCGGTCAGCCTGCTGCAGTCGCTGATCGAGGGCGGGGCCATCGACCCCGAGGCCGCGCGCATCGGCATCGAGGTCTATCTGCGCGACAACCTTCCCTGAACAGCGACCCGTCCGGAAACGGTTGCGTGGTGCTCATGTTTGACGTACGTATGTCATCAATGGCGAATCTTCGTCAGAATGACGCCGGTTGAGGAGCTGGCGAGAGGGAGGACCACCATGACATATCCCACAGCGGCCCTGGCCGCCGCCCTTGCCATAGTCACCGGCCAAGCGGCCCTTGCCCAGACCGAGATCACCGTCCTGCGCGTGGCGGTGAATGACGAACAGCAGGCCTATCTGGAGCAGATCGCCGCCGATTTCGAGGCGCAGAACGAGGGCGTGACCGTCACCTTCGAATATGTCGCGAACGAGGCCTACAAGCAGCGCCTGCCGACATTGCTGCAATCGAACGCGCGGCCCGACATCTTCTACAGCTGGGGCGGCCAGACCGTCGTCGAGCAGGTCGAGGCCGGCTTCCTGCAGCCCATCGACGCCCTGCTGCCCGAGGGTTTTGCCGACACCATCCCCGATGCCGGGTTGCAGGCCTATTCCGTAGACGGCCAGCTGTACGGCCTGCCGCAATACGCGACCGAGGTCGTGTTCTGGACCAATACCGCGCTGACCCAGCAGGCGGGCGTGGACATCGCGGCCATTGCCACCTGGGGCGATTTTCTTGAGGCCGTGCAGACGCTGAAGGATGCGGGCGTCACCCCCATCGTGGCGGGCGGTCAGGACAAGTGGCCGCTACATTTCTACTGGAGCTATCTGGCGTTGCGCGAGGGCGGCCCTGCAGTCGTCACCGACGCCATGGCCGGCGAGAACGGCGGCTTCGAGGCCGAGCCCTTCATCGCCGCCGGCCGCCAGTTCCAGCGCCTGACCGAACTGGAGCCGTTCCAGCCCGGCTACATCAGCACCACCTATGAGACCGCCAGCGGCATGTTCGCGGACGGGGCGGGGGCGTTCCACCTGATGGGCGATTGGGACTATCTGCCGATGCGCGAACGCTCGACCAGCGGCGAGGGGTTGCCCGACGACCAGCTGGCGATCCTCAGCTTTCCGGCCATCGCCGATCCGGTGACCGAGGGCGGGGCCGATGCCACGCTTGGAGGCATCAATGGCTGGGCCGTGACCAACAGCGCCGAACCCGAGGCGGTCCAGTTCCTAGCTTTCATGATGAACGCCGAAAACCAGCGCGAGGCCGGGCGGCAGGAGCTGTTCATCCCCATCGCCGAAGGCAGCGCGGACCAGATGCAGAACCCGTTCTACATCGAGGTGGCCGATCACATCGCGGCCAGCAGCTATCACCAGATCTTCCTGGATCAGTTCCTGGGCGCCTCGGTCGGGGCCACCATCAACGACATCTCGGCCGATCTGGCGCAGGGCGTGATCACCCCCGAAGATGCCGCGGCGCAGGTCCAGGAATCCTGGGACTTTCGCTGAACCCTGATGGCGGGCGCCGCACAGCCCGCCATCTGACCCTCAAAAAAACCACAGGAGCGTGGCATGACCACCGCCGCCGACAGGCGAATGCCTGCCTCTGTCCGCATGCGCCGTGCCCTGACCAATGGGCGCGTGACCGCGGTGCTGATCATGCTGCCTCCGGCGCTGATCCTGTTCACGTTCTTCGTGATGCTGCCTCTGGGAGAGTCCGCCTGGTTTTCGTTCTTCAACTGGAACGGCTATGGCGCGCCCAGCAATTTCGTCGGGTTGGAGAATTACGACCGCATCCTGAACCATTCGGTGTTCCACATCGCGGTGGGCAACACGGTCAAGATCGTGGTCATCTCGCTGATCGTGCAGATGCCGCTGGCGATGCTGCTGGCACTGCTGATCTATAAAAAGACGCCGACCAATGCGGTGTTCCGGCTGATCTTCTTTCTGCCCTACATCCTGGCCGAGGTCGCCGCCGGCCTGATCTGGTCCTTTGTCTTTGACGGCAATTACGGCGTCACCGCCTCCATCGCGGGGGGGCTGGGGATGGGCAACGTGTTCATCCTGTCGGACCCGGATTGGGCCTTTGCCGCGATCATGACGGTGATCGTGTGGAAATATTTCGGCTTTCACATGATGATCTATATCGCCGCCCTGCAGAGCGTGCCCCAGGACCAGATCGAGGCCGCCCGGATCGAGGGCGCCCGCCGCCTGCAGGTCATCCGCTATGTCCAGATCCCCGCGATCAAGCCCGCGATCGTCGTCAGCGCCTTCTTTGCCATCATCGGCGCGCTGCAGGTCTTTGACGTGATCATTCCGCTGACCAATGGCGGGCCGTCGAACCAGACCCATACCATCGTGACCTATCTGTACACCTTCGGGCTGACCCGCCTAAACATCGGCTTTGGCAGCGCGGTGGGCGTGATCCTGTTCGTGGGCGCCGTGACGGTCGCCCTGTTCTATCAGCGCATCTTCATGAAGAGGGCACAGGGATGACCCGCGGACATCTGACGCGCAACCTGATGCGCCTAGCGTTCCTGTGCATCGTGGCCAGCTTTGTTCTGGCGCCGATGCTGGCAACCGTGCTGGGCGGGTTCAAGACCAATGCCGAGATCCGCACCAACGCGCTTGGCCTGCCTGCCCTGTGGGACACGCAGTTCTATGGCGCGATCATGTCGGACCCGGCCTTCTGGCGCTATCTGGGCAATTCGCTGGTCATCTCGATCGGGTCGGTGGTGCTGACGCTGATCGTGGGGGCGGCGGCGGCCTATGTCTTTGCGCAGATCACGTTCTTCGGCTCACGCATGCTGTTTTCCTATGTGCTGCTGGGGCTGATGTTCCCCTTTGCCACCGCGATCCTGCCCTTGTTCATCAAGGTCCGCGACATCGGCCTGCTGGACACCTATTGGGCCGTGATCCTGCCGCAGACGGCCTTCAGCCTGTCGCTGGCGATCCTGCTGTTCCGCACCTTCTTCGCCCAACTGCCCAAGGAGCTGTTCGAGGCCGCCTATATCGACGGCTGCGGCTATGTGCGGTTCTTCTGGCGCTTCACGCTGCCTTTGTCGGCGCCGATCCTGGCGACGGTGGGCACCTTCGTCTTTGTGCAAAGCTGGAACAACTTCCTGCTCCCGCTGGTGGTGCTGAACTCGCGTGATGTCTTCACCTGGCCCCTTGGGATGATGCAGTTCCGGGGCGAATACGTGACGCAGTGGAACCTGACGCTGGCCTTCGTGACGCTGACGATCCTGCCCGCGATCGTCTTTTTCCTCGCCGCCCAGAAATACATCGTCGCCGGCCTGACCGGTGGCGCCGTCAAAGGATGACGCCATGACCCTGATCCAGAACCCGATCCTGCCCGGTTTCAACCCCGACCCTTCCATCGTCCGGGTGGGCGACGATTACTATATCGCGACCTCGACCTTTGAATGGTATCCGGGCGTGCAGATCCACCATTCGCGCGACCTGGCGCATTGGCGGCTGGTCACGCGCCCGCTGGACCGGGCGGCGCAGCTGGACCTGCGCGGCGATCCCGATAGCGGCGGGGTCTGGGCGCCCTGCCTGACCCATGCGGACGGGCTGTTCTGGCTGATCTATACCGATGTGAAACGCCGCGACGGCGCGTGGAAGGACAGCCACAACTATCTGGTCACCGCGCCGTCCATTGACGGCCCTTGGTCGGACCCGGTCTATCTGAACTCATCCGGGTTCGATCCGTCGCTGTTCCATGACGCGGACGGGCGCAAGTGGCTGCTGAACATGATCTGGGACCACAACCAGACGGGCGGCGACCGCTTTGGCGGCATCGTCATGCAGGAATATTCGGTCGAGGATCGCGCGCTGATCGGTCCCGTCCACAACATCTATCGCGGCACCGATCTGAAACTGACCGAGGGGCCGCATCTGTATCGCCGCGACGGCTGGTATTACCTGCTGACCGCCGAAGGGGGCACCGGCTATGACCACGCCGTCACCATGGCGCGGTCGCGCGATCTGTTCGGCCCGTACGAGACCGACCCCGCCAAGCACATCCTGACCGCGCGCGGCACCGACGGGCTGCTGCAGCGCACCGGCCACGCCGATATCGTTCAGACGCAGGACGGCCAGGTCTACATGGTGCATCTGTGCTCTCGCCCACTGCCGGAGACGCGGGCGCTGCCGGTGGGTCAGGGGGGCATCCATGCCGATGACGTGCGCCGATCGCCGCTCGGGCGCGAAACCGCGATACAGAAGCTGATCTGGGACGAGGGGCAGTTCCCCCGTCTGGCCCATGGCGGCAATGCGCCGGCCGATACCGCGCCCTGCGATCTGCCTGCGCACCCGTTCGACCCGGAACCCGCGTTGACGCGGTTCGATGGCGATCGGCTGCCGCCCGCGTTCCAATGGCTGCGCACGCCGCATCCCGACCGGCTGTTCTCGATGACCGCGCGCGCGGATGCCCTGCGTCTGTTCGGCCGGGAATCGCCGGGGTCGCAGTTCGATCACGCCCTGGTCGCGCGCCGTCAGACGCATCTGTCCTTTGCGGCCGAGACCGAGATCGACATGACCCCCGGCGATTACCAGCATTTCGCAGGGCTGATCGCCTGGTATGGCCGGTTCAAGTTCCACTATCTGGCCATCACCGCGACCGAGGACGGCACCCGGGTGCTGACCGTCTACAGCTGCGCCGCCGACTGGCCCGATGCCCGCGTGACCTATCCGATCACGCCGATCCCGCTGCCCGACGGTCCGGTGCATCTGGGCTGCGACGTGGACGGCGCGGCGCTGCGCTTCCGCTATCGGACCGATGGCGACTGGACCGATCTGGGCATCGTGCTGGATCAATCGGCCATCTCGGACGAGGCGGGGAACGGGCCGGGCAACAATTTCACCGGCGCCTTCGTGGGGGTCTGCGCGCATGACACCGCGGGGCGCGGACGGCATGCGGATGTCCTGTCCTTCCGCTACGAGGGGCGCGATCATGGCTGAGGTGCGGCTGGAGAGCATCAGCAAATCATTCGGCGGGCTGACCGTGCTGCCCGATCTGGACCTGACCGTCCCCGAGGGGTCGTTCACCGTGCTGGTCGGCCCCTCGGGCTGCGGCAAGTCCACGCTGCTGCGCATCATCTCGGGGCTGGAGATGCCCACGGCGGGGACGGTCCGCATCGGCGGTCAGGACGTCACCTTTGACGAGCCGTCCAAACGCGGCATCTCGATGGTGTTTCAGTCCTATGCGCTTTATCCGCATATGACGGTCGCGCAGAACATCGATTTCGGCCTGCGCCTGGCCAAGGTGCCCGCCGCCGAACGTCAGACCCGCGTGGCCGAGGCCGCCCGCATCCTGGCCCTGACCGACTATCTGGACCGCAAGCCCAGCCAGCTGTCGGGCGGCCAGCGCCAGCGCGTGGCCATCGGTCGGTCCATCGTGCGCCAGCCCAAGGTGTTCCTGTTCGACGAACCTCTGTCGAACCTGGACGCCGCCCTGCGCACCCAGATGCGGGTGGAACTGGCGCAGCTGCACCAGTCGCTGGACGCCACGATGATCTATGTGACCCATGACCAGGTCGAGGCGATGACCCTGGCCGACCAGATCGTCGTGATGAACGCAGGCCGGATCGAGCAGGTGGGCGCGCCCATGGACCTCTATGACCGCCCGCAGACCGCGTTCGTGGCGGGGTTCATCGGATCGCCCAAGATGAACCTGCTGCCGGGCACGGCCATCGGACGCGATGACGTGGCGACGATGGGCATCCGCCCCGAACATATCGCTGTGTCGGACGATACGGGATACTGGCCCGCCACCGCCCAGGTCGTCGAGACGCTTGGCGCCGATACGGTCGTGCACGCCCATGTCGCGGGCACGGGCGACGTCACCGTCCGCCTGCCCGGCGACCGCCGCCTGCGCGCCGGAGAGACGCTGTTCCTGACACCCGAACGCCGGCACTTGCACCTGTTCGACGCAGACGGCCACCGCATGCAGGACCCGGCATGACCCCCTTGGGCATCGGCATCATCGGCTGTGGCGTGATCAGCGACATCTATCTGCAGAACGCCGCGCGGTTCCCGCAGCTGTCCCTGCGCGCGGTGGCCGACCTGCGCCCCGACGCGGCGCAGGCCAGGGCGCAGGACCACGGCATCGACGCGCTGACGCCCGACGCGCTGCTGGCGCGCGACGATATCGACATCGTGGTGAACCTGACCGTGCCCGCCGCCCATCTGGAGGTCGGGCTGGCCGCCCTGCGCGCGGGCAAGCACGTTTATTCCGAAAAGCCGCTGGCCGTCAGCATGGCCGAGGGTCGGCAACTGGCCGACATGGCCGCCGCGCGGGGTCTGCGCATCGGCTGTGCGCCCGACACCTTTCTGGGCGGTGCGCATCAGACCGCGCGCGCCCTGGTCGACGCAGGCGCCATCGGGCGGCCCGTCGCGGGCACGGCCACGCTGATGCTGGCGGGGCACGAACGCTGGCACCCCAACCCTGATTTCTACTATCAGGGGCCGGGTGCGGGGCCGCTGTTCGACATGGGCCCCTATTACATCACCGAGCTGGTCAACCTGCTGGGCCCGGTGCAACAGGTCAGCGCCATGGCGGCGCGCGCCCATCACAGCCGCATCATTGCCACCGGACCGCGCGCGGGGCAGCCCGTCGCCGTAGACGCGCAGACCCATGTGGCGGGGGTGCTGGGCTTTGCCTCGGGCGCGCTGGTCCAGATCGTGACCAGCTTTGACGTGCGCGCCCATATGCACAGCCCACTGGAGCTGTATGGCACCGACGGCTCGCTGCTGATCCCCGATCCGAACCGCTTCGACGGCACGGTGATGCTGTCGGGTGCCGAGGGCTGGCAGCCACAGCCCATGACCCACGCGCATGGCGACGACAATCATCGCGGCCTTGGGCTGGCCGACATGGCGCAGGCCATCGCCGATGACCGCCCGCATCGTGCCAGCGGCGATCTGGCGCTGCATGTGCTGGACGTGATCGAATCCCTGTTGGAGGCCGCCCGCACAGGCCGCACCCTGCCCCTGTCCACCGATTGCGCGCGCCCCGATGCGGTCGCGCCCCTGACACCCGCACCGGAGGCCGCATGACCCGAACCGCACTGATCTTCTGGGGAGGGTGGGAGGGGCACGAGCCCCGTGCCTGCGCCGACCGCGTGATGCAGATGCTGACCCAGGACGGGTTTCAGGTCGACAGCCGACCCGGCACCGATGTCCTGGCCCAGGGCGATCTGGGCCGGTTCGACCTGATCGTCCCGATGATGACCCAGGCCGACATCGCCCCCGACGCGCTGGCCAACCTGATCGCCGCCATCCAGGCCGGGACCGGGCTGGCGGGCTTTCACGGCGGCATGGGCGACACGTTCCGCGCCCAGCCCGCATACCAGTTCATGACCGGCGGCCAGTGGGTCGCGCATCCCGGGGACTTTCTGGATTATCGCGTGCAGATCACCGCGCCCGATGACCCGATCATGCAGGGCATGGGGGATTTCGACTACCACTCGGAACAGTACTACCTGCATGTCGATCCCGCGATCGAGGTGCTGGCGACCACCACATTCGACGGCACGCATGCCCCCTGGACCCGAGGGACGGTGATGCCGGTGGTGTGGAAACACCGCTTTGGCGCCGGGCGGGTCTTTTTTTCCGCACTGGGCCACAACGCCGCCGAACTGGACCACCCGCAGGCGCAGACCATTCTGCGGCGCGGGCTGGCCTGGGCCGCGCGCTGACCGAAAACCGAAAGCCGAGGGACCAAACATGACCGGTTATTTCAAGGATATCGCCCCCATCCGCTATGCCGGACCGGATAGCGACGACGAATTCGCCTATCGCCATTACGACCCCGACGAGGTCGTCATGGGCAAGCGGATGGAGGATCACCTGCGCCTGGCCGTCGCCTATTGGCACAGCCTGGCCTATGAGGGCGCGGACCCGTTCGGCGGACGCACCTATGACCGCCCGTGGTATGGCGACACGATGGAGGCCGCGCGGGCCAAGGCCGATGCCGCCTTCGATCTGTTCGCCATCCTGGGACAGCCGTTCTTCTGTTTTCACGACGCCGACGTCCGTCCCGAAGGCGCGACATTCGCCGAAAGCCGCCGCAATCTGGACGCGATCTGCGATATCTTCGCAGCCAAGATGGAGCAGACCGGCACCAAACTGCTGTGGGGCACGGCCAACATGTTCAGCCACCGCCGCTGGATGGCCGGCGCTGCGACCAACCCCGACCCCGAGATATTCGCCTATGCCGCGGCCTGCGTGAAGGCTTGCATGGATGTCACCCACCGTCTGGACGGCCAGAATTACGTGCTGTGGGGTGGCCGCGAGGGGTACGAGACACTGCTGAACACCGATCTGGGGCGCGAGGCCGAACAGGCGGGGCGGTTCCTGACCAAGGTCGTGGAATACAAGCACAAGATCGGCTTCAAGGGGGCGATCCTGATCGAACCCAAGCCGCAGGAGCCGGCCAAGCATCAGTATGATTTCGACGTGGCGACGGTCTATGGTTTCCTCAAGCGGTTCGGGTTGGAGAACGAGGTCAAGCTGAACATCGAACAGGGGCACGCGATCCTGGCCGGGCATTCGTTCGAGCATGAGCTGGCGCTGGCGGCGTCGCTGGACATGCTGGGGTCGATCGACATGAACCGCAACGACTATCAGTCGGGCTGGGACACCGACCAGTTCCCCAACAACGTCCCCGAGACCGCGCTGGCCTATTACGAGGTGCTGCGCGCGGGCGGGTTCACCACCGGCGGCACCAATTTCGACGCCCGCGTGCGGCGCCAGTCGCTGGACCCCGAGGATCTGGTGCTGGCCCATGTCGGCGCCATCGATGTCTGCGCGCGCGGCCTGAAGGCCGCAGCCGCCATGCTGGAGGATGGCGGCCTGGAGCGGATGCGCGCCCTGCGCTATGCCGGGTGGGACCGCCCCGAGGCGCAGGCCATGCTGGATCAGCCGCTGGACCGCATCGCCGCCCGGGTCGAGGAGCGCGACCTGGACCCGCAGCCCGTGTCGGGCGGGCAGGAGCGGCTGGAGAACTGGGTCAACCGCTTTGTCTGACCCCAGGCTGCGCCGGGACCGGGGGTTCCGGCGCGACCCTTGGCGCGCGGCGCAGCACGATCAGACCTGATCCGACGATCAGCGCCGCGCCCAGCATCATCCCCGGCGCGGGAATGTCGCCAAAGATCAGGAACCCCAGCACCGCGCCCCAGACCAGCAGCGAATATTGCAGCGGCGCCACGACCGACGCATCGGCCAGCTTCAGCGCCCGCGTGACCAGCATATGCGCGACGGTCGCCACCACGCCCAGCAGGAACAGCAGCGCCAGATCGCCTGACGACTGCACCGGCTGCCAGTCGAACGGCGCCAGCAGGAGCCCGGCCCCCGCCGCCGCCGCCAGCTGGAACAGCACCAGATCGCGGTCGGGCGTCTCGCGCAGCGACCGGCCCAGCACCATGATCGCGGCAAAGGCCGCTGTCCCCAGCAGCGCGAACACCACCCCCGGCCCCGAGACCTGCAGGCTGGGCGCCAGCAGGATCAGCACCCCGGCAAAGCCCACCGCAACCGCCGCCCAGGTCCGCGCGCCCACCCGCTCGCCCAGCAGCAAGGGCGAGATTGCGACCACATAGATCGGCGCCGCCATCCAGAAGGCCATCACATCCGCCAGCGGCATATGCGACACCGCCAGATAGAAACAGAACACCTCGGCCGTGGCACAGATCGCGCGCAGCGCCTGCAGGCGCGGGCGGGGGGCCGCGCGGATGCGCGCAACCACCCGGCCCCCGCGCAGCAGCAGCGGCGCCATCAGCAGCCCCGCCGCCAGCGACCGCAGCAGGATCACCTGCGCCACCCCGTAATCGGCCACCAGCCATTTGCCGATTGCGTCATTGCCCGCGAATGCCGCCATGCCCAGCAGCATCAGCAGGGCGCCCGCCCTGTTGCCGGTCATGCCGGACCTCCTGTGTCATGAAAGGGGCGCGCGATCCCGCGCGCCCGTGGCCCTTACTGGCCGCGCAGATCGGCCAGGATGGCCTGCACCTGATCGACGACATCCTCGCCGATGGCGGCACGGTGCGTCTCATAGACGACCTGCGATTTCTCCAGCATCTCCTCCTGCGCGGCGACCGACAGGGTGTTGAATTGCAGGCCGGCCGCCTCCATCCGGGCCAGCGATTCCAGGTTCAGCTCCTGGATGGCGGCGCGTTCGACGTCGCGGCCGACGGTCGCGCAATCGCGCAGCGCCTGCTGTTCCTCGGGGGAATAGCTGTTGAAGATCGCCTTGGAGAACAGGAACAGGAACGGCGTGTAGGCGTGGCGCGTCTCG
Organism: Paracoccus hibiscisoli; assembly: GCF_005048265.1. Classification (GTDB taxonomy): domain Bacteria; phylum Pseudomonadota; class Alphaproteobacteria; order Rhodobacterales; family Rhodobacteraceae; genus Paracoccus; species Paracoccus hibiscisoli. Next base: position 137,042 of record NZ_SUNH01000011.1, read on the forward strand.
CTGATATAGGACTGCACCTCGTAGAATTTCGAGGTGTCGATGGTGACATAGGGGTTTTCCTGCGCGTCGATGGCGCGCGTCTCCAGCGCCGAGAACACCTCTCCGAAGGACATCGGCGTGGCATTGGCGCCAAAGTTGGAAAATGTATCCAGGAAGATGTTGTTCTGCATCACCCGGACCTTCATGCCCTGGAAATCCTCCCAGGTCTCGATGGGGCGCTGAGAGTTGGACATGTTGCGGAAGCCGTTTTCCCAATAGCCCAGATTGACCAGCCCGACCTCGTCCAGCTTTTCGTTCAGCATCTCGCCGAATTCGCCGTCCATGACGGCATAGGCCTCCTCGGGGGTGCGGAACAGGAAGGGCAGGTCAAAGACGCCAAGGGCCGGGATCATCCCCACCAGCGGCGAGGACGAGGTCACGACCGCCTCCTGCAGGCCCGACCGCACGGCCTGCGTGGCCTGCAGGTCGCCGCCAAGCGCGCCGCCCCAGAACCCCTGCATGGTCATGGCGCTGCCCGTGGCCTCGTTCAGGCATTCCTGCATCGCGGCCATGCCGGTGGCGACGGGGTGATCCTCGTTGATGCCGTTCGAGACGCGGAACGTCCGCTCCTGGAACTGCGCCAGGGCGGGGGTCGCTATCGCAAGGGCCGTGGTCAGGCACAGGGCCGTCTTCAGAATGGTCATGGTGTCTCCTCCCTCAAGGAATTGTCGTCAGTAGAACCAGCGTGCCGGAACGATCACGATACTGGGGAACGCCACCAGCAGCAGGATCACCAGAATCTGTGCGATCAGGAACGGCCAGACGCCCCGGATCACCTTGCCAAGCGGCACCCGCCCCACGCCGCTGACCACGTTCAGCACGACGCCGACCGGCGGCGTCAGCAGCCCGATGCAGCAATTCATGATGAACATGACCCCGAAATAGACCGGGTCGATCCCCGCCTTGATGACGATGGGCATCAGGACGGGCGTCAGGATCAGGATCGTGGGCGTCAGGTCCAGCGCGGTGCCCACGACCAGGATCAGCAACATGATGACCAGCATCAGCAGCTTGGGGTTTTCGATCAGCGGGGCGATATAGCCCGCGATCTCGTTGGGGATGTTGGCTGCGGTGATCAGCCAGGCCGACACCAGCGCCGCGCAGACCAGGAACATGATCGCCGCCGTGGTCCGGCCCGCCGCGATCAGCACGCCCAGCAGGTGGCGGGGCTTCAACTCGCGATAGACGACCATGCCGACGAACAGCGCGTAAAAGGCGGCGATGACGGCGGCCTCGGTCGGTGTGACCACGCCCATGCGGATGCCGCCCAGAATGATGACCGGCATGCCCAGGGCCCATGCGGCCCGCCCGATCGACTGCCACCGGTCGGTCCAGGGCGCGCGGGGCAGGGTTTCCACATTGTCGCGGCCCGCCACGATCATCCAGGTGATGACCAGCGACAGCCCCATCAACAGGCCCGGCACGATGCCCGCCATGAACAGCTGGCTGATCGACACGTTCGCGGCGACGCCAAAGATGATGAAGGCCATCGACGGCGGGATGACCGGCGCGATCACGCCCCCCGCCGCGATCAGACCGGCGGATCGCGGCACGTTATAGCCCGCCCGCGCCATCATCGGGATCAGGATCGCCGCCAGCGCCGCCGTATCCGCCGCAGCCGAGCCCGAGATCGAGGCCATGATCACCGCCGCGATGATCGCCACCAGCCCCAGCCCGCCCCGGATGTGACCGACAAAGGTGATCGCGAATTCAATGATGCGCTTGGACAACCCGCCCGCGTTCATCAGTTCGCCCGCCAGGATGAAGAAGGGGATCGCCAGAAGGGTAAAGGTATCGGCGCCGATCAGCATGTTCTGGGCGATGATCTGGGTGTTGAACATGCCCATGAAGGACATCAGGATCACGCCGCAAAAGATCAGCGCGAATGCCACCGGCACCCCAAGCGACATGGCCCCGATCAGCGAGACGATAAAGACCAGCAGCGTCATTCGGCACGGTCCCCCGCCTTGGCCCGCGCGGGGCTGTCATAGAGATCGTCCATCTCTCCGCCAAAACCGCGCAGCTCGGCATCGGACATGCGGCCGGTGGCCAGGCGGAACAGGCGTTCGACCGTGATGATGATGATGCCCGCGCCGGTGAACAGGCCGATGCCATAGACCCAGGCCATCGACAGGCCGGACACCGGCGCGCTCATGCTGGCATTGATGGGCAGCTGCTTCCAGGTGCCGTGCATCAGCACCCCCGCGCAGCCCAGGATGATCAGGTCCGATATGCCCATCAGCACCCGGCGTCCGCGCGGGCCGAACTGGGCCACGACCGTCTCCATCCCCATATGCTGGCGGTGGTGATAAACCACGACCGCGCCGATGAAGGTCAGCCAGACGAAGGCAAAGCGCGACAGCTCGTCCGACAGCGGCAGGCCCGAATTCATCGTATATCGCATGACGACGTTGACAAAGACCATCAGCGCCATTGCCCCCAGCAGCACCGCCAGCAGCACGTCCAGAAAGCCGAAGAAGAACCGCGACAACCGGGACATGCCCTCAGATCCTCTCGGCCAGGCCGCGGCGGGTCAGGTTGCGCATCAACGCCCCCGTGCCGAAGGTCCATTCTGGGCAGCGGTCGGTACGCTCGACCCAGTTCACCAGGCGGCCAAGGCGGGGCGAGGCGATCTCGACCCGGTCGCCGGTCTCGTGGGTGAACCCCTGGCCGGGTGCGCGGCGGTCCTTGACCGGGGCGAACATGGTGCCCAAGAACAGCACCGCCCCGTCGGGATATTGATGCGACCGGTTCAGCAGTTGTGCTGCCAGATCGGACGGCGTGCGGCTGATCGCGGCCATCGGGCTGTCGCCGGTCATCTGGAACCCGTCCTGCCCCTCGACCCGCAGGGATACGGTGGCCTGTTCCAGATCGCCCTGGGTGAAACCGTCGTCGAACAGCCGGATGAACGGCCCAAGCGCGCAGGAGGCGTTGTTGTCCTTGGCCTTGCCCAACAGCAGGGCGGACCGCCCCTCGACATCGCGCAGGTTCACGTCATTGCCAAGCGTCGCGCCCAGGATCGCGCCGTCCGAGCGGATGACCAGCACCACCTCGGGTTCGGGGTTGTTCCAGTCCGAGATGGGGTGGATGCCCACCAGATCGCCGCAGCCCACGGCGGACATGGGCTGCGCCTTGGTGAAGATCTCGGCGTCGGGGCCGATGCCCACCTCCAGATATTGCGACCACAGGTCCATCTGCTGCAGCAGCGCCTTGACGGCGGCGGCCTTGTCGGACCCCGCCGCGACCCCGCGCAGGCTGTCGCCGATGACCGGCGCCAGACGGGCGCGAATCGCGGCGGCGCGGCCGCTGTCGCCGCGGGCCTGCTCCTCGATCACGCGTTCCAGCATGCTGTCGGCAAAGGTGACGCCCGCGGCCTTGATCGCCTGAAGGTCCACCGGCGCCAGCAGGCGCCCGGCGCGGCCATCCAGAAACGCGTCCAGTCCGCCCAGATCGGGCAGATCAGCGGCCAGCGCGGCATGCAGATCGGACCGCTCCAGCAGCCCCGACATGGTGGCCGAGACGCCGGTCAGGTCAAGTACGCGACCCGCGCGGATCACGACCGGGCAGGGGCCGCCGCGGTCATCGGACCAGACGCGCCCCACCAGCGTCGCGCGGTCGGCGTCGTCAGGCAGGATCGTGACAGCCGTCAAGGATCGTGGTGATGTCATCGCAGGTCCCTCCGGAAGATGCGACGCCCCCACGCCGCGTTGTCCTTAGATGTCAGACAACACGATGACCCTAGCCGCGCGTAAACCATCCTGTCCACAGATTTGTCGCCCGCGCGTCAAAGATAGAACTCCACCCGCAGGGCGATGCGTTCGGCCGAACCGGCCATATGCGCCCGCATCGCCGCCCGCGCGCGGACCGGGTCGCGCGCGGCGATGGCGTCGCGCACGGCGGTGTGTTCCCGTTCGACGATGGCCACGATCTCCTCCAGGCGGATGCGTTCGCGCGACCGCACGATGGTCTGCAGGATGCGGTCTGACACGGCGCCCAAAAACTGCACGAAGTAATCGTTGCCGGTGGCGGCCGCGATGATGCGGTGGAATTCCAGATCGGCCAGAATGCCGTCATGCGCGCTGTCATCGGTGACCCGCATCCGGGCCAGGGCCGCATCCATCTGGCGCAGATGCTCGGGGCCGTGACCGGCAGCGGCCAGGCCCGCCGCCTCGATCTCCAGCGGCACGCGCAGCTGGAACAGGTCGCGAAAGGCATGCCCGTCGCTGTCGGCGCGGTCGTCCAGGCGGATGTGCCGCGTGGGCCGGTCGATGACAAAGGCGCCGACGCCCTGGCGGGTCTCGATCATGCCCTCGTTGCGCAGCTGGGCGATGGCCTCGCGGATGACGGTGCGGCTGACGCCGAAGCTGCGCGACATGGCGTTTTCGGTCGGCAGCCGGTCGCCGGGTTTCAGGGCGCCCTGCTGGATCTGGCGGGCGAATTGCGCCGCGATCCGGGCGGGCAGATGTTGGGTCCGCAGGATCTGCGTCGGTGCGTCCTGCATGGCCTAACCCGCCACGGGATCGAACTGACAGCCCGGGTTCATGATCCGCCCCGGGTCGATGGCCTGCTTGATCGCCTCCAGCAGGGCGCGCTGAGGGGCGGGCAGGCGGGCCTCGAAATCCACCTTTTTCAGGCGCCCGATGCCATGTTCGGCGCTGATCGAGCCGCCGAATCGGTCCAGGACCTGATGCAGAATGCCCTTGGCCCGCGCGATCTGGTCATCGACGCTGTCCGGCCCAAGCGCATGATCAGGCAGCACATTCAGATGCACATTACCATCGCCCACATGGCCATAGGACACGCAGGTGCAGCCGGGCAGCTGCGCGGTCACGGCGGCCTCGACCTCGGCCACGAACTCGGCCAGCCGGGACAGAGGAACCGAGACGTCGCTGCGCAGGTGCCTGCCGCGCCGGGCCTGGCCCTCGTTCATGCCCTCGCGCACCGCCCACAGGGCCGCGGCCTGCGCCTGCGATTGGGCGACCACGCCGTCCAGCGCCAGCCCGTCGGCGAACACCCCCTCCAGGAACCGCGCCATCAGATCGTCGATATCGACCAGCCCCGAGCCGGAGATCTCGATCAGCGCATAGGCCGGATGCGTGTCGGCCATGGGCAGGGTCAGGTCAGGCCGCGCCTCTCGCGCCAGGGTAAAGGCCAGGGGCGGCATGAACTCGAACGCCGACATCAGGTCGCAGCATTCGCGCCGCGCGCGACGATACAGCGTAATGGCATCCTCCAGCCGGGGCAGGGCCACCAGCGCGGTCGCCACCCGGTCGGGCGCGGGCGTCAGCTTGACCGCGACGGCGGTGATGATGCCAAGCGTGCCCTCAGCCCCGATGAACAGCTGTTTCAGGTCGATGCCGCGATTGTCCTTGCGCAGCCCCGACAGCAGGTCCAGCACCCGGCCATCGGGCAGCACCACCTCCAGCCCCAGCACCAGCTCCCTCGTCATGCCATAGCGCAGCACGTTCACGCCCCCCGCATTGGTCGAGACATTGCCCCCGATCCGGCACGATCCCTGCGCGCCAAGGGTCAGGGGAAAGAACAGCCCCCTTGCCGCCGCGGCCTGCTTGAGGTCGTGCAGGATCGTCCCCGCCTCGACCACGGCCGAGAAATTGTCGGCGTCCAGCGCGCGGATGCGGGTCATCCGCTCCAACGACAGCACGACTTGGCCGGAATCGGGCATCGCCCCCAGCACCAGCCCGGTATTGCCCCCCTGCGGCACGATCCCCAGATCCAGCGCCGCCGCGGCCCGCACGCAGTCCTGCACCTGCGCGGTGTCGCGCGGGCGCAGCACCGCCAGCGCCGCGCCCTGCGCATCGCCGAACCAATCGCGGCAATAGGGGGCCGTGTCCGGGCCGGTCAGCACCATGTCGGCGCCCAGCATCCGGGTCAGCCGGTCCGCGTCGGTTTCAGCGATCGTGTGCATCGGGGTTCTCTCTTGGCTTGCAGTCGGCAGGTTATCAGACAATCATACCAATCCGAGGGGGCGTCGTCCATGACGGGGGGAACATGCACATTCTGATCACCGGCGCTGCCGGGATGCTGGGCCGCAAGCTGGCCGAACGGGTGGCCCGCGACGGCGGGCTGGGCGGCCAGCCGGTCACGGCGATGACGCTGATCGACGTGGTGGCGCCGACCGCGCCCGACGGGGTTGCGGGAACAGCCACCTGCCTCGATCTGGATCTGGCCGCGCCGGACACCGCCACGCGGCTGATCGACGCGCGCCCGGACGTGATCTTTCACCTGGCCGCCATCGTCTCGGGCGAGGCCGAGGCGGATTTCGCCAAGGGCTATGCCATCAACCTGGACAGTACCCGCGCTTTGTTCGAGGCGATCCGCCTGGCCGGGGCCGACTACCACCCGCGCGTGGTGTTCGCCTCCTCCATCGCGGTGGTCGGCGCGCCCTTGCCCGACGCGATCCCGGATGATTTCCACACGACGCCGCTGACCAGCTATGGCACGCAAAAGGCCATCTGCGAGCTGCTGCTGTCGGATTACACCCGGCGCGGTTTTTTCGACGGCATCGGTATCCGCCTGCCCACGATCTGCATCCGCCCCGGCCTGCCGAACAAGGCAGCATCGGGGTTCTTTTCCAACATCCTGCGCGAACCGCTGGTGGGCCAGCCGGCCATCCTGCCGGTGCCCGACACGATCCGGCACTGGCACACCTCGCCGCGCTCAGCGGTGGGGTTCATGATCCATGCGGCGACCATGGACCTGACGGCGGTCGGCCCGCGGCGCAACCTGTCGATGCCCGGCCTGTCCGCCACCGTGGCCGACCAGATCGAGGCCCTGCGCCGCGTCGCGGGCGACGAGGCCGTGGCACTGATCCGGCGCGAACCCGACGCCGCCATCACCGCCATGTGCGAAGGCTGGGCCCCGGGGTTCCAGGCCACCCGCGCCCGCGCCTTGGGCTTTACTGCCGAGGACAGCTTTGACGCCATCATCCGCGCGCATATCGACGACGAACTGGGGGGACGCCTGTGACCGAGATCGCATTTCTGGGAACCGGCCTGATGGGCGCGCCGATGGTGCGCCGCCTGCTGGGCGCGGGCCATGCCGTGACCGTCTGGAACCGCGCGGGTGACAAGGCCCGCGCGCTGCAGGAAGGTGGCGCACAGGTGGCGGACGACCCGGCGCAGGCCGTGACGGGCGCGGGCATCGTCTTTACCATGCTGTCGGACGGACCCGCCGTGGCGCAGGTGTTGTTCGACCGCGGCGTGGCGGCCGCGATGGAGCGGGGGACGGTGCTGATCGACACCTCGTCGATCGCGCCGGATCTGGCGCGCGATCACGCGCAACGGCTGGCGCAGCTGGGGGTCGATCACGTGGACTGCCCTGTCTCGGGCGGGGTGGTCGGCGCGCAGGAGGGCTCGCTGGCGCTGATGGCCGGGGGCGAGGCGGCGGTGATCGCCCGGATCGCCGATGTGATGGCCCCCCTGGGGCGGCTGACCCATGTCGGCCCGTCCGGCGCGGGCCAGGTCTGCAAGCTGGCCAACCAGCAGATCGTCGCCGTGACCATCGGCGCCGTGGCCGAGGCGATGATGCTGGTCGAGGCAGGGGGCGCCGACCGCGCCCGGTTCCGCGACGCGATCCGGGGCGGTTTCGCCGAAAGCCGCATCCTGGAGCTGCACGGAGGCCGCATGGTCCGGCGCGATTTCGCCCCCGGCGGGCTGTCGCGCCTGCAGCTGAAGGATCTGGAATCCGTCGCTGATCTGGCCACCGCCACCGGCCTGACCCTGCCCCTGACGCAGGCGGTGCGCGCGGCATTCGCCGATTTCGTGGCCGCAGGCCATGGCGAGGTCGACCACAGCGGGTTGCTGCTGCACCTTGAGGCGATGAACGGCAAGGGGGCCGCATCATGACCGCCCCGCGTCGCCTGCGCTCTCAGGATTGGTTCGACAATCCCGACCATGCCGACATGACCGCGCTGTATCTGGAGCGGTTCATGAACTACGGCACCACCCCCGAGGAGCTGCGATCGGGCCGCCCGATCATCGGCATCGCGCAATCGGGCAGCGACCTGAACCCCTGCAATCGCCACCATCTGGACCTGGCAAAACGGGTCCGCGACGGCATCCGCGACGCGGGCGGCATCGCCATCGAATTCCCCAGCCATCCCCTGTTCGAGAATTGCAAACGCCCCACCGCCGCGCTGGACCGCAACCTGGCCTATCTGGGTCTGGTCGAGCTGCTCTACGGCTATCCCTTTGACGGGGTGGTGCTGACGACGGGCTGCGACAAGACGACGCCATCGGCCATCATGGCGGCGGCGACGGTGGACATCCCCGCCATCGTGCTGTCGGGCGGCCCGATGCTGGACGGCTGGCACGAGGGGCATCTGGTCGGTTCGGGCACGGTCATCTGGCAATCTCGCCGCAAGCTGTCCGCCGGAGAGATCACCCGCGACGAATTCCTGCAATCGGCCTTGGACAGCGCGCCGTCGATCGGGCATTGCAACACGATGGGCACGGCGTCCACCATGAACGCCATCGCCGAGGCCCTGGGCATGTCACTGACCGGCTGCGCGGCGATCCCCGCCGCCTATCGCGAACGCGGCCAGATCGCCTATCGCACAGGCCTGCGCGCGGTCGAGCTGGTGCACGAGGATATCCGCCCCTCGCAGATCCTGACGCGGGCGGCGTTTCTGAACGCGATCCGGGTCAATTCGGCCATTGGCGGATCAACAAATGCACAGCCGCATCTGATGGCGATGGCGCGTCATGCGGGCGCCGACCTGCGCCCCGAGGATTGGCAGGCGCATGGCTATGACGTGCCGCTGCTGGCCAATGTCCAGCCCGCCGGTGCCTGGCTGGGTGAGCGGTTCCACCGCGCGGGCGGCGTGCCCGCCGTGATGTGGGAACTGCTGCAGGCCGGCGTGCTGGACGGCGATTGCCCCACCGTGACCGGCCGGACCATGGCCCGGAACCTGGAGGGCCGCGAAAGCAAGGACCGCGAGGTAATCAAGCCCTATGACGCGCCGATGATGGCGCGGGCGGGGTTTCTGGTTCTGCGTGGCAACCTGTTCGATTTCGCGATCATGAAGACCAGCGCCATATCCGACGATTTTCGCGCCCGCTATCTGTCTCAGCCGGGGCAAGAGAACATCTTCGAGGCGACGGCCTTCGTCTTTGACGGATCGGCCGATTACCACGCCCGCATCAACGACCCCGCACTGCCGATCGACGCGGATTCGATCCTGGTGATCCGGGGCGCCGGTCCTCTGGGCTGGCCGGGTGCCGCCGAGGTGGTGAACATGCAGCCGCCCGACCGCCTGATCCAGGCGGGCATCCGCAGCCTGCCCACCCTGGGCGACGGTCGGCAATCGGGCACCGCCGACAGCCCATCCATCCTGAACGCCTCGCCCGAAAGCGCGGCAGGCGGGGGGCTGGCCTGGCTGCGCACCGGCGACCGCATTCGCATCGACCTGAACCAGGGGCGCTGCGACATGCTGGTGGACGAGGCCGAGATCGCGCGCCGCAAGGCCGACGGCATCCCCGCCACCCCTGCATCCGCGACGCCCTGGCAACGGATCTATCGCGACACCGTCACGCAACTGTCCGAGGGCGCCACGATCCGCGACGCCGAGGATTTCACCCGCATCTCCGCGACGCTGCCCCGCCACAATCATTGATCCCCAACAGCCCGCTGAATTGGTCGCCGATCTGGAGCGGCGGTCCTTTGGGTTTCCGGCAGTGGCGCTAGATACTGCGGGCCACTGGCGCCGAGATCCACGGCCAGTTCCCTCGCGGCCTCAATCGGCCAGCAACCGTGGTTGTCGGGCGAGGTTGCCGGCTGCCATTGACAGAATGACGCAGGAGCGCCCCTGTTCGCCGCCGCGATAGGCAGTCTGAGCCATCGGCCCAACCGAACAGCTTCTCCTGAGCCGATGATCGCTGTCAAGTCCATGATCCATGGGGATCATTCCGGCGGCGCCTGGCTTGGCGTGGTGCGGATGCGCAAGGCAGAAGACGGAACTGGGGCGACGGTTGAACGGCTCTCATGTGGGGGTTGGCCGCTGCGTGACTGTGGTGTCGTCCTGGGGCAGCCTCGTTCCAACTGGCGGGCGTCAACAATGTCGGCCCATGACAGGGCACGAGGGTTCTCTGCCGCGTTGCGTCCCCGACCTTGGGCATTGGCATGATGGGGGGCTGTTGTCTCCTCAGCCTTGGGTCTTGGCCTGGCAGACAGGAGCGGTCGTTACGGCCCTCTGCGATGGCCCGGATGACGGCCGCTCTCTTGCGCGCGATTGCCGTGATGACCACCCCCT